>NZ_CP036172.1:2441258-2746416 GCF_017357525.1 Methanofollis aquaemaris | reverse complement strand
TCGTCATCAACGAGGGTTTCGACCTCCTGTACGGCGGCAGCGGCCAGGCGACCACCCCCGAAGAGGCGACCGCCTACGCACTCTTCACCATCGACACCGCCGACGCCCTCAACGCAACCCTCATCGCCCTCGCACCAGGCGCAGGGCCGACTGAAGGTGAGTTGATCTTCAACGATGAGGTGTGGACCGATGCCTGGAACTCCACCGGCACCTCACAGATCGGTGCGGCGGAACGCGACGTCACCGCGTTCCTCACCGGCGAGAACAATGTTGCGGCGTTCCAGAGCAGCGGGGACTACATGGAAGCGGCCGCCGCCTTCCTGGTGGTGACCTATCCGGTCCCGACCGGGTGCATTGCAGTCACCTCCACCCCGACCGGTGCAGACGTCTGGCTTGACGGTGAGGACACCGGTCTCGTGACCCCCGCCACCCTCAACGACATCCCGGTCGGCGAGCACGTGGTCACCCTGAAGATGGACGACTACGCCGACGCCTCGGCGACGGTCACCGTCGTCGAAGGCGAGACCGCACCCGTCGACCTCTCGCTGACCACCCTCACCGGCAGTCTCGCCGTCACCTCCTCACCAGCAGGAGCGACGATCTTCATCGACGGCGCCGACACCGGTGCGACGACCGACACCACCCTCGACGGCATCGCCGTCGGCGAGCACATCGTCACCCTGAAGAAGGAGGGATACCGCGACGCGGCGACCGGGGTGACCATCCGGCACGACGAGACCACCGACCTCCATCTCGACCTTGAGAAGGCGATCGGGTGCATTTCTGTCACCTCGACGCCCGAGGATGCGGAGATCTTCCTGGACGGTGTGGAGACCGGTACAAAGACGAACGCGATCCTTGAGGACGTCGCCGTCGGCGAACACACCATCACCGTGACGAAGTCCGGGTACATGGATGCCTCGAAGACCGTGACGGTCGTCGATAACGAAACCGTCTCGGTCGAATTCACCCTCGCCGAACCGCTGGGGAGCATCACGGTCACCTCCTCCCCGGACGGTGCCAGGATCTTCCTGGATGGTGCGGACACCGGCGAACAGACGAACACCACGCTTCTGCGGGTTTCCCCCGGCGAACACCTCGTCACCGTGAGCCTTGATGGGTATCTCGATGCCGAAGAGACGGTGACGGTCTTCGAAGGCGAGAGCGTCGCGGTCCACTTCGACCTTGCGCAGGCTACGATCACCCTTGTGCCGGGCTGGAACTTTGTCTCGACCCCCAAGACCCTCGCCCCCGGCCACAACACCATCGCCATCTTCGACGAGGTGGACACCGCCGACCACTCGGTGCTCCTGTACAACGGGACCGCACGGTGGGAAGCGATGAGTTCTGAAGAGGCGTTCAGGCCGCTCGACGGCGTCTGGATCTATGCCAACTCCACCTACGAGATCCCGCTCGTCTTCGACACCGGCGGCGTTGCGACCCCGCCGGAGAAGGCACTCGATGCAGGATGGAACGCGATCGGGTTCACCGACACCGTCCCCGAACCCGCGGCCAACACTCTCAGGTCGGTCAAGAACTGCTGGGCCACCGTCATCGGCTTCGACGCCGACGCACAGGAATACGAGACCTCGATCATCCGCGGCGCCGAAGGGCGGCACAGTGAGATGCGTGCGATGGAGCCCATGGACGGCTACTGGCTGTACATGAGCGAGGCGGACCTGCTCTGCGCCATCGGGGCATGAAGGAGGAATGAAGATGAAGACCTGGCAGAGCATCGCGGTGCTCCTCCTCCTCGGCCTCGTCGCAGGGGCGATGGCTGCAGGGGGCAGCGTCCCCGTTTTTCCCCATGAGTTCAAAGGGAGCGTGACGATCGACGGTTCCCCGGCACCGGCCGGAACCATGGTCGTCGCCATGATCGACGGGACCGAGAGTGGTTCCCTGAAAACGACCGTCGCAGGCAAGTATGGCGGATCAACGCCACTCGATGGGGAACACCTCATCGTGAGCGGCACCGCCGGACAGGAGGGCCAGACCGTCACCTTCCTGGTGGACGGCGTGATGGCGGAGGAGACGGCCACCTTCATACCGCGGGCCGTGACCCATCTCGACCTGCACGTCCTGACAACACCCGAGACCGGAAGCATCGCGGTCACCTCGGTCCCGCCCGGCGCGGCGATCTCCCTTGACGGTTCGACCACCGGCACGGTGACAAACAACACTCTTGCAAACATCCCGGTCGGCACCCACACCGTTACCGTGACAAAGGCCGGTTACCTCGGCGCCTCGTCGCAGGTGACGGTGGTGCGCGACCAGACCGCCTCGGTCCACTTCGACCTTGAAAGAGAGACCGGAAACATCGCGGTGACTTCCGTTCCACCCGGTGCGGCCATCTTACTCGACGGCGCGGACACCGGCACAGCGACGAACGGCACCCTCACAAATGTCGCGGTCGGCACCCACATCGTTACCGTGACAAAAGTTGGCTACCTCTCCGCCTCCTCGGAAGTGACGGTCGTCCGTGACCAGACCGCGTCCGTCCACTTCGACCTCGTAACACCTCAGACCCCGCCGACGGCCGCGTTCAGCGCCGCACCAACCGACGGTGCGGTCCCGCTCCTCGTGCAGTTCACCGATCTCTCGACCAACGCCACGGCCTGGACCTGGTCCTTCGGCGACGGTAATGTCTCCATCGAGCAGCACCCGGCCCACACCTACACCGCCATCGGGAGGTACACCGTCACCCTGACCGCAACCAACGCCGTCGGCACCGACATCCAGGTCAGACCCCGCCTCATCAGCGTCCGCGACATCCCCCCCGAACCTCCTGAAGACGAGACCGACTACACCTTCGACGATGACGGCACGAATGTCACGTCCACCGGGGGGCAACAGCAGATCTCCTTCAACGAAACCGCCGGCAACGGTACCGTCAACGGGGACGACATCCTCCTCTCGACCGGCGGCCTCAACCTCACCATCAGGACCGACGGCCTCCACACGAACGGCACTGTCTCGACCGGCAACGTCACCGGTGTCCTCCTCGAAAGCAACCGACCCGCCGCCGCACCCCTCGACGGCGTCGGCAATGTCTCGGTCACCTTCAACGCCTCGATGAACACCTACAACCCCAACCTCACGATCACGACCTCGATCTATGACCGACCGAGCAACGGGACATCGACCTCATTCACCCTCGCCGCCGCCGACAAAGGACTCAACCTCACCTCGACGGCCTATGCGATCTACTTCACCAAGACCAACCTGGGTGAAAACGACACCATCACCGACGCCTATATCCGCATGACCGTCTCCCCCGCATGGGTCGAGGCGAACGGCGGTACCGATGCGATCAAGATCTTCCGGCAGGGCGACGACGGTGTCACCAGCGTGCTTGAGACCACCTATCTCGGCCTCGACGACGACGGCATGATGGTCTTCGAGGCCTACTCACCGGAAGGTTTCTCCGCGTTCGCCCTCGCCGCAACAAAGCCCGCCACCACCACAAAACCCACCTCGCCTCCGTCCTCCTCGCACTCGTCATCATCCTCACACTCGCACTCGTCTCAGAGCAACGCCGGCGACACCCCGGCGACACCGACCACCTCGACCACGACGATCCCCCCCACCGGATCAACCACTTCGACCGACTCGACCGCGACCACCGCCGCCTCCACCACAGCACCCACCCCCTCGACAGAGACCGGAGGCATCCCGATGACATGGGCCATCCTGGTCATTGTCGTCGCAGGGGTTATCATAGGCGGATACATCGTCACCATGAGGCGCTGAATCAATCTTTTTTTTGGCTTTGTTGAATCAGGCATGAGTCGAAAGCACGCCTCAGGCATGCCGCATGAACATTGTTCTGAGCAGCGCTTCGGAGTGTAGAAGGATCCGTGATCCCTTTCCTCATGTCAGGGCGGCGGGGAAGGCACCACTCAATCGCCGCCCCTCGGCTATCCTCGCCGTGGGGGGTCCGGGGGCTCTCCCCCGGTGCGAGATGGCAGGTTCAGATCGGCCTCTGGTAAGATAGGGCCGGGAAGGCGGAGAGATGGCGGTGAGAAGGTCTCAGTCCGGGTTGATTGTTCAAGCCCGGGATACTTCTGGGAGATTTTCATGGATAAATTTTCATTCGGTTTCGTTCTCGGTTCATTTTGTTCTTCTCCCGTGATGTGATCGAAAGGGATAACCACGGAGATCAGGACAACCTTTATTGCCGAAGTCAGTCCTCTCCCGCCGCAATGAGGAGGGAGAGATCAGAGATGACAGGAGAATGTCGACTATGGCGTGCGATCGCGCTGTTCGTCTGCCTCGCCGCCGTCTGGGGCGTCGGGACCGTGGCGGCGCAGGCCCCTGGCCCCCTACAGTGGACGGCCTTTGACGACAGGTCCGACGAGTCGGGCGCCGACATCATCGAGGTCGAAGAAGGGGGATATGCCGTCGCCGGGACGGCAAGAAACGAATCGTCCGACAGGATGCTTCTCCTGCGGGCCGATGCCAACGGCAGCGTCCTCTGGAGCAGATATTATACGCTTTCCGGCAATGACGCCGCCCATGCCGTCAGGCAGACCTCAGACGGCGGGTACGTGCTGGCCGGCGAGCAGGACGGCCGCATGGCGCTGGTCGGGACCGACCCGGAGGGTGAAGTCCTCTGGACCGGACCTGAAGGGATCGATGTCGCAGAATACGGCCCTGCCCGCGACCTCCTCGTGACAGAGGACGGTGGATATATGCTCGCAGGTTCGGCCCTCGCACCCGACGGGGAGGAGACGGCCGCCCTGATCAGGACGAACGAGAGCGGCCACGTCGAATGGGTGCAGACCTATGAAGACCTCAACGAGAGCAGGGCCACCGCCCTGGCCATAGAAGGAGACGAAGGGTATGCGATCGCCGGGCTCTCGTCCGCTTCAGAGGAGGTCTTCGTGCTGGCGACCGGGCCTGACGGGAACCTCACCTGGACCCGGACCTTCCCTGCTCAGGAAGTGTGGCCGGTCTTCAGCGACATTAAAGCCCTCATGACCGCACCCGACCTCGCCCTCAGGGACGGCGGGGGTTATGCCGTCGCGGGCGGGGTGACCTTCCCGGAGAGGCCGGTCTCCGCCGCAATGCTTCTCCTGACCGACGAGAACGGAACTCTGGAGAGGAACTGGACCTATCAGAGAGACGGAGACTTCTGGACCGAGTCGCTGTCCCGGACCGCCGACAGCGGGTTCATCCTTGCCTGTTACCTCGACCCCCTCGCCAACCCAACCAACTCGGTCGTCCTGATCAGGACCGACGAGAACGGAACCTCCCAATGGGAGGTCGACGCCACGCCCGGTTTCCTCAACCCCTCTGAGAACGATCCCCACAGCATCATCACAACCCGGGAGGGAGGATATGCCGTCACCGGGGAGACCCTGACCATCGACCCGGAGACCGGCCGCGAGAGTCTGGACCTCTTCATCATCCTGACCGGACGGGAGCAGACCGGGTAAGAGGCCAGTTACCTTTATCCCCTCCCGGCCCCATCCACCCGGCACACCAGGAGGGGGGAATGATGAGAAGATTATCCGCGGCCGGAAGGCACCGGCCGGGAAGGTACAGGATAGCGACAGCCATCCTGATCACGGTCGCCGCCCTGCTCGCTCTGACCGGCATTGCAGCAGGCGTTGAGATCCCGGAAGAGCGCTGGCAGATGACCTACGACTCGGGCTACAACGATTACGGCTATGCGCTCCAGGAGACCAACGAGAGTGATTTCATCCTTGCCGGGAAGGTGCAGAACGGTTCGACCAGCGACATGCTGCTGGTGAAGACCGACGAGAACGGCACGCTGCTCTGGAACAAGACCTACGACTACGCCTCATACGATACGGCGAACGCGGTGAAGGAGACCCTCGATGGGGGCTATATCCTGGGGGGCTACGGGCTCATCGACCTGGAGAATGCATCGACCGACGGAGCGATGATGGTCAGGACCGACGAGAACGGCACCGTGCTCTGGACCGGGCCGACCGGGAACGTGAGCACCACCTGGGAGGCGGTACAGGATCTCGCAGTCTGCGATGACGGGGGCTTTATCCTGACCGGCCGGAACAACCCGCCTGCCGCACCGAACGCCGCGTATCTGGTCAGGACCAACGAGACCGGCGACGTAGAGTGGGCGAACGGATACATGAGGGATATCGACGATGCCGGCCACTCGGTCCTGCAGACCGATGAGGGGGATTATGTCTTCGCCGGGACGTCGGTCGACCTGACCAACGGGACGGTGGACGCCTTCCTCAGGAAGACCAACGCCACCGGCACGCTGCTCTGGGAGCGGTATTACGCGGCGAAGGATCTGAACTGGACTTCGCAGGGTGCCGAGGGCGACTTCAGGTCGGTGAAGGTGGTCGCGACCGCCGACGGCGGATACGCCATCGCGGGCAGAACCGTCTTCGAGAACCCTGAGACCGCGACCGCCGCCATGATCAAGACCGACGCCGAGGGGCAGGCCGAGTGGTCCAGGGCCTATACCGCCTGTTCGCAGACCTTCTGGGCTGAAGACCTTGTCGAGAGACCTGAAGGCGGATTTATCCTCGCGTGTCACTGCGACCCGCCGGCCAATCCGCAGAACGCCGTTTATCTCATTGCGACCGATGACACCGGCGAGATCGAATGGCGGAACTTCTACACCATCGGTCCGTTCGAGAACGACCCCCACGCCATCATCGCAACCGCAGACGGGGGATATGCGATCGGAGGAGAGACCGGGATCTGTGAAGATCTCACCGACATCACCAACTGCACGCTCGACGCCTTCATCATCAAACTCGGTCCAAGAGAACCGCCCGGACCAGGACCGGCGCCTCCGCCGGTGCTGAACGCCGACTTCAAGGCCTTCCCGCGGAGCGGTGTCGCACCGCTGGACGTGGGGTTCACCGACCTCTCGACCGGGTCGCCGACATCCTGGGCCTGGGACTTCGGCGACGGGAAAGGGTCGACTGCCCAGTTCCCGACGCACACCTACACGAAGCCAGGGGTCTACACCGTCTCGTTGACCATCTCGGACGGCAAGTCGGCCGACACCGAGAGGAAGGTCGGATACATCAAGGTCTCTACAGAGGAACTCAAGGCGCGGCTCTCCTTTGTCCCGAAAGAGACAGAGGTGGCTGAGGGGGAGAACACCACCTATGATGTCGTGATGGACCGGGCCGAGAAGGGGATCGCCTTCTACTACATGGACATCGACCTCACCGACCCGGCGATCGCCGAGATCGTGGACGTCGAGATGCCGCCCTGGGTGAAGTCCGGCCCCATGGTCTCGCCGCTGCCGGCCGACTCGGTCCAGCTCACGGGGGTCAAGGGGATCACCGATCCGGGGAAAGAGAATATCACGCTCTGCACCCTGACAGTCCGCGGCGACCTGGCCGGCAAGACCGACCTCGTCATCGATGAGGCACGGGTCCTGACCCCTGCGCTGGATGAGTATCTGCTCACCGCCGGTATGGGGCATCTCAATGTCACGCCCGGGGCCTTCGACGCAAACTTCACGGCCGACCCGCGGAACGGCACCGCACCGCTGAGCGTGAACTTCACCGACACCTCGATCGGGACTCCGACGTCCTGGGCCTGGGAGTTTGGTGACGGGAACACGTCGACCGCTCAGAACCCGACCTATGTCTATACAGCGCCCGGACTGTACACCGTGAACCTCACGATCTCTGACGGGACGCAGACCGACACCGAGACAAAGGTGGATTACATCAATGTCACCAACGCCACGTCGGCGCTTTCCGCCAACTTCACGGCAAACCCACAGAACGGCACCGCACCGTTGAGCGTGGCCTTCACCGATCTCTCGGAGGGCGCGCCGACGTCATGGCTGTGGGACTTCGGCGACGGGAACACCTCGACCGAACAGAACCCGACCAATGTCTATGCGGCACCCGGACTCTACACCGTGAACCTCACGGTCTCGGACGGGACGACCGGGGACTCGCTCGAACGGCAAGACTACATCAATGTCACCGCAGCACCGACAGTGCTCTCCGCCGACTTCAGCGGCGTGCCGACCTCTGGCCCCGCACCGTTGAGTGTGGCCTTCACCGATCTCTCGGTCGGTGCGGTGACATCCTGGTTGTGGGACTTCGGTGACGGGAACACCTCGACCGAACAGAACCCGACCAATGTCTATGCGGCACCCGGACTCTACACCGTGAACCTCACGGTCTCGGACGGGACGACCGAGGACTCGCTCGAACGGCCCGCCTACATCGATGTCACGGCACCGGCGGTCCCGCTCTCCGCCGACTTCAGCGCCACACCGACCTCTGGCCCCGCACCGTTGAGCGTGACCTTCACCGATCTCTCGGTCGGTGCGGTAACATCCTGGCTGTGGGACTTCGGTGACGGGAACACCTCGGCCGAACCGGCCCCTACCCACACTTACACGACCGCAAACACCTATGATGTCTCATTGACCGTCTCCGACGGAGTAGGGACTGAGACAGAAACGAAGGCCAGTTACATCACCGTCACGCCGGGAGAGGAGATGACGCCTGAAGAGGAAGTGACGCCGGAAGAAGAGGTCACGCCGGAGGAGGAGATGACGCCAGAAGAAGAAGTGACACCGGAAGAGACGATCTGAAGGGGTGCAGAACAGCACCCCGGGATACGTACACGTGAATGGCCAGGCCGTCCATAGATGGGATCGGCCGTGAACACAGGGGGGAGGCGGACCTGGTTCCCCCCTGATCCTGATTTTTGCCGGTTCCCGGATGAGAGACGCCGCCCTCCCGTCGAGGGCGCCTGTAACCTCCAGAGGAGTGAACTACCCCGCCCTGAAGGGCGTGGCTTCCTGCTTCATGGACAGTACTTGCATCACAGAGATGTGATGGAGAGGTATCGTCTCCACAGGCTCAAAGGGCTGTTCCATCCCCACGCGGTGAATATTCTCCGCAGCATTGTAATCTCTATCGGCAACAAACCCACAATACGGGCATTCGTGGACTCTCTCAGAGAGATTCTTTTTCACGATACTTCCACAGTTTGAGCACATCTGTGATGTATTCCTGGGATCGACTTTGATGAGATTCGTACCAGCACTTTCAGCCTTGTACGCAAGATAAAAATAGAATCGTCCCCATGAAGCATCATGGATGCTCCTGTGCAATCCTTTAGAGTTGCTTTTCTCCTTCAGACCTTTGATATTCAGGTCTTCGACACAGATTGTTGCATAGGTGTCAACGTACTGCCTAGAGAGTTTGTGCAGGAAATCTTTCTTCTGGTTGGTGATATGATCATAGGTTTTCTCCAGTCTCTTCTTTGCCTTCTTCCAGTTCTGCGAAAACCGTTTTTTCCGGGCAATGCTCTGCTGTAACTTTCTGATCCGGTCAAGCGAATGCTCATAGAATCGGGGATTCTCGATCACCGCTCCCTCGCTATCGACTGCAAACGAGCTCAGACCGACATCGATCCCGACAGATCGTCCTTCCCGCTTTGACGCGGAAGCCTCCTGCTCTGCCTGAACAATCACGTACCATCTATCACCGGAACGAGTGATCAGAACGCCTTTCACCTTCCCAATGTAAGGTCGATGCATCGTGAACGGAATTGTCCCGATCTTCGAGAACGCGATCATACTGTGTTCACGGTCGATCTTGAACCCGGACTGGTTGTAGTTGAGCGTCCGATACCTAAATGCGCCCTTGAACCGGAGTTTGCCGATCTTTCGTCCTCTCTTCTTTGTCTGCGAGAGTGCAGCGATGTTGCTCCAGAGGGTATAGTTGACCATCTGAAGCACTTTGGAGTACACGATCTTCAGGAACGGATTCTCATCTTTCAGCGTGACAATCCGTGCCTGCATTCCCCGCATCGTTGGAGAGAGCCCGTTCTCCCGTGCCGTGTTGCATTCTTCAAGGAGTTTGTTGTAGAGCCACCTACAGGTATCAAGGGTCTCGTGCAATCGTGTTTCCACGGGTGCATCTGGATATGCTCGATACTTGTAGGAAATGATCATTCACTTCTCCAATTGAGAATCGACGTAATCTTTCAGGGTGTCAAGGCTCACCTGTCCAGATGTTACAAGAAAATACGATGGAGACCAGAAGGATTGTCCCCATAGCAAATTCTTTGTTGCAGGAAACTCCTGCCGCAGTCTCCGTGCCGATACTCCCTTGATCACATTGACAACGTTGACAAGGTTGGTTTTCGGAGTCGCTTTGAAGACAAGATGATAGTGATCTTCGGCGGGTTCGTGAGCAACAACCTCGATACCCAATTCATCAGATAGGTTCCACACAATATCTTTCAGACGTTCTCGAATGTCGTCAGAATACAACGCTTTCCGGCGATACTTCACTACTATCACCAGATGATAGTATAGGGCAAAGACCGAATGCGCCGACCTATCAAGTTTAGACCTCATATTGGGTGAATCATAATATTATACCCAATATGATATATCTGTCGTAGGGAAGAAGGGTGGTTCTGCTTTCATCCCCGGCCTGAAGACCGGGGACTTCCCGCTCCACCCCCGTCATCCCCGCAAGTTAAAAGTCTGAGAGCACCAATGAATAGTGGGTATCTGCATATCGCTGCAGAAAGCGCCAGGACCCGAAGAGCACACTGGAGCATCAGACATGGGAAAAGGAAAAGTTGTTCTTGCCTTCTCGGGCGGGCTCGACACCTCGATCTGCGTCCCCCTCCTCAAGGAGCACTATGGCTTCGATGAGGTAATCACCGTCGCAGTCGACGTCGGCCAGCCGCAGCACGAGGTTGAGGAAGCCACGAAGAAGGGCGAAAAGATTGCGGACCGCCACTACACCATCGACGCCAGGGAGCAGTTCGTCAGGGAGCATGTCTTCAGAGCGATCAAGGCCAATGGGTCGTACGAGGGCTACCCGATGGGCACCGCGCTCGCCAGACCGCTCATCGCCGAGGAGATCGTGGCCGTCGCAAAGAAGGAGGGCGCGGTTGCCATCGCCCACGGGTGCACCGGCAAGGGCAACGACCAGCTTCGCTTCGACTTCATCTTCAGGGCGCACGACTACGAGGTCGTCGCCCCGATCAGGGAGATGAACCTCACCAGGGAGTGGGAGATCGAGTACGCCGAGGAGCACGGCATCCCGGTCCCGGTCAAGAAGGAGAAGCCCTGGTCCATCGACGAGAACTTCTGGTCGCGGAGTATCGAGGGCGGGAAACTCGAAGACCCGGCCTACCACCCGCCGGAGGAGATCTATGCCTGGACCGCCTCACTCGCGGATGCACCTGCCGAGCCAGAAATCATCTCTATCGGGTTTGAGCAGGGTGTGCCGGTCTCCCTCAACGGAAAGAAGATGGCAGGCGAAGACCTGATCCTGGAACTCAACGCCATCGCCGGCCGCCACAGCGTCGGGAGAAACGACATGATGGAGGACCGGATCCTCGGCCTGAAGGCCAGGGAGAACTACGAGCACCCGGCGGCCACCGTTCTCCTCGCCGCCCACCACGACCTTGAGCGCCTGGTGCTCACCCGCCAGGAACTTGGCTTCAAGCAGGTCGTCGACGGCAAGTGGTCGGAACTCGCCTACATGGGCCTGGTCCACGAGCCGTTGTACGCCGCCCTCAACGCCTTCATCGACACCACCCAGGAGCGTGTCACCGGTACGGTCGACTGCATGCTCTTCAAGGGTGGAGTGCACATCATGGGACGGACCTCGCCGCTGGCCCTGTATTCCGACGACCTGGTCTCCTTCGATTCAAAGACTCTCGACCAGTGCGACGCCGTCGGGGTCTCGAAGTACTTCGGGATGCAGGCTCGTCTCCTCCAGAAGGTCAGAAAGAACTAATCTTTTTTTTTTGTGCGGTGTTGAAGCCTTTTCACTCCGGCTGGAGTGATAACTCCGGTGGCCGGCACGGGCAAGGAGGTGCGACCCACCCTCAAATATGGCCATATTGCCCTCAAATTCAAGGACAAAACCCCTAATTCGAGGTCATTTCGGGCATCTATTCCGATCGAATAGGAGGGACGTTTTTTCATGCAACGCGGCGATGAAATCGGGTCTCTCCCGGCCCCCTGGGCCGCCGCATGGCTGTAAGTAGTGCCCAGACCTCATGGCCACGCGGTACGCCTGCGAAAGGGGCTTGAAAGGGGGCAGGATTCTGGGGGGATTTCTGGGGCCAGTTTCTATCGAATCTTCGGCTTTATAGGACCAGACATGAACCTGGTGGCATGTCAAGAACATAAGGTCGCCAATATGATGCAAGTCAACTACCCCGCCCTGAAGGACGGGGCTTGAGACTCTATCATGTTGATAGTTCTCGTGTGAAGAGAACGCTCTGGAAAACACCACTATCTTCATGATCTCCCGCTGCCTTCCCGGCCGATCACAATTCTGGGGGTCCGGGGGCAGCGCCCCCGGCGCAAGCGTGTGGAAAGGCACGTCGATCAAAAGATCTTTTGAACAATGTTCAATCGCGTATGCTTGAGCCCGGAGTTCATGTTTGATTCAACAAAGCCAAATAAAAAGTTTAAAGAAGTTCGTCCCCGGCCCCGGCACCAGGGGCGCAGGTGTAGACCTCGGTGATCGTGATCACGATCAGCGACTTTGCCGGGTACTTCTCTGACTTCGCCTTTACCTCGGCCCGCATCTTCTCGTACTCCGGCCCGGAGGTGAGAATCTTGGCGTCGCCCTTCACCTGGATACAGCCGCCGGTCTCCGGCCCCCAGAGGTAGATCGCGGCCCGCGGGTTCTCTTCGAGGTTGGCGAGAGTCTTTTTCATGAAGTTGTCCGCGACCCAGACCGTCTCATCGTCGACAAGCCAGACCGACTTCATCGGTGCGACGTTCGGTTCTCCTGCCTTCGAGGCGGTTGCAAGCGGATAGACCGGGGCCTTCTCAAAGATCTCCTTCATCTTCTCGTTCAGACGTGCCATACCTCCCAATAGTCCTGCGACGAGATAAAAATGTCACGGGATGAAGAGGGGGATCTCTTGTTCTTCGGGGCGGCACACCCCTGCCACAGCGCAACAGCGCACGAAAAGAAAGAGGAAGGTAAAGCGTGAGAGCAGAAGAGTGTGGGGAGCACGTGATGAGAGAGGGCCGCTCCCCGGCAGGAGAAAGAATGCTGACCTGCTCTCTCGCGCCGGGGGGCGGCGATGGAACAGGATCCACACCGATTCTCCTGACATATGAATGAGTGATCAAGCAACGGGAAATTTTCATCCCGTATGCTTGAAGCGTGCTCTCGATTCATGCTCAATTCTACAGAGCCAAAAAAAGAAGAAAAGATCCGACAAAGCCGTTCAGAGCAGTTTTGCCCCGGCGTCAGGGCCGGGCGTGCAGGTGTAGACGTCGGTGACCTTGACCACCAGGAGGTTCTTGGCCGGGGCCTTGGACATCTTTGCGAGGACGATCTCGCGCATCTTCTGGAAGTCTTCGCCCTCGGAGACGACCTTCACGTCGCCCTTGATCTGGAAGCATCCCTTGACTTCGGGGCCCCAGAGATAGAGGGAGAGCTTCGGGTTCTCCTCGACATTGGCGAGCGTCTTCTTCATGAAGTTGTCCGCGATCCAGATCGTCTCGTCGTCGATGAGCATGCAAAAACCGATCGGCACGACATTCGGGACGCCGTCCTTCGAAGCGGTGGCCACCGGGAAGACTCTGACCTTCGAGAAGGCCTCTTTCATCTCTTCATTCAGTTTAACCATGGTGATCACCTTTTCTATGGAATTCAGCAGATATATATCTGCGTGTCAGAAAACTATACCTCATGACATCTGCTCCAGAAGAATGCACCTGCGGGCAGGAGATCAGAGACGAACTGCGGGCCATCAGGAGAGAAATGCGACACCTCACCGAGGTACGTGACTGTGGCTATCTCGGCGACCTCATGACCGGACTGCGGAAAGAGTACGGGCGGGTGGCCATCGGCGCCCACCTGGAAAATGTGCAGACCGGGCTTGAACAGCACCTTGATCAAGGCTGTGCCAGGCGGGAGCAGTGCGCCGAGGTCTTCTATAGGATCATCCGGGAGAGCGCTCTCAAGGTGGGAGACGGCACGGTCACCCCCGACGAGATCGCCGCACAGAAAGAACGCCTCCAGACCCTCAGGGAGAAAGCCCCCTCGTCGGCGTGCGACGCCTGCTTTGACGCCACGCTCCTGCTCCTCGAAAAGCAGACCGAGATCGCCGAAGGACTCGGCCTCAGAGACGAGCCCAATCGCGCTGAGATCGCCGAGATCCCGGTGGAGGAGGCCGTGAGAGATTTCCTCGAACCGGCCGCCAGTGTCCCGAGACTCACCGTCCTCAAGGCCCTCGCCGACGGTTCGCTCTCCTTCTCCGACCTCTCCAGGCTTACCGGCCTGCGCGGCGGCAACCTCCTCTTCCACCTCTCGCGGCTCGAAGAGGCGGGGCTCATCGTGCAACGCCGGAACCGGGGCGAATACCACCTCACCGGGACCGGGTATCTCTGCCTCCAGGGGATCGCTCGAATCTGCACCGCGCTGGCGCCGGCGAAGAAGAACCCATTTGGTCAGGATAGAAAAATATAAAGTCTACAGAAGGAGAGAATGGTATATGTGCCCCCATTTTTTTGACCGCTTCTTTAAACCGAAGCCATATATCGTGGAGAGCGTACCGCCCCCCTCGGTCGCCCACGGTGCCGGGATGACCATGCCTGAATACAAGGTCAAGCCTTACTTCATCGTCGCCTCAGTGGAGATGGGCAACACCACCACCAAGTGCATCCTCACCGGCACCAACCTGGAGACCGGCCACGCCTATGCCATCAACAAGACCGTAAAGATGAGCCGGGACGTCCGACCACCCAAACCCGGCGAAGAGGTCTTCGGGGCGACCCTGGACGGGACCGAGATCACGAGAGAGTCGGTCACCGACCTGGTCCGCGACACCCTTATCGAGTGTCACAAAGAGGCCGGACTCTCGATCGCCGACGACCTCGACTTTGTGGTGAGGAGCACCGGCGTGGTGGCGGCGATGGACTCCCCCGACCAGGTCGGCGAGTTCGTGATCGCCCTGGCCAACGGGTGCCTCGCGGCCGGTGTCCCGCCCAGGAAGATGACGCCCCCCATGTCCAAGGAGAACCTCCCGAAAAAGCTCCAGCAGCACAGTTTCGCCGACAAGGTCGTCTTTGTCGGGGCAGTCGCCGGCGTCGTCCCGCCGGTCGGAAGTTCTGGCGTCGAGATGGTCGCCAACGAGATGGAGGGCGAACTCGCGATGGCCGGGATCAAGGAGGGGGCGAAGAACACCCCGGTCGACTTCCGCAACCCCTGCATCTCCATCGACTTCGGGACCACGCTCGACGGGCGGATCACCTCCGACGTCGCACCGGGCAGTTCCGACCCCTTCGCAAAGACCATCGGGAACTTCTGCGGGCTTGCAGGTTCCATCCCCGACTCCATCGTCAGGGGCACCGGCCAGGTCGAGGGACGGACCGGAACGGCGCTGGACATGTTCGGGGACAAGAGCGCCCTCGAAGGCGTCTCCAGGATCGGGCGGAGCGCCGGGATCGTCGAGGACTATGTCGGGCAGGTCCACCGGCACATCGACATCAGGCGCGTCCCGCCCGACCGCGAACGCTTCGGCCGGGTGCCGGTCAACTCCAGGATCGCCCATGATTCAGGGGTGGTTCTCATCGGCTGCGACGTCGGGGAGAACGGGAGCGAGACCGGAGCACTCAATACCATCGGCGCAGAGATCTATGAGAAGTACGGTAAAGGTCTGCTCACCGATGTGATCGACCACGTCTGCTCTGAGATGGCCCTCCGGCTCATCGACGTCGCCGTCGAACACGAGATGGTCCCCGAGAACTCGTCCATCGGCTTCACCGGCCGGGCGGCGATTTCAGGGAAGAAACCGCAGTACATCCTGGACGGGATCGCGGAGCGCGGATTGTACAAAGACCCACAGGACCACCTGGTCTTTGTGGACGACGGACTTGCGAGGGGCGCCGCCCTGATGGGACGGTGCATGAACTCTCTCGGCAAACCGAAGAACCCGCTCGGCGGCGTCCGCGGCGGACGGTGCATCATGGCCGAGCGGATCAAGATCGGAAAATGAGGCTGAACGAAATGGCAGAGGAAGAAGAACTCTTTGACCTCCTGATCCCCCCGGGCGTTCCCAGGTCGGCGATCAGGGCAATCATCGAAAAGTACGACGTCGACCTGGTCGACCGGGCAGAACAACTCAATTTCGCCAATATGGAAGGGGACACCCGTTACCTCCTCGCCTTCCGCGGGAAAAAGGAAGTGCTCGTCGAGGCCGAAAAGGATCTTCGCGCGATGGTTCGCGAGTTCATCGGCGAGGACTGAACTTTTTTTTTGGCTCTTCACCGTGAGCCGTGGCTCTCCAGCCATGCCTCTCTGATGCAGATCCCTCCCCTCTTGCATGGAGTTGTAGTCATCCTTCCCTTCCATGAATACGAGCATTTGCAGGAGGATCTTCACGATCTGGCTGTGGCGGTGGAGCGGCGTGAAGAGGCGACAATCAAATTTGAAGAACTGAAAAAACGATTTTGAGGCTCTGTTGAAACCCTCAATTCCTCTTCTCCCGTCCTTGAGGGTGACGGGAACCGAGCACTTCGCCGCCTCTCGGCCATCATCGTCGTGGAGGGGTCCGGGGGGTTCTCCCCCCGGCGAGAGAGAGCAGGGTAACATTTCTCGTTCTTCTGGCGGGGCGACCCTTCTGATCGACGTGCCTTCCCACACCATAAGCGCCGGGGGCTCTGCCCCAGGACCCCCGTGATTGCGATAGGGTGGGAAGGCGGGCGGGGAATCGTTCAGAGGGGGTTCCCGTCCTCTGGCGATCCATCACGGAGGGGCAAGGGTGTGAGCAGCCCCTCATGGTCACTCCAGAAGAAAGAACAAAAGGTCCCCCAAACGATACACTTGAACGAGAGATCTCTCTATCCTCGCGTGAAGAGAACATAGGGAACGATACCATCCTCTTCATGATCTCACCTCTGCCTTCCCACCCCTATCTTCATCCCGGGGGTCCGGGGGTAGCGCCCCCGGTGCGAGCATGGAGGATGGCACGTCGATCAGACGGGCCGTCCCACCAGAAGAATAAGAAATTTTACCTTGTTCTATCTCTCACCGCAGGGGAAACTCCCGGAACCTCCCACGTTGAAGGGAACCGAGGGGCGGCGATTGAACGAGATCCTCTCTGGTGTCCCGGCGTAAGGGGGATCCCTCCACACCTCGAAACGCTACTCAGAACAATATTCAACCGCGTATGCTTGAGCCAAGGGGTTCATGCCGAATCACTATGAAAAATTTTTTTATCCGGCATGCTTGAGGTGTGTTTTCGCCAAATGCTCAATTCTACAGAGCCCGAAAAACAGGAGACCTGAATCTAATCCCTCAGATCCTCCAGTCCTTCCTCCCACCAACTAAAGAAAGTATACCCCAGCGGACCGGCATTCTCAGGCCCGGTCTCGTCGAAGAAGAAAAAACCGTCGTAGAACCAGCCTCGATGACAGTCCATCTCGACGCGGCAGACCGAGTACGTCCCTCCGTCACGGGCCGGAGACTGACTGCATGTCGCGGCAGAACCCGGATCAAAAGTGAAGTCGGCTTGTGAGTCCCCGGCACCATAATCAAAGGTCAGATCCCACTTTGCCAGTTCGTCTGCAGGGTGGCTGTCGTCCCTCACTTCTCCATCAGGGATGGCACAGGTCCACCAACTCAACGGTGTTCCCGGACTTCCAATTGCCCGTGGCATAAGAGAGATCTCCACCTCAGCAGGCCCCGGATTCTGTCCAGGAGAGTAATCACTGAGACAGACATAGGGCAGGGGTTCAAATCCGGGAGAGTCATGATGCATCCAGTCGTGCGAGATCTCAAAGATATTGTTATGGAAAACACTCCCCTCAACACGATTCATGCCGGCATCGACAACGACCATTGTCCTGACGAAAAAATAGTCGTTGACCCGGTCATTTTCCTCGCAGTCCCAGGAGAGAATGCTCGTGATCCCGGCATACCCGTAGTCTCCCCCATATTCCCTGCCGATATACTCACAATCCATGGTGACAGTGGCGATGGGCTGTGGATTGGATCCCATCGTCAGGGTGCCGTCCGTCCGCGGGATCAAGAGAGTCTCTTTCCACTCTTCTGCACGTGCGATAACTCCTGAATAGTCCTGACATCCTCTCCCGCAGAGCCCGATGTACTGTAAGGTCTCGCCGGTCGGGAGCACCCTGAAGAGATACGCCCCAATCTTTGTGTCCTCAGGCAGCGTGACTCCCGCAAGACCCAGGTACCTGGGCGCAACGCTCTCCCCGAATCTCTCTGTGAAGATCTCCAGGAGTGCTCTGCTCTCCTTTTCAAGCGTCGCAGGATCCAGTCCGGTCTCTAACGCGCCGTCGGCAATATTTATGACAGTAAATTCTTCAGAGTTGTATCTCGTCATCAAAGGTGAAGAGGGAGGCGTTGTAGCAGGCGCTGTCTCTCCAGGAGGAGAATCACGATCAGCCAACCCCGGCACCGTGACGCCCGGGATGCCCACCACCCCGATCAGCAACAGTATGATCAGGATGCTGATCTCAGATCCTTTCTGTTTCAATGCTCACGTCCCCATGAGAACCGGTGCTTTAGTATGAAATGGGACACTCGACACCACCACTCCGGTGGATGCCTCTGGAATTGAGATCACGGAGGGGAGGTGAACGAGGAACCAAGAATAATATTTTACATTCATTCAAATTTCTCGTAAAAAAAAGATTAAGTCGTCCAGCCATTCTCCCAGTGGGCATAGAGATTGTACACCAGGGGCCGGGCATTCCTGGGCCCCATTTTGTCCAGGAGCAATCCGTCATAGAACCATCCCCTGTGGCAGTCCATCTCAACACGACAGATGGAGTAAATACGCCCGTCACGAGCGGTTGATTGTCCACACGTCGCGGTAGAACCGGGACGGAAGACAAAGTTCGTCTGTGAACAGGCTGCGTCATAATTGAAAACCTCATCCCACTTTGCTACTTGATTTGCAGGATGACTGTCATCGTCAACCCGATAATCAGGGATTTCAGTGGTCCAACTCATAGAAGTTCCAATCCCTCCTGTGCTCGAACTCAAAGACGCCGTCACCGACGTATATCCCGGTGTCTGGCCAGGGGAATATTCGCTGAGATCGACATAGGGCAGGTGTTCGCATCCAGGATATCCGTTATGCATCCAGTTGTGTGAGACTTCAAAGATATGATTGCGAAAACCGCTCCCCTGGAAACAATGCACACCGGGATCAGTCTGGACCTGGCTTTTCACATAGAAGTAATCATGGTGACGGTCAGTCTCTACATTATCCCAGTAGTACGTGCTCTTAATTTTCGCATACCCATAATCTTCTCCGTATTCCTGACTGTCATAACTGCAGTCCAGGATTGTCGTAGAGATAGGACTGGGACCTGACTTCGTCTCCCTCACCTCATTTGTTCTCGCGATCAACTCGGTCTCTTTCCACTCGTTTGCGCGCTCAAGAACGTCAGAATAGTCCCGGCACCCTATGCCGCAGAGTCCGGTGTATTGTATGGTCTCGCCGGTCGGGAGCACTCTGAAGATGTATGCACCCACTTTTGCATCTTCCGGAGGGGTGACACCTGCCATTCCCAGATATCCTGGTGGGAGTTTCTCCCCGAATTCGAGGGTGAACTTTTCCAGGAGTGCTCTACTCTCTTTTTCCAGTGTCGTGGGTTCGAGGCCCTGATCTGGTGTCTTATCGGCGGTGTCGGGATCCGATGCAACCATCCTGACAAGTGTGTACTCTTCTGGGTCGTACTCCTTCTCCGGGGAGAGCGCATCTGTCGCTGTTGTACATGCTTCCTCTGTTGGCTGCAGACCAAGTGCTGTGACGATAGGAATAGATATTGCAGCGATTAAAAGCAGCAATAAAAGGACATCCCATCCAATTCTTCTTTTTTGTTCCACCGTACATGCCTCCTTTGCAATGTGTCTTCCCTGAGGCATGAGATAGAAGTCGACAAAGAGAACCGCACGCCTCTGGACGGATGGGGGGATTGCCGACCACATTCAATTCCGGCGTATCCTCATCCTTACGCCTGATTCGGCGCCACATAATCAAAATAAACTTTGAAATATTTATTTTTTCTAGTACGTCTCTCTAATTCGTGGGGGCCTCAGAAAGGAAGCGCTTCGGTTCGAGGAAGTGTTCAAGCCTCAGAGAGTTTGGGGATATGCTCATAGTAAACCCTTGATCACTTTCTCATGACAGGGCATCAAGGGGAATACAGCATCTTTTCGACCCCGGTAAAAGCGAGAGAAAAGGTGCGATGTTCAACAAAAACGAGAGGACTTCTACAGGGGCAAAAAAATACGAAAGGAAAAAACCTGATCACTGCGTCCCACAGGAGTGAACCCTGTCGCTGAGGAGATGGACCAGGAGCGCCTTCTGGGCATGGAGCCGGTTCTCGGCCTGATCCCAGACCACACTCTGCGGCCCCTCGATCACCTCATCGGTGATCTCCTCGCCCCGGTGCGCCGGGAGACAGTGCATCACGATCGCATCGGGCTCGGCCCGCCTGACCAGGTCGGCGGTGATGGTGTAGTCCTTGAAGTCCCGCAGACGCATCTCGCGCTCGTCCTCGTTCCCCATCGAAACCCATACATCGGTGTACAGGGCGTGCGCACCTGCCGCCGCCTCCTCTGGCGTCTCGCAGAAGGTGACCCGCGCCCCGCGTTCCTCGGCCTCCTCGACGGCCCATGCCGGCGGGCGGTAGCCCCGCGGCGTCGCCACCTGCAGTTCAAGCCCGGTGAGAGCCGAGGCAAGGAGCAGGGAGTTGCAGACATTGTTGCCGTCGCCGATCCACGCGACCCGGAGGCCCTTGAGGGACGAGAACTGCTCTTTGAGGGTCAGGAGATCGGCGAGCACCTGACACGGATGAGCCTTATCAGAGAGACCGTTGATGACCGGGACAGAGGCATATTTCGCAAACTCCTCGATGGTGCTGTGGTGGTAGGCCCGGATCATCACCGCAGAGACGAACCTGGAGAGCACCCGTGCGGTGTCCCTCACCAGTTCGCCACGGCCGAGTTGCATATCGGCCGGGTTGAGGAAGAGAGCATGGCCGCCGAGGTCGTGCATCCCGGCCTCGAACGAGACCCTCGTCCTGGTCGAAGCCTTCTCAAAGATCATCCCCAGACTGCACCCCGGCAGAATGGCGTGCGACTTGCCCGCCGCCCGGTAACTCTTCAGCCGCGCTGCACCGTCGAGCAGCGCCTCGATCTCGATTGCGTCACAGTCCAGAAGCGTTAAAAAATCCTTCTTCATTGAATATCCCTCATATGTGCGATTCTCTTCTCAAGGACCGCCCGCTTGCCGATGTCGTGCCTGTACCAGACCCCGCCGCGGACCGACCCGGCGGCCGCCTCGGCCTTTGCCTCGGCCTCCTCCAGGGAGTCTCCGATCCCGACGAAGGCCATCGTCCGCGAGGTGAGGGTCGAGAGGTGCCCGTCCATCTCCCCGATATTGGCATAATACAGGAGGGTGTCGCCATAGTTGCCGATGGTGATCGGCGCCCCGGCCACCGGGGCCACAGGATAGCCCTCAGGCACCAGGTACTTGCAGACCGTCGCCTTCGGTGCGAACTTCACGTGCGCCTGGGAGAGCGTGCCCTCGACGATCCGGCAGAGTACCTCTGAGAAGTCGGACTCCAGGATCGAGAGGACGTTCATCGCCTCGGGATCCCCAAAGCGGGAGTTGAACTCCACCACCTTCGGGCCGTCCCTGGTGTTCATGAACTGCCCATACAGGATCCCGCGGTACGGCTGTCCCTCGGCGATCATCGCCGCCACGGCGCTGCGCATGATCTCGAGGGCCGCCTCGTAATCGAGACGCGAGACGAAGGGGAAGAGATGATCTTCAAGGGAGTAGGTACCCATCCCGCCCGTGTTCGGCCCGACATCACCCTCATAGGCCCGCTTATGGTCCTGGACCAGGGGCATCGGCACCAGGTTGTTGCCGTCCACAAAGGCCTGGAGCGTGAACTCCTCACCGATCAACCGCTCTTCAAGGACGACATCGCCGCCGAGGCTCTGCACATATTCTTTCGCCCCCGCAGCGTCGACCTGCTCGCCCATGACCTTGACGCCCTTCCCGCCGGTGAGCCCGATCGGTTTGACGACGAGGTCGCCGTCATAGGCGTCGATGTACTCGCAGGCACCTTCGGCATCGCCATGGAAGACCCGGTAGAGCGGGCACCCGGCGATCCCGTGCTTCTCCATCATGGTCCGGCAGAAGGCCTTGTCGGTCTCGAGCCTGGCCGCCATCCTGGTGGGCCCGACGCAGGGGATGCCTGCTTCGTGGAGCACGTCGGCGATCCCGGCCTCCAGAGGGGCCTCCGGACCGATGACGGCATAGTCGACCGCATGCTCGGTCGCAAACGCCGTCACCGCTCTGACGTCCGTTTCTTTCTCGATAAGCACTTTTTCCGAGAGCTGAGCGATGCCAGGGTTTCGCCTGGCCATGACAGAATAGAGTTTCGCGTCGCTGTTGCGGGAAAGGGCACGAGCAATCGCGTGCTCCCGGCCTCCACCGCCCACAACAAGGATCTTCATGTCCATACGTATGCACTCCGGCAAATAAATTGGTTACAGGTCCATGATCTCAGAGACCGTTGTCAACGGTACGAGAGCGACCCCTTCTCCGGCAAAAGTCGCGGCCGCGCCGCTTTCCCGGTCCACGACCACAGCCACGGCGACGACCTCGGCCCCGACCTCCCTGAGCGCCCGGACCCCGAAGAGTGCGGAACCGCCGGAGGTCGTGACGTCCTCGACCAGGAGGACAGTCTTCCCCTCGACATCGCCGATGATCAGCCCGCTCTTCCCGTGCGACTTCTCTTCCTTTCTGATGATTGCATAGGGCTTGTCCGAGGCAAGAGAGGTGGCGACCGCCAGGGGGACGGCACCGACGGCGACGCCGGCGACGACATCGAAGGAGAACCTCCCTGCAAACGCCTCACCGATCTCCCTCAGGAGTATGGGATCGGTGATCGCCGACTTGATGTCAAGGTAATATGAACTCTTCGCCCCCGAAGCAAGGACAAAATTCCCGAACTGGACGGCTCCGTGGGCCTTGAGCAACGCTGCGACTTCTTTTACCATGGTACTTTCTTCACTCCTATCAGATAGCCGATGATATTTGCGGCACGGTGGAGGAGGGGCGTGAGGACGAGGATCCAGAGGAAGACCAGGAGATCCACGTACCTGACGACCCACTCGTACTGGAAGATGAGGAGGAGAACAAACGCCCCGACGACCAGGTCGTACTGATCGGCGATGAGCCACTCCTCACCGCTCTCCTTGCCGAGCCGCCGCTTGAAAAAACTCTTGGCCATGTCCCCGAGAAGGGCGCCGGCCGCCAGGAGCGTGACCGTGACGAACGTGTGCTCAGGGAGCGACGACCAGCCAAAGGTCTCCCTCAGCACGATCTGGATGAGCCCGACGGCGATCCCGGCAGCCACGCCCAGGAAAAAACCGCGGAACGTCTTGCCGTCCCCGAGGATCCGTCTCCCGTCCCGCCAGTTCTTCCCGAGGTCGACCGGCGTCCCACCGCCCAGGGCGGCGGCGGCGGAATTGGGTACATATGCCGGGACCATGATCCAGAACGCCGCGATGAGGGCTGATCCCACGTCAACGATACTAATAATACGAATCCCCTCAATTTCTACTTAGGTTTAAATGCCTGTCGGGTATAACCAATCTGTCAATGCCCGACATGGTCGGTACCATATATCATAGGAACGCTATTGTAAAGACAATGCCGGTGGATGAGATATGCTCCTGAAAGAAACCAAAAGCCTTTGCCCGATTTGCAGAAAAGTCCTCGATGCGGAGATTACCGAGGAGGACGGGAAGGTCTGGATCACTCGTACCTGTCCAGACCACGGCGAAGCGAAGAATCTCTACTGGTCAGATGCAGAGATGTATAGGCGTTTCGACGCGTATGAGGCCATCGGTGCCGGCGTCCTGAATCCACAGAAGGATGCCGGGGCCGAGGCATGCCCGGGCGCATGCGGGCTCTGCTCTAACCACCACTCAGGGACACTCCTTGCCAACATCGATCTGACAAACCGGTGCAACCTCAACTGTGACTTCTGCTTTGCCAACGCACGAGCATGCGGATTTATCTATGAACCGGAGTTCGACGAGGTGATCGGGATGATGGCGATGCTCAGGGAGGAAAAACCTGTCCCGCCACCGGCCGTCCAGTTCTCGGGCGGCGAACCGACGATGCGTGACGACCTTCCAGAGATCGTCTGGAAGGCCAAGGAGATGGGGTTCTCCCAGGTCCAGATCGCAACAAACGGGATCAAACTGGCAAAAGACATTAAATATGTCCAGGAGCTCAAGGACGTCGGGCTCAGCACTGTTTATCTCCACTTCGACGGCGTCACCAGGGAGACAAACCCGATCCTCCCCACGAGCCTGAAGGCCGTCGAGAACTGCAAGGAGATCGGGCTCGGCGTCGTGCTCGTCCCCACAATCATCAATGGCAGGAACGACCACGAAGTGGGAGCGATCCTGAAATATGCCGCCGAGCATGTGGAGGTCGTCCGCGGCGTCAACTTCCAGCCGGTCGCGTTTACCGGGGCGGCAAGCGAGGACGATATCAGGCGGGAGCGGGTGACCATCCCCGACCTCACCGAGCGGATCGAGGAGCAGACCGAGGGCGTGATCAAGAAGGATTACTTCTACCCGGTGCCCTGCGTCATCCCGATCTCCGACCTGGTCGAGACCTATACCGGCAAACCGCAGGTGCGGTTCACCACCCACCAGCACTGCGGTGCGGCGACCTATGTCTTTGTCGAAGACGACAAACTTATGCCGATCAACGAGATGGTCGATGTCGACAAGTTCTTTGAGGCGATCGACAGGATGGCCGTCAAGATGCAGAACGGCGGGACGATCAACAAGTATATGTCCCTGCTCGAAGGCGTGAAGGAGATGAGTGCCTCGGCATCGAAAGGTGAGGTCAATGGGACAAAGCTCTGGAAACTCCTCGGAGAGGCGCTGGTCTTCCAGAACTTCGATGCCCTCCGGGACTTCCACTGGAACGCCATCTTCATCGGCACGATGCACTTTATGGACAACTTCAACTACGACCTTGAGCGGGTCCAGCGTTGCTGTATCCACTACACGACGCCGGACGGCAGGATGATCCCGTTCTGCACCTACAACTCGGGCCCGGTCTATCGTGAAGAGGTCTGGAAGAAGTTTGCACAGCCCCTTGAGAAAAAGGAGTAGTGGCAAGTTATTACTCAAATATCGAATACTTTTTTTGTACGTCTCTGATTCCACACCATCCAATTCCATCGCGCCGGGGGAATGCACGATTGTACAATCGGGCATGAGCCGAAAGCACGTCTCAGGCATATCAGACATCTGGGTGTTGACACGACACTAGTAGTGAGTCAAGAACAAAATGTCGCCGCCGCGATGCGATTGAACGAGAGTTCTCTCTGCCATCGCGTGAAGAGAACGTAGGGAACGACGCCATCCTCTTCATGATCCCCCCGCTGCCTTCCCGGCCCTATCGCAATCCCGGGGGTCCGGGAGCAGCGCCCCCGGCGCGAGTGGTGGGAAGGCAGATCGATCAAAATGGCCGCCCCACAGAAAAAAGAAGAAATTTTTGTCACTTTCTTTCGCCGGGAGGAGACCCCCCAAAACCCCCCACGGCGAGGTAGAGGTGGGGCGGCGACGAAGCGGCGGTCCAGATCGCTGCCCCGCCGTGAAGAGTGTGACCAGGGGGCCCTGGTCAGACATTTTGGGATTGACTCGCCAGTAGGTTCACGGGAACCTGAGTTCGGTCCCCTCACCCCCCTCCATAACGAGGGCCGCGATCGCCAGATCCTGGATCGCAAGCCCCGTCGAGTCAAAGACCGTGATCTCATCCGCGGTCTCCCGCTTTTTTCTTCCGCATACCACCTCGCCGAGGGTGCCCGCAATCTCACCGGCGGTATAGAGCCCGGTCGAGATGGGCACATTCACCTCGCCCGAGTGGACGGCCTGCTCCATGTCGTCGACAAAGACGCGGGCGCGGGTGAGGAGAGCGGGATCGAGTTCCTCTTTTCCCGGAGCGTCGGCCCCGATGGCATTGATGTGCGTCCCCTCGCCGATCCATTCGGAGCGGACCAGCGGTTTTCGTGACGGGGTGGTGGTGACGATGAGGTCGGCGTCGCAGGCACGCTCGATCGAGGACGGGATGCAGGAGATGCGGTCGAAGAGGTCGCCGAACCTTGCGGCGTTCGCCGGCGTCCTGCTCCAGACCCGCATCTCCTCGATCTCCAGGATCTCGGCGATGGCGTTCACCTGGGCGACGGCCTGCCGACCGCTCCCGACGATGCCAAGCGTCACCGATCTCCTCGGAGCAAGATATTTCGCGGCGACCGCCCCGGCCGCACCGGTCCGCAGGTCGGTGAGGAGCGTGGCGTTCAGGACCGCCTCAGGCCTCCCGGTCTCGGGGTCGAGGATGACGGTGAGGGCCATCACGGTCGGGAGACCGATCTTCGGGTTCTCGGGGTGGACATTGACGATCTTGACCCCGGCGACGCCGAGGCCGGGGAGGTAGGCGGGCATGGTCCTGAAGTCTCCTTTCTCAAAGTTCACATAGACCTTCGGGGGCATCCTGGCTCTTCCTTCGCCATGTTCTCTGAATGCCTCCTCGATCGCCTGGTTGATGGTGGAGAGCGGAGGGAGCAGCAACCCTTCGGGATAATATTTCATGGGCGACATACTCACTTCCAGATACTAAGCCCTGCCGGTGAGAGGAGGGAGAGGGGAGTGGCGGAGGTCAGGATTCAAATGGGCAAAATCGAATTCAAATATAATTCCGAGATGGGATCGAGAGATCGGTACAGGGGGAGAGACGAACATCCGAACAGCCCTTCTGGAGAAATTCAGGTCGGACGGCAGGCATCATAACGCTTATATGAACTGACGCGGTTGAACGGATGGGGTGTGCATGCCATATACCTATTATGCCCATGGCCTGACGGCGGTCCATCACCTCTTTCTTGACCGTCTGGTCGAGGTCTTGAAAGAGAGCGGGGCGGACGTGGTCCCTGACGACGCTGCCGGCTGGACATTGATGCGGATCGCCTGGAAGGGAGAGTGCGGGGCCCTGGAGGTGAGACGAGCGGGGCCTGACCTGCAGGTCATATACGGTCCCGACGCCCCCGGAGAGGAGAAGAATACAGGCCCGCTCATCCATTTCCTCACCCTTGTATTCATTGATATCGACGACGAACTCAGGGCCATGACCGAGGGGGAGGAAGAAGGGCGGCTCCACAGAGGGGCGGGTGCGACAGAGGAACTGAGACGGCAACTCCAGGATGCCGGGAGGGAACTCCTCTCAGTCAGGGACGAGGTCAGGCAGTTGAAAGAACGCGGCGAGGATGTGAGCCGGCCGGAACAGTTGCTCAGGCGGGCGGAAACTCTCTGCCATGAGGCGGCCTCCGACCTGGACGCGGGCCAGAACCCTGCGGCGCTGGGAAAGGCCCGCGCTGTCGAGACGCTCCTCGAAAAGGTCGAGGCCGGACTCGGCGAGATCTGAAGGTGTCGGGGGCCGGATAGATACTTTCATCCCCTCCACCGGCCGAGTACTGATACATCAGACCGGCCCCTGCCGCCGGCGACCTGAGAGCGTGAGCGAGCATGATCCGCATCATACCTAAACCGACCGACACCCCCGACGACAACTCGACCGCCATGGTGATCAGAGCACTCAGGCAGATGGGAGCCGATTTTTCGCTCCTCGACCTGAACGCCATCGACCCCCTCGCCGCAGAGGTCAGCGGCGACCTGATCTGGGTCTGCGGGATGAAGCAGGACATCCACCAGTTCGAGTGTCTGGACGTCCTCTCCCTCGATAATCTGGTCATCAACTCACCTGACGCCATCGCCACCTGCGCAAGCAAGGTGAAGACGACCGCACTCCTCCTCAAAAATGGCGTCCCTTCGCCCGAAACCCTTTTCACTGCATCGCACGACCTGGCCGCTGCGTTCCTTGCCCGCCACGGTCAGGCAGTCATCAAACCGGTCTACGGCTATGACGGGATCGGGGTTTGCCTCATCAAAGACGAGACCGAACTCGGAGAGGCTCCCTATTATCTCCAGGAGTATGTCCAGAACGACCGTGACTACCGCGTCTTCGTCATCGAGGGGGAGGCGGTCGGGGCGATCTGCCGGCAGTCCCCGCACCTCACCCACAACATCCACCAGGGCGGGACCGGCACCCCGGTCGAGATCAGTGACGAGATGCAGGAGGCCGCCGGGGGGGCCGCCAGGGCGGTGGGCGCGGCGTACTGCGGGGTCGACCTGCTCGAAACCGCCGACGGATATACCGTCCTCGAAGTGAACGGAACCCCGAACTGGCACTGCATGGCGGCGCCGATCCCGAGGTTCCTCGCAGAACACCTGGTTGAGAAAGAGCGGGATTTCAGACTCTGTTGAACCAGGCATGAGCCGGGAGCACGCCTCAGGCATACCGAATGAACATTGTTCAGAGGATATTTTCTGGGTGTTGAGGGCCCCTTGATCTCTCTCAATCGTGACATGGCAACGGGTGGGATCACCGCTTCGTCGCCGCCCCACCTCTACCTCGCCGTGGGGAGGGACCGGGGGTCTCCCCCGGCGCAAGAATGAGGGAAGGCGATGGATTCAGACCATAGAGGGTTTGAGGCGATGAAAAGAGGATTGTTTCTACAAAGCCGCATATCTCATTCTTTTTTTTGGGTGGCCCCCTTCTGATCACACGCCTCCCCCCACTCGCGCCGGGGGGTTGTCCCCTCCCGGAACCCCCACGAACAGAGGATAGTCGAGGAGCGGCGATTGAACGAGATCCTCTCGGGTGTCCCGGCGCAAGGGAGGGGAATCCTTCCTCATCTTGAAACACTGCTCTGAGCAATGTTCAATCGCGTATGCTTGAGCCCATGGTTCATGCCTGATTCAACAGAGTCGTTCGCCGGAAAAATCGATCAAAATATGACGGTCTCACATAGATACCATGGAGCGGTGAAGAAGTGTAGATTCATGCCCGCCCACCGGCCGGTCTTCATGTCGGACTGGCCGGTGAAACGACCTGGATTCATTCGAAGTTGCGTTCCAGTTCTTTCTCAGCCCGCTCTGCGAGATCCTTCATCCGCGCCGAAATCCTGGTCGAACCAGTGAACTCAATGTCCTTCATGCCATTCGCAAGTTCCTGCCCGAGCACGAAGATCGCATGTTTGTGTTCGAGTTTGCTCTTGTGAATCTGCGAGGGATTGATCCTCAGAGCAGAGTACTGGGGAAACTTCAGTTCAGGGTTAACCAGTTCAAAGTAGTCCTTGATCTCGACAAGGATCTGATGCAGGGTAATCAGTTCTTCTTTATGCATGTCCAGACCCGGAAAGAGAAATAGGAAATTTTATTATATATATATTTGCTCCGTGCTACGCCTTCCGGATTTTCATGAGCCGCAGAGATAGTGGCCTCTTGACGATCTCTCTGAACTCAGGAGCCGCGACAAATTCGATCCCCTTTGCAAGGAACGCATCGACCAGACGCTGGTCCACCGGGCGATCCAGGACAATTCCGGCGGCATCGGGGTCGACGGTCTCAAGGGCATCCTCCACCTCGCCAGCGCCGACCTCGGTGATGAGATTGTAGTCGGCGTTCAGGAACCTGGCGGTCTTCCTCCCCTCCACCTCGCGCACCTGCTGCTCAAGCGTCGGGCCGGTGACCTCAGGAACCGCGGGGCCCTCTTCTTCCTCGGGCCCCTCGCTGACGATCACCTCCGTCTCCTCCTTTACCGGGATCTCGACTTTTTCGGGCGCAGGTTCCTTCCCCTCGTCGAGTTGCTCCCTGAAGTACTCCACCGGCATCTTGTTCCTGAGGGCCTTGATGATCTCTTTCCTGGTCAGATCCTCAACGCTCTTGCCCCTCGGACAGAGTGCGACATAGTCGATGTCGGCGACCTGCAGAAGTTCGCGCAAGATGAGGTCGCCACCCCGGTCGCCGTCCAGGAAGGCTGTCGCCGTCTTCACCTCGCAGAGTTTGGCGATCACCGCCGGAACTTTTGTCCCTTCCACTGCGACGGCGTTCTTGATCCCGTACCTCAGCAGGTTGATCACGTCGGCCCGCCCCTCGACGACAATAACGGCGTCGGACTCGTGGACATTTGGGCCGGCCGGGACTCGTTCCTCCCCCAGCACCCCGATCTTTTCGATCCGCATCGACTCGCGGACATCGTCGATGAGTTCGGTCGAGTCGATGGTGGTCTCGTCGAAATGCGTCAGCAGGAGCTCCTTCGCTCGCTCCACGATCTGCTTGCGCTTTGTCACCCTGATGTCCTCGATCCGCTCGACCCGTGCGTGGGCGACGCACGGTCCGACCCGGTCGATCGTCTCCAGGGACGCTGCGAGCACCGCCGTCTCGGCCCGGTCCAGGGACGAGGAGATGAGGATCTCTCCCCTTGTCTCGCCTTTCTTGCTCGTGATATGAACGTCTATCCGCCCGACCCGCCCGGTCCGCTGGAGATCGCGCAGGTCGAGGTCTTCGCCGAGCAACCCTTCAGTCTGGCCAAATATAGCCCCGACTACGTCAGGTTTCTCGACCACCCCCTCGGTATACAAATTAATGTGAATGAGATACTTAGTCGTATCAGATGAATACATGGTAAGCCTCCAGAGTATGTCATGTCAGGATTACTATGACAGACCATAGATAACAGTAGTAGATATACCGGGAGGAATACTTATATGCACCCCCATGCCCGGGAGTAAACATCTTGAAAGAATAGCCGTCCTATGGCTCAAGAAGCCCGGAGAGCCGTGATATCACATCATCTCTGGAGATGCCCAGAATTTCAATTTTTTTGGTGCTTGATGTCGCACCTGAGATGATGCTCACCGATGACTTCGGAACCCCGAATGTCCCGGCGATCAGATCGAGAATCGCGCGGTTCGCCTTCCCTCCCACCGCTCTGGCCGCGACATGGCAGATCACAGCCTTGCGCCAGGGGTTGTAGCCGACCGGAAAAGCATCTTTTTTGCAGCCTGCAGAAACGTCGATGGCGATCACAGCACCGTTGTCTGATCCGGACACGGCATCGTCATGAGAAGACATAAGAATCACGATATTATGTCGCCCGACGCTAACGACCATGGATCACCAGTGGCATGTGCCGTACTTCACCTGGTCATAACCCTCGCGCCGGGCGTAATGCCTGTCGCACGTCCGGGTTGTCCCGCAGCTCATATCCAGGTCATCGCCAGTCGATCGCGCGGGGACCTATGGGCGTGCATGTATCGGCATGCTACTATTTGGGCTCAGGGATTATAGCCTTTGCCAGGGAGCCAGGCGCCACCGCCCCCGAGACACTCGCCGTCAAGGACGGTGCAGGCCCCGTCCATCACCACGATCTCGGGGAAGACCGCGGCCATCCCCTCGAAGGGCGTCCAGGTGCATTTTGTATGCAGGGTGTCCGGGTCGATTGAAGTAGGTTCCCTGGGGTACAGGGCGAAGTCGGCCCGCTCGCCCGGCCCGAACCCTGCCGGGGCGATGCCGAGGATCCCGGCCGGATTGATCGCCGTCTTCTCGACGACCGACGCGAGAGAGAGCCGGCCGGAGACGACTTCGGCCATCAGGAGGGGGAGCATCGTCTCGACACCCGGCACCCCTGAGGGGGCCTCAGCGAAGGGGACCGCCTTCTCGGCGGCGGTGTGCGGGGCATGGTCCGAGGCGACGACGTCGATCGCGTCCCAGCGGCTCCAGAGTGTTTTTCGTTCTTTTTCGCTCCGGAGGGGAGGGTTCATCCTTGCATGAGTGTCCTCGGCTTCAAATTGTTCCCAGGAGAGAAAGAGGTGGTGGGGGGTCACCTCGACGGTCCCGACTGCGGCGTCGACGGCCGCGGCCGAACTCATATGACAGAAGTGGACCCGCCCGCCAGGAGGCACCAGACGGTCCACCGCCCTCACCGCCGCCGCCTCGGCGGAGGCAGGCCTGAGGCGATCATGCTCTGCAAGATTTTCAGGCGCACCGGGGAGCGGGTCTTCGGCATGGACGGTGACCAGAGCCCCGAGGTCTCGAAGCGCGAGGAAGGCCCGGCCGAGCACTTCGGGTGGCACCGCCGTTCCATAACTGGACGGCCCGGCGAAGACCTCGCCGAAGGCCATCGCACCGGCACGCCAGAGGGCCGGAAGGTCGGCGCCGGATACCACGCCGGCGTTGACCGCAAACCGGCACCTGGCCTGCCCGGCCGCCTCTGCAACACGCGCTCCGAATGCGTCGGGCGCGGTCAACGGCGGGAGGGTGTTGGGCTGGTCGACGACGACAGTCACCCCGCCGAAGAGGGCGCTGGTCGTCCCGGTCGTCCAGTCTTCCTTGGCCACCTGCGCCCGCCCGCCCCTGAGGTGGGTGTGCATATCCACCGCGGCTGGCAGGCAGAGGAGACCCGAGGCGTCGACGCTCTCGTCTGCCGGCAGGCCGGCACCGATATGGAGCACTCTCCCCTCGCCGAGACTGAGGTCGGCCACCCGGCCGGAGGGAAGGGTGAGCCCCCTGAGCACCAGCGCCGCATGCCCGGCCATCTCTCTTTCCCCCTTTAGCAGACCCTGGGTACCGGGTCGCCGATCGGCGCTTCGATAAAACGCTCGCCGCCGATCTTCGTCTTCATCACGACGCCCGAACCCTCGGTCACCCGGCCGATGATCGCAGCGTCTTTGCCATACTTATGAGAGCGGAGGGCCTTGAGCACCGCCTCGACGTCGTCGGCCGGCACACCCATGATCGTCTTGCCCTCGTTCGCCACCTCAAGGGGATCGATTCCGAGCATGGCCGCGGCACTCCGAACGCTGGTCCTGATCGGCAGGGCCTCTTCGTCGATCTCGACATGGACACCGGCCTTGCTCGCCATCTCGTTGATGGCATTGGCAAAACCGCCGCGGGTCGGGTCTTTCATCGCGTGGATCTCGCCGGCCGCAAGCGCCCGCTCGACCATGCCCCAGAGGGGGGCGACGTCAGATTTGATCTGCTCGCCCAGGTCGAACCCCTCGCGGTGGGCCATGATCGCAAGCCCGTGGTCGCCGAGGGTGCCGCTCGATATGATCACGTCGCCGGGACGAAGGCCGTTGTCCCTGACAACATGGTTGGCGACCCCGACCCCGGCGGTGTTGATGATGATCCCATCGAGCGAGCCGCGCTCCAGCACCTTCGTGTCGCCGGTGACGACCGAGGCCCCGACCTCGCCGAGGGCTGCGTCCATCGAGGCGACGATCCGCTCCAGGTCGGCGACATCGAAACCTTCCTGGATGACCATCGCACACGAGAGGGCGATCGGTCGCCCGCCCATCATCGCCAGGTCGTTGACCGTCCCGGAGACGGCGATCCTGCCGATGTCGCCGCCGGGGAAGAAGATCGGGTGGACGACATGGCTGTCGGTCGTAAAGACGATCTTCTGGTCGCCGACCGGGATCACCGCCCCGTCGTCGAGGGACTCGAGTCCGATCCCGCCGGCATTGTTGTTCTCGAACTTCGTGATCACGCTCAGGAGTTCGCCCATCACTTCTCCGCCCGCACCGTGCATCAGGTTGACTTTCATGATTCGTTCACTTCGATCTCAATATTGGTGACTACGATCTCCTTTCCTTCGACGATATGGGGGAGCCCGCCGCACTGCGGGCAGACGAACTTCTCGTCCCCTTCATACCCGCACTCGCATCTGGTCCGCACCTTCACGGTCCGACACTCCAGATGCGTCCCGGTAAAGAGGGGGTCGTCCTCCACGATCACCCCGAAGAGAAACTCGACCTGTTCAGGGTTCACCATCGCCATCTCGCCGACGTCGACCTTGACTGTCGTGACCTCGTCGGCCCCGTTCTCAATTGCGGCCCGCCTGGCGGTGGCGAAGATGTCGTATGCTATGCTGTACTCGTGCATTTACTCTTCCATCGCTGCGTAGACTTCTTTGAAGAGTTCTCTGGTGGAGAGACCCTCCTCGCGGCTGAGCTTCTGGATGGCAAAACCGACATGGACGAGGACAAACTCGCCGATCTCGACGTCGACCAGGTCGAGGCGGACCTCCTGTTTGAGTTCACCATAGTCGACGACGCCGATATTGCCGTCCTTTTTCTCGATCACTTCGGCAGGAACTGCAACACACATCGTATTTCCTCAGATAGGGAGTATGGGCGCCGGTAGTAAAAACACCTTCCGAAGTGACATAGAACAAATGGGCTCCGAAAAACCTGTGACAAGACCGGAGCATGACGTGAGCAGGCCGTATAGGATGTTTTTCTATGAGCAGATCCCGGAGGTGTCGGGGGCTGAACATTCACGGGGATCGGCCTTGTAAGACGGTGTAGAATTCAGCATGAACCCTGGGCTCAAGCATACGCGGTTGAATATTGTTCTGAGTAGGGTTTCGATACATTGAGGGATCTTTGATCCCTCTCTTAGCAAAGGGGGCGGGAAGGCAAAATTGATGAACACGAAGAGGATGTTGCCATCTCCCCCGTCAAGAAAAATAGCCACGCTTGACAACTACCGGGGTCCTATCCCTCCGCACTTCATCAGGTGATCGGGATCTATACGATCCCTCGCTCCTGCGGTTTCCTGTACGGGACGTCGATGACGAGCAACCCGTTGTGATACTTCGCCTTCGCCTTCTCGTAATCGATCGGGCAGCGGGTGGCGTACGAACCGACATACCGCACCCCCTCCTTCGAGGCCCGCACAAAGAAACTGTCGTCATGCATGCTCAACACGATCTCCTCTTTTGCCACGCCGGGCAGTTCCACCTCGATGTGCAGGTGCTCATGGCCCTCGTCAGGCATCGCATACACCACCGGTGCGATCCATCACTTCAGTCATCTCATATCGACGCCTGAGGCTGAGCGACATGCTATATAAATCACCTCACCCCTAGTCCGGAGTGAGAGGGTCGAAGATTCCGGTTGATACCATGCCTTCAGAGAGTGCCGACACCACGAAACGGGCCGAGTGGTCGCGCTACGGGTTTGTCCTCGCGGCGATCGGTTCGGCCGTCGGCCTTGGAAATATCTGGCGATTCCCCTATGTCGTCGGCGAAAACGGCGGCGGGGCCTTCCTCGTCCCCTATATCGTTTCGTTTTTCTGCTTCGGGATCCCGCTGATGGTCCTCGAGTTCACCGTCGGCAGGGGGTTCAGGGGCTCGGTGGTGACCGCCTTTGGACGCCTCCACCCGCGGCTGCGCCACCTCGGCCTCCTCCCCTTCGTGATGACTCTTGTGGTCTTCAGTTACTACTCGGTCATCGCCGGGTGGACACTGGCCTACATCATCTTCTCGGTCACCGGATACATGGACTTCGAGACCTTCACCTCCTCTCCCCTCCCGCGGGTCACCTTCTTTGCGACCATCCTCCTCGCCGGTGCGGTGGTGAAGGTCGACCTCAAGGCCGGGATCGAACGGGCGAACCGGTACCTGATGCCGGTGCTCGGCGTCGCCCTCCTGATCATGCTCGTCCAGGCGCTCACGCTGCCCGGCGTGCAGGCCGGACTGGCCTACTACCTCACCCCCGACCTCTCGGCCCTCTCCGACCCGGCGATCTGGGTGCAGGCCGCGGGTCAGGTCTTCTTCTCCCTGAGCATCGGCTTCGGGGTGCTCCTCACCTACGGGAGTTATCTCTCCGACTCGGCATCCATCCCGCGTTCCGCAGCGGTCATCGCAGGCGTCGATTTCCTGGTCGCCCTCGTCGCGGGTTTCATCATCTTCCCGATCGTCTTCTCCTTCGGCTTCGACCCGGTCTCAGGCCCGCAACTCGCCTTCATCACCCTCCCGCAGATCTTCTCGACGATGGCCTTCGGCTCATTCTTCGGGACGATATTCTTTATTCTTCTCTTCGTAGGGGCGATCTCTTCGATCCTCTCGATGGTGGAGGGCGGGGTGGCGACGATGGTCGACGAGTGGGCATGGCCGCGGGAGAAGGCGACCATTTTCATCTGCACTCTCGCCGCCCTCATCGGCCTCCCTTCGGCCCTCAGCTATGCCGGATACGACCTCATCCTCTTCGGCGCACCCTTCCTTGACAACGTCGACCTCCTCTTCGGAACGCTCCTGGTCCCGGTCTCCGCCTCGATGATCTGCCTCGCCTTCTCATGGCTCTGGAAACCAGAATCGCTTCTCACCGAGGTGAACAAAAACAGCAGGTTCAAATTTTCGAGAACCGCGGTCTACTATCTACGGTACATCGTCCCCCTTCTCCTGCTCGTCACCCTCGCGAGCACGGTGGTCAGGACATTCCTCTGATTTTTTGGTAGTGCCACAGAAGAGGACTGAAAATCTATTTTTGAGCATTTGACTCTGATGAACCTCTCATTTTTTTGTCATGACTCTCTGGCCGTGTAGAAAACTATGATCAATCTCCTCCCGAGAGGGGAGCGGACAGAAACCGAGCAGCCTGCCGCCCCGACCGCAGAATCTTCACCGCCGTCTCGCACCGGAGAGGGTTGCCCCCCGGACCCCTCACGACGAAGATAGCCGAAGGGCGGCAATTGAACAGTATCCTTCAGGTGCCCTGTTGCGAGGAGAGGGATCAAGTATCCCTCTGCACTCAGGAGAACTGCAACGAGAAGTTTTCATCACGTATGCTTGAACCCGGGGTTCATGTCGAATTTTACAGAGTCCGAAAAAAGGAAGTTTGAGGATCAGCAACTCGAACAGGTGCCGTGCCGCTGGAGGATCTGGTCGAGGGCCCACCCGGCCCACCACCGGACCTGCGGATCCTCATCTTTCAACGCCTCGGTGAGCGGAGTGTCGGCCTTGCAGTGGCCGATAGTGCCGAGGGTGTAGGCGGCCCAGGTTCTGGTGACGGTGTCGCCTTCGGCAAGGGCGACGATCAGCCTGTTGAGCGCGGGGGTGCCGATGGCCGAGAGCCCCCATGAGGCGGCCATCCGCAGATCCTTGTTTTCCTGGCTGAAGAGTTCGATGAAGGCCTCGACGGCCTGCTCTCCCATCATCATCCCGATGGCGAGGGCGGCGTCCTCTCTGATCTTCTGCGATTCCCCGTTGAAGAGATAGTCGGTGAGCCCTTCGAGGTCGTTCTCGACAGCGCAGTCGAGCACCTCGGGGGAAGGTGCGACATCGGTCTCGACAGGAAGGGTGTCGTCAGAGAGATCAGGGTTTGCGGGGTTTTGCATGGATGGTTGGTAGGCGGGGAAGGTATAAGATAGGCATGGATCGGTCGACAGGCCGTTCGGTCTCTTCGAGCGTGTGCCCGTCTTCATCCCTCTCCCCGGAGCACCCATATCCCGGCTTTTTAAAATTGGGCTTGAGCCGAAAGCACGCCTCAGGCATACCACATGAACATTGCTCCGGGCAGCGCTTCGGAGTGTGGGGGGATCCTTGCTCCCTCTCGGCAGAGGGCTGATCGTTCTGAGGGCGTTTCAGTCGCCCGCATATCAACCATAAGCGGTTCGAAAGAGTCAAAACCAGAAAAAAAGCGCGAAAAAAGATCGAAGGGCGGTCTACTCCTCAGACCCGCCCCGCATCTTATCGACGAAGTCCTTGAAGAACCCCTTCTTCCCTGAATTCTTCTTCTCGATCTCAAGGATCTTCTCGTAGAGTTCCTTCTCCTCGTCAGAGAGTTTTTTGGGCACGACAAGCCGCACCCGGACCAGGAGGTCACCGGGTCTGCCCCGACGCCGCACTCCCTCGCCAGGGATCCGGAGGGCCGTGCCATGCTGGATCCCGGCCGGAACCTTCAGTTCGACCGTGCGGTCGTCGATGGTCTTTACCTCGACCGTGGAACCGACCACCGCCTGGGCCGGGGTGATCTTCACCTCGGTCTCCAGATTGTCGCCGGTGCGGACAAACTTCGGGTTCTCCTCGACGAGCACCTCGACGTACAGGTCGCCGACCGGTGCGCCGTAATCGCCGGCCTCGCCGTAGCCTTCCATCCTGAGGCGGATGCCGGTATACGCACCCGCCGGGATGTGGACCGTGACCTTCCGCTTCACCCGGGTGTGGCCGCTCCCGCCGCATGCCGTGCAGGGTTCCTCAGGGATCTTCCCCCGGCCATTGCAGGACGGACAGGTGCTCATCCTGACAAACTGCCCGAAGAGCGACTGGCTCACCTGCCGGATCTGCCCGCTCCCGCCGCACTTCGAGCAGGTGCGCATCTTCTTGTTCTTGCTACCCGTCCCGTCACAGTCAGGACAGGACTCGCTGTGGAAAACCTCCACCTCGCGGTCGACCCCGAAGACCGCGTCCCTGAGGCTGATCTTCATCCTGAGGAGGAGATCGGCGCCGGGCTTGGGGCCTCTGGGGCCGCCGCCCCCACCTCCACCAAAGAAGGTGTCGAAGATGTCTCCAAACCCGCTGAAGTCTGCCTGGAACCCGCCATATCCGCCGCCGCCCGAGTACGAACCCTTCGAGGCGTTGGTGAACGCATCGTGGCCGACATTGTCGTACTGGGCCTTTTTCTGCTCATCCGAGAGGACCGAGTAGGCCTCGTTGATCTCCTTGAATTTTTCCTCTGCGTCCGGTTCCTTGCAGACATCAGGGTGATACTTGCGTGCAAGGTTGCGGTACGCCTTCTTGATCTCCTGCTGGCCGGCATCCTTCGAGACGCCGAGGACATCATAGTAGCTTCCCGCACTCATCGATGCTCACTCTTTCTTCTCGTCCTTGACGTTGAAGTCGGCATCGACGACATCGTCGTCCTGCTTCTTCTCCGCACCCTCGGCGCCGGCGGCCTGCTCGGCCTGCTGCGCCGCCTGCTGGGCTTCCTGGTAGATCTTGGCGGTGACGGCGTAGACGGCCTCGGTGAGTTCTTCCATCTTCTTCTTGATCTCCTCCGTGTCGTCGCCTTCGAGGGCCGTCTTCAGGGCAGCGGAACTCTCCTCGATCTTTTTCTTATCGTCCTCGCTGATCTTGTCGCCGGACTCCTTGATCGCCTTCTCGGCAGCGTAGACCGCAGAGTCGGCATTGTTGCGGACCTCGATCTCCTCGCGCTTCTTCTTGTCGTCTTCTTCGGCGCCCTTTGCGTCGTTGACCATCTTCTCGATCTCCTCGTCGGAGAGACCCTTGCCGCCCTTGATGGTGATGGTCTGTTCCTTGCCGGTGCCCAGATCCTTGGCCGAGACGTGGACGATGCCGTTGGCGTCGATGTCGAAGGTGACCTCGATCTGCGGGATGCCGCGGGGTGCCGGGGGGATCCCCGCAAGCTGGAACCGCCCGAGGGTGAAGTTGTCCTTGGCGAGGGCGCGCTCGCCCTGGATCACATGGATCTCGACACTGGTCTGACCGTCTGCGGCCGTGGAGAAGATCTGGCTCTTCCTGGTCGGGATGGTGGTGTTGCGCTCGATCAACTGGGTGGCGATCCCGCCGAGGGTCTCGATGCCGAGAGAGAGTGGAGTGACATCGAGGAGGAGGACGTCCTTGGCCTCGCCGGTGAGCACACCACCCTGGATGGCGGCACCGACAGCCACACACTCGTCAGGGTTGAGCCCCTTGTCGGGATCCTTGCCGGTGACCTTCTTCACCATCTCCTGCACGAGCGGGACACGGGTCGACCCGCCGACCAGGAGGACGTGGTCGATGTCGGAGGCGGTCAACTTTGCGTCGGAGAGCGCCTGCTTCACCGGCTCGATCGTCTTCTCGACCAGGTCGCCGATGAGCTGCTCGAACTTCGCACGCGAGAGGTCAAGATCCAGGAACTTCGGCCCGGTCTCGTCGGTGGTGATGTAGGGGAGGTTGATGTTGGACTTCTGAACGCTCGAGAGTTCCTTCTTGGCATTCTCGGCAGCGTCCTTCACCCGCTGCATCGCCATCGGATCCTTGCTGAGGTCGATCCCCTCTTTTGCCTTGAACTCAGAGACGATCCACTCGACGACCCGCTGGTCGAAGTCGTCACCGCCGAGACGGTTGTTCCCGGCCGTCGCCTTCACCTCGAAGACACCGTCGCCGAGCTGGAGGATGGAGACATCGAAGGTGCCGCCGCCGAGGTCGTAGACGAGGACCGTCGACTCTTCTTCCTTCTCGATGCCGTAGGCAAGGGCGCTCGCGGTCGGTTCGTTGATGATCCGCATCACTTCAAGGCCCGCGATCTTGCCGGCGTCCTTGGTCGCCTGCCTCTGGGCGTCGTTGAAGTAGGCCGGGACAGTGATGACTGCCTTCGCGATCTCCTCGCCCAGATAGGCCTCGGCATCGACCTTCAGCTTCTGGAGGATCATGGCCGAGATCTCCTGCGGGGTGTATTTCTTGTCGTCGATCCCGACCGTCTCGTCGGTCCCCATATTCCGCTTGATCGAGGTGATGGTCTTTTTGGGGTTGGTGACCGCCTGCCTCTTTGCGACATTGCCGACAAGACGCTCGCCGTCTTTGCTGAATGCCACAACCGAGGGGGTTGTCCTGCCGCCTTCGGCGTTTGCGATGACGACCGGGCTGCCGCCTTCCATGATCGCCATGCAGGAGTTCGTCGTCCCGAGATCAATGCCGAGTACTTTTTCTGATGCCATTGATTATGCTCCTTTATTCTTTTCCTTTGGAGACTGCGACCTTTGCGTGCCTGATAACCGTGTCGTGCATACAGTAGCCGCGGATGAATTCTTCAACAACTGTGCCTTCCGGGTGGTCGGACGGGATGCAGGCGACCGCCTCGTGCTCTTCAGGGTTAAACTCCTGGTTCACGCACTCGATCGGTCTGACACCATGCTTCTCCAGGATCCCGGAGAACTCTTTCTGGATACTCTCAAGCCCCTCGCGAAGAGAGGCATCGTCGGCCTTCAGCGCCCGCTCGAAGTTGTCGGCAACTTCCAGCAGTTCAACGGCGAATTTTTCGAGTGCGAACTGCCTGACCTCATCGGCCTGCCGTGCGCTACGCTTTCTGAAGTTGTCGAAATCCGCAGCAAGACGGAGGTACCGCTGGTTCAGATCCTCAGAGGCTTTCTTGAGGTTCTCATTCTCATTCCTGAGTTCCTCACAGGTCTCTTCGGCGGCTCCTCCCTCCTTGCCGGTATGCGAGGGGCCGGCTTCTTCAGGCACCTTCTGATTCATATCCGTCTCCATGGAATTCCTCGTAAATGATACAATATCAGTTGTAATGTAGTTCTATATATAAGTTTGGGCATTGGCCGGCGGGATGGCCATGGAATATCATCCTAATATCAAATTAAAGGAAAAAATTTGGTTTTTACTGCTTTTGTCTCTTCTTCGGGAGCCTGATCCCGCACTGCGCCGCGAGTTCCCGCATCTTCGGTGGCGGCTCCTGCCACCGCCAGATCCCCATCTCGATGCAGCGCTGGGGGATATGTTCCTTCTTTCCCCATGCACTGAGGTGTTTGTCCCACCTGGCGACAAGTTCAGGGTGGATTTCACGCGTCCGCGCCGCCTCGCTCTCCAGCATGGCCGGGCAGAGCCAGCACCCCACCCGCTCGAACCCCTCTTCGTAGAGGGGGTTGTACGGCACCTGCCGCCACCAGAGGTACAGGAATACCTCGAGTGCCCGCCAGTTCCGGATCGGCGAGATGTTCAACTGCCGCGGGTTGAAGGGGTTCTCGATCACCGGGGGGAGGTTCGAGCGCGAGAACGACTCGTACCACCGGTTCCCCTGGATGGTGACGCACGGCCCCTCCTGTTCGAGCCAGTTCTTCACCGGCTGAAGTTTGAGCCTCTCGCAGCACCACCGGTCGTCCTTCCTGGGCAGGCCGTGCTTTTTCAGTTCGGACCAGAAGTCGGGCCCATGCAGCACCTTCTCGATTCCGCACTCCCTGACAAACTTGACCGTCTCAGGGAACTCCACCCCGGTGTTCACATAATAGACCTCCTCGACCCCGGCCCGGCGGGCAAGTTCGAGGACGACGGTGCTGTCCTTCCCCCCCGAGAACGAGACGTTCGCCCTGGGGCGGTCGTGCATGTGCTGCCTGATGAACCGGATCGCCGTCCTCTCCAGGTTCTTGAGGTGCTTTGCGTTTGCCTTCCCCGTCTCCTCCCATGACGGATCGGGGGCTTCGACCGGGTCGACCCGCCCGATCTGCTTCACCTTTACCTCGCCCTCTCTGAGCGTCCCGACACCGGCGAGGTTGCCCATCCTCACCACCACCGGGCCGTCCTCAAGATCGGTCGTCCTGACCGCGACTTTCTTCCCGCCGATCCGCCCCTGGTTCAGTCCCTGTCCGGCGGCGGCCTCGGTGATGTCGACGACGCTCCTGGTGACCGAGGGGAGGAGATAGGACAGTGCCTCAAAAGAGAGGTCAAAGGTATAGGTCCTGGAGACCGGGTCGAAAGTGAGTCGCCCGAAGACGACACCATCGGCGATGACAGACTCCGCGCGGTCCACCCCCCCGATCTTGTTGAAGAGGACCACCTGCGGGAGGCGGTCGATCCCGAAGCGGTCACGGAGAAGGGAACGCAGGAGTTCCATGTCGTGACTGAGCGCCGGCCTGACATCATAGGGTTTCTGGAGAACTACGGGGGTGCCCTCGGCTCCGCACCGGCAATTCTTGCCGATGAGAGGGAGATTGCAGACCGGGCACCAGTACAGAGTCTTCTTGACGGCGGGTTCCTGCATATGATCACAACTCTGTTTGTCGGGCGGCCGGATAAGAAATTGCATCATGGCCTTGAAAGATATAAGACCTCAGGGAGCCACATATACATCATGAAATGGGCACTTCTCTCTGTCTGGGACAAGACCGGGATTGTGGATCTTGCACAGACGCTTGTTGAGAACGGCTACCGTATCATCAGTTCAGGGGGGACCGGACGGGCCCTCGGAGAAGCAGGGATCGATTTCGTTGAGGTCTCCGAGTACACAGGCTCGCCCGAGATCATGGGCGGGAGGGTCAAGACCCTCCACCCGCGCGTCCACGGCGGACTCCTCGGCAGACCTGATGTGGATGCCGAGATCATGAAGGAACTCGACATCAACCCCATCGAGCTGGTGGTCGTCAACCTCTATCCCTTCGAGAAGATGGCCGGAGAGAACCTCGGTCTCGACGAACTCATCGAATATATCGATATCGGAGGCCCGGCGATGATCAGGGCGGCGGCCAAGAACTTCAAGTATGTCTCGGTCGTCGTCGACCCGGCCGACTACGCCATGGTGAAGGAAAACGTCGCAAATGGCGGGTTCACCTATGAACAGCGGCTCGGGCTTGCAAAGAAGGTCTTCGCCCGCACCGCAGCATACGATGCGGCCATCTCCAACCACCTGCACTCGCTCGACGGCGACTTCCCCGAGGTCTACACCGTGCAGTTCACGAATCGGCGGAGCCTCAGGTACGGTGAGAACCCGCACCAACTGGCGGCGGTCTACGGCGACCACGGGATCGCCGGCCAGACGCCTCTCCAGGGCAAGGAGATGTCGTACAATAACTATCTCGACGTCGATGCGGCGGTCTCCCTGCTCCGTGAGTTCGAGGAACCCGCTTCGGTGATCGTCAAGCACAACAACCCGTGCGGCGTCGCCATCGGCAAGGACGGACTCGAAGCCTACCTCGCCGCCCGCGAGGTCGATCCCGTCTCGGCCTACGGTTCGATCGTGGCTGTCAACACCCCGGTGGACACCGCGATCGCCGAGGAACTCTGCGGCACCTTTGTCGAAGTGATCGTGGCCCCGTCGTTCACGCCTGAGGCCATCGAGATCATGAAGAGGAAGCCGAACATGCGGGTGCTCGTCCTGCCCGAGAAGTCTCCGGCCGACAGACTCAGGTCCATCGACGGCGGTGCGCTGGTCCAGCGGACTCCCGAGCCCAAGGAAGAGTGGAAGGTCGTCTCAGAGCGCGAACCGACGACGGAAGAGATCGCGGCGATGCACTTTGCGATGAAGGTCTGCAAGCACACGAAGAGCAACGCGATCATCTATGCCAACGACCATGCCGCCATCGGGATCGGCGCCGGCCAGATGAACCGGGTCGACTCGGCGAAGATCGCCGTCGAGAAGGCGCGGTCGTCCCTGAAGGGTGCGGTCGTGGCGTCCGACGCCTTCCTGCCCTTCGCCGACACCATGGAAGTCGCCGCGGCGGCCGGGGCGACGGCCCTCGTGCAGCCCGGCGGTTCGATCCGTGACCAGGAAGTGATCGACGCCGCAAACAAACTGAATGTGGCGATGGTCTTCACCGGCGTGCGGTACTTCAGGCACTAAACTTTTCCTTCTTTTTTCCGCCCTGTACCGGCGGGTGCCCGCTCGCCACGGCAGACTTATATTCTCTCATACCATCTCTCGCCGTACTTTGCGGGGGGTACAGGATGGATTATGGTACGTTGATAGGCAGGTCGTATGAGTATACGACAGAGGCAGTCTGGGGAAAATGGGGGAAGTGGGTTCTGCTGATCATCTCTTCGATCATCTTTCCCCTGATCATGGGATATATGATGGAGATCTACCGGGGGAGGACGCCTGCGCCTGAACTCAAGGACTGGATCAAACTCTTTGTCGACGGGGTCAAACTCTTCATCGTCGAACTCATCTACAGCATCCCGCTCATCATCGTCGCTCTGGTCTTCTTCGGCGGGGCGGCGCTGGCGTTCTATAGCGGCGGCGGTATGACGGCCGCGGCCTCGGCGACATTCATCATCGGCTCAATCATCTTCTTCGTCCTCGCCGTCCTCATCGGTCTGGTCTCGATCTTTGCAGGGATCAGGCTTGCACGGACCGACCGTTTCGGCGAGGCCTTCAACATCTCAGCGATCATCGGGCATATCGGTGCGGTCGGATGGCTGTATTATCTTGTCGCCCTGGTCATTGCGTATATCATCGTCTGGGTGGTGACCTTTGTGCTGATGCTCATCCCGATCGTCGGGGGGTTGATCCTCCTTATCATCACGCCGGCGATCTCGATCTTCATGGCCAGGTACGTGACGCTCATCTACGAGAGTGTGCCGGTGTCGGAGTGAGGATATTTCTGACTGTTTAAAAGGCTCATACTTTTTTTAGCGCAGTAGAGGCATGAGGGTGAAGCACGCCTCAGGCATACCACGAGCATATCCCAAAACTCTCCGCCAGGATCTGCGACTGGAAGACATTTATGAAACACGGCGTAGTTCAAGAGATTGCTGCCGTTCTCCACCCATCTTCGTCCTGGGGAGGGTCCGGGGGGTCTCCCTCGGCGGAAGAAAACAGTTTAACATCCCTCGGCCTTCTGGTGGGGCGGCCCTTCTGATCGACGTGCCTTCCCGCACACTCGCGCCGGGGGCGCTGCCCCCGAGACCCCCAGGATTGCGATTGGGGGGGAAGGCAGAGAGACCATTGTTCAGGGGGTGCATCTCACCACTCTTTCACTCTCTGCCAGGTCTCCGATATCTTTCACCAGGATGTGCAAACGTATCAACCGCCATCAATGCCGTCATTTAATTATTCACGCCATCTATGGAGGTTTAAGATTCGTTTGCACCTGAACGGAAAACACCGTCCCACACCCCCATCCCCCTCTTTATCGATCATGCTCTGTGTATTCACATTCTAATGCAAAGATCAATATATACACGCGTATAGCACTAGATCTCCTATAAATCAAGATCAGCCGCCATTCTGATCTTTTTCTTCTTTGCACCCCTGAGTGGAAATGTGGTGCAAATGATCAAACACATGTATCAACTCTCGACCTTGTAGAAAAGATCCTCTTTTGATCGACATACCCCCATTTTGAACTGAATCCATCGCCTGCCCTTATCCTCACGCTGGGGGCGAGTGCCCCACGGATCTCCTCCGCGATGAAGAGAGACGGGGGCGGCAGGTTGCTTGGTTTCGGCCCGCTCCCCTGTTGGAAAGAGAGTGATCAAGGTTTTCTACACTGCCTCCCATTCATTTTTGCAGCGGCACCCTCTCCACAGGTGATCGTTTGCCACCGTGATGGAACGGACAGAACACAAAAACATCCACTGTCAAGCAAAAAACTGACATTTCCCAATTGTTATGGGTTAAACAAATCCCATATATTTCCTAATTACGAAACGTATATATCCAACCGGCATTTACTGAGATCTACACACCGGGAGGTGTATTCTTATGGATTATGGTTCTATGCTTGGTGATTCCTTCGAATATGCGAAGGAAGCGGTCTGGGGAAAATGGTTGAAGTGGGTCTTCCTCTTCATCTCGATGATCATCTTCCCCCTGTTCATGGGATATCTGATGGAGATCTACCGGGGCAAGACTCCAGCACCCGAATTTGAGGACTGGGTCAAACTCCTCATCGACGGGATCAAACTCTTCATCGTCGAACTCATCTACAGCATCCCCCTGCTGATCGTCGCCGTGGTCTTCTTCGGCGGTTCTATCGCCCTCATGGCAGGCGGAGGCTCCGACGCCGCAGTCGCCGCCGCGATCGGGGGAATGCTCCTCGGGATACTCGTCATGATCGTGGTCGGCTTCCTCGTTGGCCTGATCGCCGCCTTCGGGTTCATCAGATTTGCACGGACCGACAGCTTCGGTGAGGCCTTCAACATCTCGGCGATCCTGGCGCATATCGGTGCGGTCGGATGGGGCAGTTACATCATCGCCTTGATCGTCCTCTGGGTGGTAACCGTCGTGATCGGTCTGGTCATCGGCATCATCATGTCAATTCCGTTCATCGGCTGGGTCATCGCCATCTTCCTCTACCCGGTGCTCGGGATCTTCACGGCCAGATACATGACCCTCATCTACGACAGCGCCGCGGCGCCTGCGTGAAGAGGTTTCATTTTGTGAGGGGACAACTCCTTAATCCCTCTCTTTTTCCGACGGTGTGCCGCGTGAATTTTTTTTATCAGAGAGCATATCCCAAAAGTCTCCCGAACATGAATCTTCGTCCGTATCAAAACCCTTTATTCCAAAAATTCTGATCGCAGATCTTCCGCTGGGCGGCTGGTTACCCCCCGTTCTCCCTGCAGAAGATAGGGAGGAGGACGGCAATCCCCTTTTCATGGCTTTGTAGAAATCCTCCCCTCTTCTGGGTACAAGCGTGACCCACCTGCCTTCCCGCATGCTCGCGCCGGGGGCGCTGCCCCCGGACCCCCGATATGAAGATAGGGTTGGGAAGGCAAAATCAGCGAACATGGAGAGGGAGTTCCCGTCCCCTGTCCTATCTTGACGCGGGGGGACCGGGGGGCGGCTAGCCCCCCGTAGAGATAACCACCGAGAGGATTTCTACAGAGCCCTTTTCATCATCATCACGTGCGCCTTCCCGCCCCTATCGCAATCCCGGGGGTCCGGGGGCAGAGCCCCCGGCACGTATGGTGTGGGAAGGCGTGCTGATCCGACGTGCCGCCCCACCTATAGAGTAAAGAATGTTCTCCTGCTTTCTCTCGTTGGGGGGAGACACCCCGGAACCCCCACGACGAAGATAGGGATCGGGTGGCAGAGCACCCGGTGAAAGGATAGAAGAAGGCAAGGAATGGATGTTCACGCTACGAAGAGAGGAGAGTTTTACACCATCATCTTTCTTTATCTCTAGTAGAGGGGGAAGTCAGGAGAGTTTTGGGATGACCTCAGAGAAAGGCACTGTTGAAACTCTCTTCCTGAGCGAACAGAATGGGGAGAGGATTTTCCGAATCCTTCACACCTGACAAGATAGGAACGATTGATGGTACGACAAGGCCACGCGGCCAAAAAAGTATCAGAACCCGGCCGTCATCCCCTGCAAGCACATGAACGCGGCCGAGACCGCCAGCAGGACGAGCACGATAGTGCCCAGGATCAGGATGCCGATAAAGAGGAGCATGAAGGGGATACTGGCCTCCCTGAAAGGTACCTCGCCGGCATTCATTTTCTGTGCCGTCCGATACCCGTCATAGATACCATAAATATAGACCAGAAGGCCGGGGATGAGGAGGAGCATGCCCACCGCCGTCCCGACAAGCACCAGCACCCCCTTCCCGATCTCGCCGTTGTACACCTGCCCGAGTCCAGGGCACGAGGCCGCGCAGATGACAGCGATTGAGAGGTTCTTCTCTTTCGTCGTGTGCTGGAAGCGCGTCCCGCACTGAGGGCAGACGGCACCGTCCCTATCCTTGAGCAGCGTGCCGCAGTTTGGACAGTAGTTTGGCATAAGAGATAGAAGAGCGTTGGCCTCCGGAGATTTATGAGTGCTGGTTTTTTCTATCTGCTCCCTTAGATGGGACGAAAATTATGTGCCCCGGTGAGATATACGAAAGAATATATATCGGCTCGTCCCCACATCAGGTGGTGACAACCACTATGAGTGATTGCTTTATTCTCTGAAAAGATCCGCTTTTTTGACACTACCCTGCGGGACGGGGAGCAGACGCCGGGCGTCTCGCTGAAGCCCGAGGAAAAACTTCAGATCGCAACCATGCTCGCAGACCTTGGCATCGCCACCATCGAGGCAGGATCGGCCGCCGCATCGGAAGGAGAACGTGAGGCCATCAGACTCGTCGCCGACGCCGGGCTCGGGGTCGAAGTCGCCACCTTCGTGCGGGCGCTGCCAGGCGACATCGACGATGCCGCGGCGTGCGGGGTCGACTGCGTCCACCTCGTCGTGCCGGTGAGCGACCTGCACATCCAGGCAAAACTGAGGAAGACGCGGGACGCGGTCTGCACCATGGCCTGGGAGGCGGTTGAGTATGCGAAAGACCACGGGCTCGTCGTCGAACTCTCGGGCGAAGACGCCTCACGGGCAGACCAGGAGTTCCTGGCCATGCTTTTTGCGGGCGGGGTGGAGCGGGGGGCCGATCGCCTCTGCTTCTGCGACACGGTCGGGCTCATGACTCCTGAACTGGTCGCGGAAAGAATCCCGACGCTCCTCTCCGCACCGCTGAGCATCCACTGCCACGACGACCTCGGCCTCGCCCTCGCCAACACCATCGCCGCGCTCAAGGCCGGGGCGACTGCCGCTCATGTGACCGTGAACGGCCTGGGAGAACGCGCCGGGAACACCGCCCTCGAAGAACTGGCCGTGACCCTGGAGCACCTCTACGGGGTGGAGACCGGGCTATCGACCGAGAAGATCTATCCGCTTGCGACGACGGTCTCGCGGCTGACCAACGTCCCGCTCCCGACGAACAAGGCGATCGTCGGCGAGATGGCCTTCACCCACGAGAGCGGGATCCACGCCCACGGCGTCCTGCGGGACGCGAGCACCTACGAACCGCTCACGCCCGAGAGCGTCGGGCGGACCAGGCGGATCGTGCTCGGGAAACATTCGGGCTCAGCCTCGGTCGGGGCCGCACTCAAAGAACTCGGCTACCACTGCACCGAGGTGCAGCACGCCGAGGTCGTCGCCAGGGTCAAGGCCCTCGGCGACGAAGGGCGGCGGGTCACCGACGCCGACCTGATGGCCATCGCCGACTCGGTCACGGGGGTGAGCAGCGAACCGGCGATCACCCTCAGACAGGCGACCATGGTCTCGGGCAACACCGTCATCCCGACGGCCTCGGTCACCCTCCTCGTCCACGGCAAGGAGGTGACCTGCGCCGCCACCGGGAACGGTCCGGTCGACGCCGCCGTCGAGGCGGTGCGGCGGGCGGTCGCCGGTGCCGCCGAGGTGCGGCTCGAAGAGTACCGCGTGGACGCGATCAGCGGGGGCACCGACGCCCTCGTCGAGGTGACGGTGCGGCTCAGCCACGGAGGGCGGACACTCACGGCGCGGGGGGCGAGGACCGACATCATCATGGCAAGCGTGGAGGCGATGGTCGCCGGCATGAACAGACTGATTGAGGAGAAAAAATGAAGACTGGAGCACGACTGCTGGTCGAGGGGCTGCAGCGCGAGGGGGTCGAGACGATCTTCGGCTACCCCGGCGGTGCGGTCCTGCCTATCTATGACGAACTCTACGACGCCCCGCTGCGGCATGTGCTGGTCCGCCACGAACAGGCGGCGGCCCACGCAGCCGACGGGTATGCCCGCGCCTCGGGAAAGACCGGGGTATGCCTGGCCACCTCCGGCCCTGGCGCCTGCAACCTGGTCACCGGGATTGCCACCGCGTACATGGACTCGGTACCCCTCGTCGCCGTCACCGGCCAGGTCCCGACGACGATGCTCGGCAACGACGCCTTCCAGGAGTCTGACATCACCGGGATCACCTTCCCGATCACCAAACACAACTATCTCGTCAAAGAGGCCGACGAGATCGGCCAGGTAGTTCGCGACGCCTTCTATATCGCGGGGACCGGACGGCAGGGCCCGGTGCTCATCGACCTCCCCAAAGACGTGATGACCGCCCAGGTCGATCCAGTCCCTGAGGTGCGCGAAGCGCGGCTGCGGGGCTACCAGCCGACGTACGAAGGGCACCCGAGGCAGGTCGAGCGGGCGGTTGCGCTCATCCGGGAGGCCGAGCGTCCGCTCCTCTACATCGGCGGCGGGGTCGTCGCTTCGGGGGCGGCCGCCGAGGTCCTCGCCCTTGCCGAACTGACGGCTATTCCGGTGGCCTCGACCCTGATGGGCCTGGGGGCCGTCCCGTGCGACCATCCGCTCTCCCTGGGAATGATCGGGATGCACGGGACCGAGGCGGCAAACTTCGCCGTCACCGAGTGCGACCTCCTCATCGCCGTCGGGGTGCGCTTCGACGACCGGGTCACCGGCCGGGTGGAGGCCTTCGCCCCGCACGCCGCGGTCATCCACATCGATATCGACCCGGCGGAGATCGGGAAGAACAAACCGGTCGACGTCCCGATCGTCGGGGACGCGAAACTGGTCCTCAGGGCGGTCACCGCAAAACTCGCCCGCCAGGAGAGAGGAAACGGATGGCTCTCCAGGGTGCGGCGCTGGCAGGAGGAAGGGACCGGGGCGGCCGGGACCGCCGACGGACTCAGCCCGGCCGCGGTGATCAGGCAGATGAACGCCCTCCTTGACGAGAACGCGATCGTCGTCTCCGAGGTGGGGCAGAACCAGATGTGGACGGCGCAGCACTACTGCTTCAGGCGGCCGCGGACCTGGATCACCTCAGGCGGGCTCGGGACGATGGGCTACGGTTTCCCGGCGTCGATCGGGGCGCAGTTTGCATGTCCTGACGAGACCGTCGCCCTGGTGGCCGGGGACGGGAGTTTCCAGATGAACATCCAGGAACTGGGCACGGTCGTCGAGTACGATGTCCCGGTGAAGGTGGTCATCCTCAACAACCTCTATCTCGGGATGGTGCGGCAGTGGCAGGAACTCTTCTACGACCGGCGGTACTCGTACACCGAGCTCCGTCCCGTGGACTTTGTCGGGATTGCAAAGGCCTACGGTGTCGATGGGATACGGGTCGACGACCCGGACGAGGTCGAGCCGGCCCTGGAGACGGCCTTCGGTTCGGAGGGGGCGTTTGTGCTGGACGTCAGGATCGAGCGGGAGGCGAATGTCTTCCCGATGGTCCCGGCAGGGGCGGCGATCAACGAGATGATCGGGAGGCGGGGCGGATGAGGCCGCACACGCTCCACGTCCTCGTCGAGAACAGGGCGGGCGTCCTCTCCAGGGTCTCGGGGCTCTTCTCCCGCCGGGGGTTCAATATTGAGAGCCTTGCCGTCGGCACCTGCGAGGAGCCGGGGATGAGCAGGATGACCATCGTCGTCCTGGGCGACGACGCCAGGATCGAGCAGGTGAAAAAACAGTTGAACAAACTCATCGACGTCATCAAGGTCTCCGACATCACCGAGCAGAGCACGGTCGACCGCGAACTCGCGCTCATCAAGGTGACGGCCGAAGCCGGCGAGGGGAGGGCCGAGGTGATGCAGGTGGCCAGCATCTTCAGGGCCCAGATCATCGATGTTGGGCCAAAGAGCGTCATCCTCCTGGTGGCCGGGGACCCCGAGAAGATCGACGCCCTGGAACGCCTCCTGCGCCAGTACGGGATCAAGGAGTTTGTGCGGACCGGGAAGATTGCGTTGATGCGGGGGATGAAAGGCGGGCGGTAATGGCCCCATTCTACTGATGATAATCCGGATACTGCATTCATCCCCTTTTTTCGCACCCGCCCGCCCCCCGCCCCCTGAAGATCGCCTCTTCTCATGCTTGAGAGGCGAGGGCCGCTCCGACCGATCATGTTATATGCTGGCATGACACACATTGACATAGTACTATGATCGGCCTTCCATTCGAGACACTTGCCATCGTCAGCACCGCCTTCATTGCGGTCACCGTCATGCTCACCCTCTGGGCGTTCGTCTTCAAAGAGGACGAGGTATGATCGAACCGGTCACGGCCGGGATCATCGGCCTCTACTTCCTGGTCCTCATCGTGATCGGGGCCTGGGCCTCGGGCAAGATCCACAACACCGAGGACTACATCGTCGCCGGAAGGTCGCTCGGGTTCTGGGTCTTCACCATCCTGATGGTCTCCTCCATCTGCTCGGGGATGACCCTGCTCGGGGTGAGCGGGCTCGGCTTCACCACCGGGTGGCCCTCCATCTGGGAACAACTCTTCGTCCCGCTGGCCGCCTCCTTCTGTATCATCGTCTTCGGCGTCAAACTCCACCGGATCGGGAAGAAGAACAACTACCTGACGGTCGAGGACTATCTTGCCGACCGCTTCGAGAGCCCGAAGGTCATGCGAGGACTCTCGGCGGTGGCCGGGATCATCGTCTCCCTCATCTACCTGATTGGACAGTACACTGCGATCTCCATCGTGCTCGTCTGGCTCTTTGAGATCCCCCACTGGCAGGCGCTGATCATCTCGGGCGTCATCATCACCGCCTACACCGTGGTCGGCGGGCTGTACGCCGTCTCGTGGACGACGGTGATCCAGGGCGGCCTCCTTATCGTGGGGGTGCTTGCGATCGCGCCGATCCTCATCATGAAAGCCGGCGGGATGGGCCATATCAACGAGGTGATGGCCGGGATCGACCCGACCTTTGTTCAGCCGTACCTCACCGAGGGGATGACCTTCACGCCCGAGTTTCTCCTCTCGTTCGGGCTGATGCTCACGGTAGGGCTTGCCTGCGCCCCGCACGTCATCAACAATGTGCTGGCGGCAAAGGAGGAGCGCTACTTCAAGTGGTCGCCGCTCATCGCCTTCGCGGTCTACGCGGTCGTGATGCTCCTGATGAAGTTTGCCGGGTTTGCCGGCCGGGTGCTCGTCGAGGAGGGGAGCATCATTCTCCCCGACGTGCCCAATGCCCAGGACTTCATCTTCATCTCAGGGCTGGAGTACGCCATGCCCAACCTCTGGGTCTGGTCGTTCTTTGCGGTGATCGTGCTCGCGGCCGTGATGTCGACGACCGACCGGTTGATGCTCACGGTGGGCTCGATGTTTGCCTGGGATGTCTGGAAGAATATCTTCAGGCCCTCGGCCAGCGACAAAGAGGTGCTCCTCGTCTCCAGGGTCGCGGTCGTCGTGGCCGCCGGCGGGACGCTCCTCCTCGCGATCAACCCGCCCCAGATGCTCGCGTGGTTGATGTGGTCCGGGATCGGGATCATGCTCGCCACCTTTGCGGTGCCTCTCCTCGCCGGGCTGTACTGGCGGGGTGCGACCAGAGAGGGTGCCATCGCCTCGATGCTGGTCGGTCTGGTCTCAGGCGGGGCGCTTGGCTACTGGTACTATGTGGTCGACAAGATGCCCTTCCATTTCAGCATGTATGCCTTCCTCCTCTCGGCGGTCACGATGGTCGTCGTCAGCATGGCGACCACGAAGACCGATGCGAAGGTGCTCGACGCCACGCTGACCGGCAAGTTCATCCACCTCCGGTGAACGGACTGCCGCAATCTCTCTCTATTTTTACCCGGCCCCCCAGGAGTGATCCATGGAAGGAGGCTACCCTGCATGCGCCAGATGCGGGATCAAAAAAGACGAGCAACTCTGCAGGACAAAAGACGGGAGGTCGATCCCAGGATGTCCGACGGCAGAGCAGGCCGAAGTGCTGGCCGCCGCGATGGAGGAGTACCGCCGCCCTGCCGTGGCCGCCTTTGCACGGGCGGCGGCGGTCCAGGAGGGCGAGGGCTATGGAGATAAGGAGCAGGGGTACGACCGCCTCAGGCCGGTGAAGTGCCGGCTTGAGGAGACGGCCGAGTTTGCCGGGAAGATGGGATACCGCCGCCTCGGCCTTGCCTTCTGCACCGGCCTTGCAAAGGAGGCGGCGGCGGTGGAGCGTTTCTTCAGGGGGCGGGGTTTTGAAGTCATCTCGGTGGTCTGCAAGGCGGGCCGCGTCCCGAAAGAGACTCTCGGCGTCTCCGACCAGGAGAAGGTGGCGCCGGGCACCGACGAGCAGATCTGCAATCCCATCTTCCAGGCCATGCTCCTCAATGCCGCAGAGACCGAGTTCAACATCATGCTCGGCCTCTGCGTCGGGCACGACTCCCTCTTCATGAAATATGCGGAGGCGCCCTGCACCGTCCTCGCCGCCAAGGATCGCTTGCTCGGCCACAACCCCCTCGCGGCGGTCTATACGATAGAGAGTTATTCGCGGTACATGAAGTAAGACGGAAGTCGACGGTGCATCCATGCTCGACCGCCCTCCGGCCTCCCCTTTTCTCCCCCCGTTCATCATGATCCTGGGCCGTTCACCGAATATCAACAACCATAAATGAATCCTCCACAAACCTATTACACCGTGAAAACGGCGATATTGGGCGGCGGACTGACCGGCATAACACTGGCGCGACTGCTGCGTCAGCAGGGCGAGGACGTGGTGGTCCTTGAGGCTGAGTCCGGGTACGGCGGGCTCTGCCGGTCGAAGGTCATCGACGGCTTCACCTTCGACACCGGCGGGTCGCACATTATATTTTCAAGAGATACAGAGGTCCTCTCCCTCATGAAGGAGGCGCTCGGGGAGAACCGGACCGAACGGCAGAGAAAGACGAAGATCTTCTACAAGGGGCGGTACGTGAAGTACCCCTTCGAGAACGGACTTGCCGACCTCCCGAAGGACGACCTCTTCTTCTGCATCAACGAGTTCATCAAGGCGCTCATCGCCGCGGAGAAGGGCGAGGTGAAACCGCCCGAGAACTTCGGCGAGTGGATCCGCACCACCTTCGGCGAGGGGATCGCGGCGTGCTACATGCTCCCGTACAACAGAAAGATCTGGAAGTTCCCGCCGGAGGAGATGTCGGCCCACTGGATGGACGGCCGCGTGCCAAGGCCGCCGGTGGAGGATGTGGTCAGGTCGGCGGTCGGGATCGAGACCGAGGGCTACACCCACCAGTCGGTCTTCTCGTACCCGCAGGAGGGCGGGATCGAGGCGATGGTGAAGGCCGTCGCCGCACCGATCGAGGACGCCATCAGGACCGGGTTTGCGGTCAGGTCGGTCAGGCGCAAGGGCGACCGCTGGGTGATCTCCGACGGCACCGAAGAGGTCGTCGCCGACCGGTGCATCTCCACCATCCCCCTCCAGGCCCTCCTCCCTGCCCTCGACGGCGTCCCACACGACGTTGCCGCGGCCTGCCGGGCCCTCAAGTACAACTCGGTCGCCTGCGTCTGCCTCGGACTCAGGGGCGACGTCCCGCCGTACTCCTGGGTCTATGTCCCGCAGGAAGAACTCGGCCCCTTCAACCGGATCTCCTTCCCCTCAGGCTACAGCGACACCAACGCCCCCGAAGGGTGCAGTTCGGTCCTCGCCGAAGTGACCTACCGCGACGGCGACCCCACCGCGGCCCTCTCCGACGACGACCTCGTCGCCTCCACCGTCGACGGCCTCATGGAGATGGGAGTCATCGCCTCGCGCGACCAGGTGCTCACCACCTCGGTCGAACGCCAGAAATACGCCTACGTCATCTACGACCTCGCCTACCTGGAGAATATCAAGATCGTCAGGGAGTACTGCGAGAGCCTCGGGATCGATCTTGTCGGCCGGTTCTCCGAGTTCGAGTACCTCAATATGGACGGGTGCATCCGTCACGTCATCGAGTTTGCGAAGGAGTTTTCATGAAAGTCAACTTTTTCGTCGAGGACATGCTCTTTTTCAAATATATCGGCTGCGCCACCCTGGCAAAGACCCTGTACCGGGCGCTCGCCGACGGCAACGGCGGCCCCGAAGTCTCCTGGAACGCTCACGGCCGGGACTTCGACCTGGTCCACTACCATACCTTCGGTCCCCTCGCCCTCGCAAACAAAAAACTGAGCGGCGCGGTGACCGTACTCACCGCCCACTCGACGCCACGACTCAACGCCGGCAACCTCGCCTTCTCTGATACCGTCAACAACTTTTACCCCGGCATATACCAGGGCTTCGACCACATCATCACCATCTCGCCGCTCTGCGACGAGGAGGTGCGCGAGTTCGCCCCCGACGTCCCTACCACCCTCATCCCGAACGGCGTGAACAGGGAACGGTTCAGACCCGACGCCGAGAAGCGGGCGGCCTTCCGCGAGACGTACGGGATCGGCGAGGACGAGCAGGTGGTGCTCACCGTCGCCCAGCAGACACCCCGGAAAGGCATCTACGACTTCCTCGCCCTCTCGCGGGACCACCCGGACACCAGGTTTGTCTGGGTCGGCGGGTTCCCCTACGGCAGGTTCTCAAAAGACCACGGCCGGATCGAAGAGGAGAAGAGTAAGTGCGGCAAGAACGTCCTCTTCACCGGGTTCGTCGAGGACATCACCGCGGCCTACTGCAGCGCCGACGTCTTCTTCATGCCCAGTTTCGCCGAGGGCCTCCCGATGGTCATCCTGGAGGCGCTCGCCAGCGGCCTGCCGGTCGTCGCCCGCAAGATCCCCGAGTTCACCGGGAACTTCGGCGACGCCGCCCTCTACTTCGACGACCTCGCCGGGGCCGGGGCACTCCTCGAGGACACCGCCCTCCTCAGGCAGCACGCCGACCTCTCCAGACCCTTCACCGAACGCTACGACATCAGGAAAGTCTCCGACCTCCATGTCAGACTCTACCAGGAGTTGACCTCGTCATGATCTCAGTTGTGATCCCTACCTATAACGAAGAGGCGAACATCGCCGCGTGTCTTGCGTCGCTCTGCAACCAGACCCTCCCCAGGGAGCGCTACGAACTCATCGTCGTCGACGGCGGGTCGAAGGACAGGACCCGCGAGATCGCCGCCGAATATGCCGACCAGGTCTTCATCCAGACGAGCAAGAAGGTCGGCGGCGCACGGAACGACGGGGCGAAGGCGGCGAAGGGGGAGATCGTCGCCACGACCGACGCCGACTGCGTCATCCCCCCGGACTGGCTGGAGCGGATCGAGGAGGACTTCGCGCGCCACCCGGACGTCGTCCAGGTCTACGGCCTGGTGTATCCCAAGGAGAAGAACCTCAAACACTCCATCTCCCTCGCCCTGGCCAACGTCTTCTCCCGCCTCGGTTCGTGGACGCACACCATGTACTACACCCTCGGGTGCAACACCGCCTTCCGCCGCGAGGCCTTCATCGAGGTCGGGATGTACCGGTGCATCGACGCCGGCGACGACCTGGAGATCGCCCGCCGGACCAGCGAGGTCGGGAAGGTTTTCCTCGACACCTCACTCCGCGTCGCCTTCGATATGCGCCGGTACGAGCAGTTCGGGACGCTCAAGTCCCTCTGGGAGTGGATCTATATCGTGGTGCGGGGCGGGAACTCCGAGAAGTATTCGTACTCGAAGCGCGAGTATAAGTGAGAGGTGCGGGACGGAGGGAGAACGTCTTCACACTTCCCGCGATCATCTTTTTTGGATCTCCGGGTCGGAAAACAACATTGAAGATCTTGAGGAGAGGAAAGCCATCCCCGGTGCTATCTCGACACTGAGTGCGAGCGATAGGGGGCCTGATTTCTTGGATTGCATCCCGCTAACTCTCCTGGCAGGATCATACACACCGCCAGTTCAGGTGATAGGATCACCGTCTTTTAAAAGCAACGCCCACTGCGAACAGTGAGAGTGCCGCCACCACCCCAAACGCCATAAATCGGCAAGGCAGGTGTTGTCTGCTGTGGATCATCAAGGATGACGGTGAAGAGATCGTTTCCATCGCTTACGGCGATCTTTTTTCCGTCAGGCGACCATTGCGGTTGTCGTCACCTGTGCGGTGGCATTCCCCCCGATCTCTGTAATCCAGATCGAAAACTCTGGTTCCAGTGCCGAACCGACAACGTAGTTCCATAACCTTGATGCCGGCATGGTCGTTATCGGATGACGTGAAGGCAATGTGTTTCCCATCTGGTGACCAAGACTGATACAAATTGATTGCCGGGTCATTCGTCAGCGGGACGATGGAGGTTGCCGCTAACTTGGTGGGTGCATGTGATCAAGCAGCAGGACGATACAGAGGGCTTTCAGGTTTATGCCAACACCTTTCATACCTCTCATGGATAGATTACACCGGAAGCAGATTTTCCATCGATAGCGAGAGCACTAGCACCTATTAATTCCAGTCTCTGTCGGGGTGAGCGCAACCCAGACATGGACCGTCCAGCCGTGAATCTCCTTGCCGTCCAGCGCCTGGTTTTCGGGTGTGCGTTCGTAGACCCACACGTTGATTTCTTCGGTCGACAGATCAAAACCTGCGATTTGCAATTCCGGATCTTTTTCCAGTTCCATAAGTTCGGTTCGGATCTGATCTCTCTCCTTTTCATAGTCAACATCGTGAACGATCTGAATGGTCCAATTACTGATTTGCTTTCCCTGGAGATCGCTCACTTCTTTTTCATCCGTTATATCGAAAGCATATATGACGAGGTGTTTATTTTTGGCATCTAATTCCAATTTACTTATGCCAAATTTACTGTATAGTCGTATATGCTCAATCTCATCTTTCAAATCCTCTGGTAACTCCTCTAATGTCATATTTTCAGTCTCCTTCGTATCTTCAGTTTTTTCTGGGGATTGTAATTCTTCTACCATCAATACTGCGAAACATATGATTACTAATACAATAATCACTGTACCAACTCCCACCAAAATCGGATGTTTTTTTATTCCAAGAATTATTTTCATTCATTGCCATCTCCTGTCAACCAATGGTTATCCTACCATTTTCGTCGATCAAAAATGTCACAACAGGATATCGATCGCTATTGTAATGACCACAGTCGGGTATGTCAGTTACTTTTTTTATCTCGACTTTTGTTTCCTGCCATTCCGTTCCGTACGGCATCTGCCAGTCTCCTGGAGTTATATTGAGATTATCGTACTGGAAAAATTTCCAGTTGCTGAATTCTCCTACTCCTCCTCCGAGATATTCGGCGCAGACGGCATGGCCAAATACAAGATCCCCATTTGTTATTGCGACGATATAGATGTCCTTGTTGTAATTTTCCTCAAAATAGCAGTGCTCAGGGCATCTATAATCTTCTCTCCAGTAACAACATGATAGAGCATTGGAGAATTGAGAACTTTTTCCGGCCCGTGCATATCGCATCACTGCGTTTTGCAGACACACGGCATTTAAATTCCAGGAACCTGTACCTCCCTGGCAGGACGACTGACCACACCGGTAGTGTCGTATGTAGAAGGTGAGATACGGACCTGATGGAACACAACAGTTTGCCCAGTTCCCCCAATCGCTCCAGCCACCACCTCCCATGATCACACCTCCAGTAATCCATCCCTCATCAGGTACTGAGGGAGTACCCATCCGTTACAATAGATGATATTGTCCTCATGCCGGACAATATCAGTCCCGGGATACCTCTGAAATAACCAGAATCTATTCTGATAGGCACTGTATGAAAACCCGTTATCAGCCAGAGATGTACCCACGGGTCTCTCCTTTATGTTCTTAGGAATCTGTCCAATGCTTTTGCCGGATTGAAATACATTTTCAGGCTGTCGAAACGGGAAATAAACTGAAGGCTGATAGCAAATGACTGTTTTATTTTTTGGCTTACTGGGCAACTTTAAAGATCCATTGCTACATTCTCCAATAATCGCCAGATCATAACTTTCTTCCTCAAGCCTCTGGACGAACTGCATGTAGTCGTACCCATACCACATGAGATCATGGAAAATATCCCAGAACTCCCCGGGAAAAGCGCCCACAGCAATCACTTTCTTGTTACTCTCCGGCAGTGACATTTTTGGCTCAAATGCATCGTAGACGAGTGTTTCTGGATGATGAAGAACAGAATTTTTATCCAGGCAGGGGTAGTCCAGAGGCTCTGACACACCGGTAATTGCTTCTTGAACTTTTTTCTCCTGAAGATTCTTTTGACGTGCCATTTCCCAGAACAGTAATATTTCAGGATCACCTGAATAAGACTGGATACAGTTCTGTACACAGCCTGTCACATTATCAAACCAATCATAAGGAATGATTTCGTTATAACTCGAAAAGAGATCGAGATATGCAGCCCCAATAGGGGAATACGCGGTAGAAATCCCGACGATATAAACATCAAATCCTTTTGGCAACCACTGTTCAAGTGCACTTCGGCTTTTTACAGCTTCAAGCGGAAGACTGTATTGATAGCATCCTTTCTTCAGGTATAATCCTACATCTGATTGACCTTTGATCCTTTGTAAGCATGCCACTTTTTTGCCCTGTGCCCTATAATAATTTTCAAGTGCCAATATCAGTGCAATTTTTCCCTGATCGCAATACGAAGCGATTACATATACTTTACTCATAATCCACCTTCTTGCAACAAGTCTCAAATTGATCTCTACTTTTTCCACTTCTGATGTTTTTCTTGAGTACGACATCCTTGATCCGTTGAGGAAACTTTCCAAGAACACGTTGATTCCGTGAACAATCCCAATATGTACCATCAGGAAGAACTGAAAGCCCCAGTATCCCTGCAATACAGCCCTTTTCCACACAGGTCAGAGGGCAGAATATCCCTTCTTGTTCCGCTCTTTTCTTGACGTGTTGTCTGAGAGAGAGCCAGTGTGAAAACGTTAGAGGATAAAATCCATTGTCACGAATCGGCTGGTAAAGATTAAAGTTCAGCATATAGGACCCGGTTTCAATGCAGAGATCAATGATAGGGTCGATGCATTTCAAGTTTGCCTCATTGATAGTGAATGAAATACTATGACGTATCCTGTTCTCGTCCAGTATCCTCAGCGCATTCACTGCTTTTTCATAACTCCCGGTGCCGCGGATGAAATCATGAACAGTTTTGTCTCCGTCAATGCTGATCTGGATACCATCATCTTTCTGGAAAAGATCGATGTGTTGAGGAATGAGTATTCCATTCGAACTCAGGGCAATGAAACCGTTCAGACCTCGTACAATGGTGCACACGGTATCAAAGTGCGGATGGAGAAGAGGTTCGCCGCCGCTGAGAATAATCGTACTCTGCGGAAGGGGAAAATCGGTCTGCATGAAGTCGATACAGACTTCTTTTAGCATATCCACCGGCATGAAGGTGTGGCCCTGATTCAGGTAGCAATGCTTGCAGTTCAATTGGCAGTAATCAACAATATGGAGGTCCAGAAAATTGGCCACCAATTTCATCACCTCTCTATGTTCAATGCATCATTCTCCCGACTTCTGATAAGATTATCAAATATAATCCGAGATGTATGCAATCGGCATTTAATATTTTATTTATTATGTATTTTGTGGTACAACTCTTTACATCAAATGAAGTCCTTCTAGATCTCAAACATATTTTTAGACCCCAGACACGCTCCATTCCATCCTGACCAGATATTTTCGACTAGAAAGAATGTCCTGTCTTCCGATTATGTAGAATAGGGCATGAACCCTGGGTTCAAGCATACGCGATGAAAATTTCATGTCGCCGCTCTCTGGGGCTTGGAAGGACCGATCCTTGGTTCTTCCCCTTATGACAGGGGAACGGCCAGAAATCTTGCATCGTGCCGCCCCTGCCTATCCTCTCTCCGTGGGGGGTCTCGGGGTGCAACCCCCGGCGCGAGACGACGGTGAAGGTTCTGCGCTGAGGGCGGCCGATCATTCTGAGAGAGTTTCTGTACTTCGTATATCAGGTATAAAGGATCCAGATGATGAGAAATCATCATACAAACCGCCCAGGTTGATCGTCAGGATCATTTTCCATGAAAACCCCATTGAAATCAGAAATAGAATTCAATGGGTAGGTTTTCATTGGTTCAGTATGAGGCTCTTGCCTCATCCTGTTTCATGGTAATCAAACATGAGTCGAGAGCACACCTCATGCATAACACATGAAAATTGTTCAGAGGAGAACTTCTAATCGACTTACTTTCCCTCCAGATCGCACCGGGTGCTCTCTTGAAGATCAGAGATCTTCTCAAACTCGCTGACACTCCCATCCCCCGGCCCCATGGGATGATAGATGATTGGGGGAAGGCAGAACAAAGATCCTGAAGCGACCACGAATAAGCGGTGGACGACATTCCAGTTTTCTAGATCTTTTCTCAGCCGTCGCGGCCAGCTCTTCATCCTGAGGGAACGAGCGTGAGCGAGTTCGAGAAAATCTTTGATTATAACTGTCCGGGGGTTGCGAGCGACAGCGAACACGAGATAAACAAAGTTTTTCGAAGAGCCCCCAGCGCGAGGATCAGGAATGGCGTGGGATTAGAGAGGGCAAAGTCTGAGAGTTTCATCAACCCCCCATCAAAACTCAAAGATCCCGCTCTGCACATCCCCCTCCCCGAAGGTGACATACCGCCCCACCCCTCTCCCCCGCACGCCGCAGGCCCTGAGGTCGCGCTCAGACCTGAGAGGACTCTTCTCCCGTGCGGCGAGCACCCGGCGGGCGTTCTTCGGACCGATGCCGGGCACCCTGAGGAGGTCGGCAAGGGAGGCACGGTTGACGTCCACCCGCGGCCTCTCCCCGGCAAGGAGTCGCTTGGGGTCGGCGTTCTGCAAGAACCCTCCCTCGTCCAGCACCCCGGCCACCTCATCCGTGGAAAAGTGGTAGAGCCTGAGCAGAGCGTCCGCCTGGTAGAGACGGTTCTGCCGCCAGAGGGGGGTGGGATCGTGGGAGGCAAGCGGCGTTCCGGGAAGAGGCCTGAAACCCGAATAATAGATCCTGGCCGGGGCCAGACGCCGGTATTGCCCGGCGATGCAGGCCAGCACCTCGGCGTCGTTCTCGCCGGCCGCCCCGACGACGAGCTGGGTGGTGTGTCGTCCCGGCATGGCGTCGGCGACCCAGGTCTGCCTCTTCTCGATGTCCTGCCGGTAGTCCTTCACCCCGGCGATTTCCGAGAGCCTGGACGCCGAAGGCGCCTCGATGTTGATGGAGATCCGGTCGGCCACCCTGGCGAGATCGGTGATGTCGGCCCGCGCCGCGCCGGGAAGCACCTTGAGATGGAGATATCCGTCGTACCCCCGGCGCCGCAGAATCTCGCCGGTCTCGAGGATCCCCTCCATCGCCTCGTCGACGTCGCGCGGGATACCCGACGAGAGGAAGAGCCCGTCGGCCCGCCCCTCGCGCCACATCCGCAGGAAGAGATCGGCGAGGTCTGCCGGTGAGAGGGAACGATCCTCCCGGCACGTCCGGATCCCGCAGTAGGCACAGTCGTACGCACACCGCCCATGGAGCAGCACCTTCATCATCCGCCTGCACCGGCCCGATGCGACGGGGATCCCCGGCAGAACAGGATCAGGGACACAGCGATCAAAGCGCGCCGCCCTGGTGAGGGCCGCGACCTCTGCGGCACGAGACATTGTTCTCAACTCGGTCCTGAGAGGGAAAAAGATGGACCGGGTGCGGGGTGAAAGTGAAGATTATATCAGATGCTAAGCGAACCTAACCAGTATGACTCCAGAATCTGAAGCCGTCAGGCTCGTCGCCTCGCTGATGGCGCTCTCGGCCAGGACCGCACCCAAGGGGAAGGGCGTCGACACCATCGAGACGGCGGTGCTCGTCGACGCCGACCTGACCAGACTCGCCGACGCAATGCGGGCCTTCGGGGAGGAGCACGACCTCGGGTTCTTCCTGCGGGACGCCAAAAACGTCGAGGCCGCCGACGCCTGTCTTCTCATCGGGTGCCGCGGAGCGGAGACCGCCGCGATCAACTGCGGGGCCTGCGGGTACCTCACCTGCACAGAGATGACCGCGGCACTCCGCGCACCCCGGAGAGGCGGCGCGCCGTTTGCCGGCCCGAACTGTGCGGTCAGGATGACCGACCTCGGGATCGCCGTCGGGTCCGCAGTGAAGACCGCCTCGATCCACAATGTCGACAACCGGGTCCTGTATTCCGGGGGTGTCGGCGCCCGGACTCTCGGCCTTCTGGAGGGGTGCACCGTCGTCTATGCCGTCCCGCTCAAGGCCTCTGGAAAAAATATCTTCTTTGACCGCACATAGGAACATACCATGCCGATGATGAAGATCAGAGGCGGCGACCTCGACCTCGTCGAGTACGAGTTCGAGCCCTTCACCGCGGGCGAGCACCTCCGCCCCCTCCACCTCGACCGCGAGGTTCGGGCGGTGCCGCAGGAAGGCGCCTTCACCGCCCGTGCGCCGGCCAGGATCCACGCGACCGTCCTTGACATGAACCGGTTTGCCCCCGACCGCCCGGGCGGCGGCGGGTTCGGGTACGCGGTCCAGGTCTACTGCACCGCCACGGCGCGGTGCACCGATGGAGAGACCGAGATCGAGTACGAGCGCGCCCCCATCGTCACGCAGGTCATCGAGGCCTTCAAGGAGACGGTGGGCTACGAAGGCGGTTTCTCGGTCAGGGCCCGTGACCACCAGTACAAGCATGTCGGTCTCGGCTCAACCGGGACGGTCCTCACCGCGGTCTGCCATGCGATGAACGCCGCCGTGGGATCACCCCTCACCCCTGAGGAGATCAGGATTCTGGTGGGCAGGAACTTTGTCGAGGAGACAGCCGACGACCAGGTGGCCTTCGGTTTCGAGACCGGGGTCGGCCCGGCGGTGAGCACATACGGCGGGTTTGTGGTGATGGGCGACGACCTCGCCCTTGCTTATCATCACCCCTTCGCCGCAGAGAAGAACGTCTACGTGATCATCCCTGAGAGCGGGATCTCCTCTGCCGGCAAGAGCGAGTTCGACCTCCTGATGAACCGGGCCCGCGACCTCGACTACCGCGACCGCCCGCTCAAGGCCTACATGGTCTTGATGGACCTGATCCCGGCCCTCGAACGGGGCGACCTTGAGAAGGCCGGCGAGGTGATGTGGGAGATCGAGTTCCGCGGCTCCAAGAGGGCCGAGATCGAGCACCACAGTTTTGCCATCTACGCCTATATGAGCAGACTGCGGGAGGCCGGGCTTGAGTTCGTGGGGATGAGTTCGGTCGGCCCCTCGATCGCCGTCGTCACCGGGAAGCCCACGGAAGAAGTGGAGGCGATCGCCGAAGGGCTCGGCCTCACGGTCACCCTCGCCACCACCGTCGACAACGAAGGGTTGAAGGTCTGGAAAGAAGAGGATTAGGGCTCTCCTGAGTTTTGGAGAAGATCGACTCTGGAGCGCTGATAGCGGCGGGCCGAATAGATCAATTTCGCCCGCTTTTTTTCGGGGATGTGCGGTCTCGCACAATCCTCTCAATAAAGGGGGTTCAGGGACCAGCCCCTGAACCCCTCCACAATGGCGATTGGTGGGGGATCGCTCGCCGGCGAATTGGCGAGCAGTTGGAACAATGTGTCGGTTCGATCGTCTCTTCATCAGTGTGCCGTCTTGCACCAATCTTCAAGATCGGGGTGCGGCAGTCCCCACACTCAGGGGCTGCACCCCCCAGTCCCTTCACGATGATGATGGTTGAGAGTCTGAGGAGTTCTCCAGAGCCGAGAATTAGAAGAACCTGATCTGGTCCTGCGGGATGGAGAGGACAAACCTCGCCCCGGTGCCGGGCTTTCCCTCCTCCCGGATCCTGATCCCGGTGACGGTCAGGATCCGGCGCGCGAGGTAGAGCCCAAAACCGGTGTTCTTCCCATACCCGAGGTCGAAGATCCTTTTTTTCTCCCTGTCGGGAACCCCACATCCGTTATCCTCGTACACCACCAGAGATCCCTCCACCCTGAACTTCACCTCGGTCACCCCCTTCCCATGCCGCAGCGAGTTTTCGAGGAGGATATAGAAGACGCGGTCGAAGAGCGTGTCGGCAAGAATCCAGGCACCTCTGGTCTCCGTCCGGATCGTGAGGCTCTGCGCACCGTTCTCAAGAAACGACCGTGCGGAGGCGACGGCGGCATCGAGGCCCTGCCATGTCGGTGCCGCCGTCCCTACCTGCTGGATCTCGCGGGAGAACTCAAGGTGTTTTCTGAGCAACCCGGCCGCATCCGAAGCTTTCCCGAGGCATTTATCGACTTCAGGTTCAGTTGTGGCACCGGCCGCCAGGTCGACCCACCCCGAGAGGGCGGTGAGGATGTTCATCAGTTCGTGGCGGGTGAGACTGGTGACCGTAGTGAGTGCCTCGTTCATATGCTCCAGTTCTTCCTGGGCGGCCCTGATCCCACTGATATCGATCACCACCCCCCGTGTCCCGGTCGCCTTCCCGTCCCTGGTCACGGCGACCGAGTGGACGATCACCGGGACGGTGCTCCCGTCCTTTCTGAGAAAGGTGTACTCGTGGCACTCGGGAACCTTGCCGCCCATCCGGCAGGCTACATTCTGGTAGGCCCACTCCCTGTCAGGGAGAGCAATCAGGTCGTAGGCGTTCAGCCCCCTCTTGAGATCCTCATCGGTAAAACCGAACTCGAGGAGACCATGGCTGTTCACATAGGTGAAGGTGCCGTTCTCGTCGAACTCGAAGAATGTCTGGGGGAAGGCGTCCAGGAAGGCAAAAAGATCCTCGCGCACATCGGGGCGGGGACGGATGGAGAATGCGTTTATTTCAACGAGGCTGACCCAGACGCCCTCTCTGGCAGGAGCAAAGACCGGCAACACCTGGATCCGACGGCCGTCTCTGTCGAGTACGGTGTACAGCGAGGGCGATGAACCCGCACCGCTCACGGTCCCGTCATACTCAGCCACAAACCGTTCCCTCTCAGAGGGGGCAAAGAGATCGGAGAGGTACCGCCCGGTGGTGCGCTCATCCGGACGGCAGAAGACGTTTCGCCCCCTCTGGTTCAGGAACAGAATGATACCCCTTGTATCGGCCAGACAGAGAATCTGCGGGAGTCTATTGGCCTGAGAGGATTCTATTCCGATAAGGGGGGAGTCACGGAGCATCAAAATTCAATGACCCTGAATAATATATATATGTTTCATATTTATCGCGGATATTCATTTTAAATATCAAAATCATTTGTGGCAACAATAAGGAATAATTGGGCGTATTTCGGCCCTGTAGAAACCATCCTCATTTCATCCCTTCAACCCCCCTATGACCGAATCCATCGCCTTCCCTCATTCTTGCACCGGGGGCGCTGCCCCCGGACCCCCGGGATGAAGATAGAGCCGGGAAGGCGCCATTGATGCGCCTGAAGAGGGGGTTGTCGTCCTCGCTCCTATCCTGATGCGGGGGGTCCGGGGGGCGGCCAGCCCCCCGCAAAGATACCCATCCAGAGCATTTCTACAAAGCCCGTATTTCAGATAAAACCCTCCAGGAATTACCCTTCGAGATCCGTTCGGGGATTCATCCTCCGGATCCGACGGATCATAGAGAGGAAAGCGGGGCATATCTGCTCGAATATCTCTTTGTTCCGGGATCTGCCCCGCCGATCCAGAGTTATATCGGTCATTTTTTGCAGCCATGACAGAATATGACCGGTTTATCAAATATCGAAAGATCCATGGACTATATCGGCCCCATACCCACCCGTACAAGAGGGAGAGACATCAGGGGTCAGGACCCTTCGGGAACAGCGTCATACGGCGAGGGAATTCTGTCGGAAATCAGCGCGATTGAGACGAATACTACGGCTTTTTGATCTGCAAAAGGTTGCCAGAATGGCTCTTTAGAATTCAACATGAACCGGGGGCTCAAGCATACGCGGTTGAATATTGTTCTGAGCAGGGTTTCGAACTGTTGAGAGATCCTGGATCCCTCTCTTAGCAACAGGGGGCGAGGAGGGCACCACTCATCCGCCGCCCCTCGGCTATCCTCTGTCCGTGGGGGGTTCCGGGGGGCAAAGCCCCCCGGCGCGAGATTGCGGTGAAGAGTCTACAAGGGGGGCGGCACGTCGGATCACCACGCCTTCCTCCACCCTCACGCCGGGGGCGCGGCCCCCGGACCCCCGGGATTGCGATGGGGGCGGGAAGGCGCATGTGATGATGCTGAAAAGGGGATTACCGTCCTCCTCCCTATCTTCTGCGGGGGGAACGAGGGGCAACCAGCCACCCGGCGGAAGGTCTGCGATCAGAATTTCTGGAATGAAGGGTTTTGATACGGACGAAGATTCATGTTCGGGACACTTTTGGGATATGCTCACAGCCAAAAAAAGTTTAAAAAGTCAGGCCTTGTAGAAAACCTCACTTTTTCTAGGTTTGAGTATGATTCAACCGCCTTCCCCCATGCTCACGCCGGGGGCTCTGCCCCCGGACCCCCGGGATTGCGATAGGGCCGGGAAGGCACTATCAATGACGATGAAGAGAGTATTGCCGTCCCCTGCCTATCTTCGCGCGGGGGGACCGGGGGGCGGCCAGCCCCCCGCAGAGATGACCGTCTTGAGGAATTCTACAGAGCCAAAAAGTCAGGCCTTCTTTTCCACGACGAAGATCGTCATCTTCTCGAGCGGGTGGACGACCGGACAGCCGAAGGCCCGGAGTTCTTCCTCCAGCCAGGCGAGGTCGACGGGTGCGAGGTCGTCTTCGCCATGGAGTTCGGAAAAGCCTACCTCATTGAACTCAGCGACGATAAATCTCTCATACGAGACCCGTGCCAGTTCTGAGAGGACAGCATGCCTCGTCTCAGGTTCCAGATGGTGGAGAGTGCCGAAGCAAACCCCGATATCAAAGGCCTCGTCCCCGTATGGAAGGTCAGCGGCGTCGGCCTCCTCGAAGCTGATCTTCTTCGCGACCCCCTCCTCCTCGGCAAGCCGCTCGGTCTCCCTCAACCGTTCGGTGTCGATATCAATGCTGGTGACGAAACAGTCGTATTCACTGGCGGCGATGAGAGTGAGAGGGCCGGCCCCGATGTCCAGCACCTCTCTGTCCTCGACGCCGGCGAGACGGAGGAGAGTCCTCCGCTCCTCAAGATACCGCCCTTCGATCATCTCTTCACTCCTCTTTCAGTGCCTTATCAATTGCCGCCGCGGCCTTCTTCGCCGAGCCCATCGCCCAGATGACGGTGGCCGCGCCGGTCGCGGCGTCACCGGCGGCATAGACCCGTGCCACCGTCGTCCGCCCGTCCTCGTCCACGACCAGGTTGCCCCGGCGCTCGCGTTCAAGCCCGGGGATCATCGAGACCAGGAGCGGGTTTGGCCCCTGCCCGATGGCCTCGATGAAGACGTCGGCCTCGAGGGTGAACTCGCTCCCCTCGATGCAGGTCGGCTTCGGCCGTCCGCTCGCGTCGACCTCGCACATCTCCATCCTGACACACTCTACGCCTTCCACGGCCGTCTCGCCGACGACCCGCACCGGGTTGGCGCAGCAGAGGAACTCCACGCCCTCCTCGTGGGCATTCTTCACCTCGACCGCACGGGCCGGGAGGTCTTCCTCGCGCCGGCGGTAAACCAGCGTCACCGCCGCGCCGAGCCGCCTGGCCACGCGTGCGGCATCCATCGCTACATTCCCGCCGCCGACCACGACGACCTTGCAGCCGCGCTTGACGGGCGTGTCGAATTCAGGGAAGCAGTTGGCATGCATCAGGTTGACGCGGGTCAGGAACTCGTTGGCCGAGTAGACCCCATTGAGGTTCTCGCCTTCCATCCCCATAAAGTACGGCAGTCCCGCACCGGTCCCGAGGAAAACAGCGTCATAGCCGAGGAGTTCCTCGACCGGGACGCTCCGCCCGACGAGGTGGTTGAGCCTGACCTCCACGCCGAGGGCCTTCACCTGCTCAATCTCGGCCTTCACGATCGCCTTGGGGAGCCTGAACTCAGGGATCCCGTAGGTGAGCACGCCGCCGGCCTCGTGGAGCGACTCAAAGACCGTGACCTTATGCCCGAAACGGGCCAGTTCGGCCGCGGCGGTCAGTCCGGCCGGGCCTGAACCCACGACCGCGACCCGCTTGCCGGTCGGTTCCGCGACCGCCGGGAGCTTTGTGCCGTGCTCGCGTTCCCGGTCGGCGACGTACCGCTCCAGGGCGCCGATGGCCACCGGCTTCTCCTTCTTTGCGAGGATACACTCGCCCTCGCACTGGGACTCCTGCGGGCAGACCCGGCCGCAGATCGCCGGGAGCATGTTGTCGGCCTTGATGACCGCTGCCGCGCCCTCGAAGTCCTTCTCTGCCACCTTCTGGATGAAGGCCGGGATATCGATCCCGACCGGGCACCCTTTCACGCAGTGCGGGATGACGCAGTTCATGCACCGGAGGGCCTCAAGGACGGCGTTCTCCTCGGAGAGCCCCTTGTTGACCTCTTTGAAGTCCTTCATCTCTTCAGCCATCAGTGCTTCCCCCCACAGCACCCGCAGCCGCCATGATGGTCATGGTGGTGGAAGTGCTCACGCGCTTCCTTCTCCTCGTCGACGTACATCCGCTGCCTCTGCATCAGGCTGTCGAAGTCGACCTGGTGGGCGTCGAACTCAGGGCCGTCGACGCAGGCGAACTTCGTCTCGCCGCCGACCGTGACCCGGCACGAGCCGCACATCCCGGTCCCGTCGACCATGATCGGGTTGAGAGAGACGAAGGTCTTGACCTTGTACGGTATGGTCACCCGCGAGGTCACCTTCATCATGATGGCCGGGCCGACGATCCAGACACAACCGATCGTCCGCTCCTTGAGAAGGTCTTCCAGGACCGTGCTCGCAAACCCGTGGACGCCCTTGCTCCCGTCGTCGGTCGTGATGAAGAGTTCGTCGCAGACCTCTTCCATCTCGTCTTCAAGGATGAGAAGATCTTTGTTCCTCGCCCCGATGATTCCGATGACATGGTTGCCGGCCTCTTTGGCCTCGCGGGCGATGATCGGGGTGCTCGCGATCCCGACGCCCCCGCCGATGACGACAACGGTGCCGTAGTTCTTGATCTCGCTCGGCGTGCCGAGCGGGCCGACGATGTCGGCAAGGACGTCGCCTTTCTTTTTGGTCGCAAGCAGTTCGGTGGTCTTGCCGACTGCCATATAGATGACTCTGACCGAATCGCCCTTCGTCGCCGAGATGGTAAGCGGGATCCGCTCGCCGGTCTCGTCGACCCTGATAATCAGAAACTGCCCGGCCCGGGCGTGGCGCGCCACCTGCGGCGCGTTGACCCAGATCTGGTACACATTCTCTGAGAGCTGCGTAGCCTCCTCAACCTGATACAAACTCTACCACTCCAGTTGCACAGTGCACTGTTCCTTTACGATTCGCTTTTCAAGGACTTTACTTTACGCACCTTGACCGCCACGCCGCGGCGTGCCCCGACCATCTCGGCCGCGCCCATCGCCGCCCGACCAGTCGCCATCGCCGAGGGGCCGACGACCAGCACCTCGTCGCCTGCCCGGATCCTGGGGTCGGCGCCGGTCACGCCCGGAGCGAGGACGTCGCCGCGCGGGACGAAGTCGTCGATCTCGACGCGGTAGCCATGGAGATGCTCCCAGCCGTTCAAAGTCGGTTTGTACAGTCCGGTCTCGGGGTCGATGTTGAAGAGGATGGTCTTGCCCTTGAAGACTGCACGCCGCCAGGGTTTGCCCTTCACCTGCATCCCCTTCGTCTCGACCTGCTCGCCGAACTGCCAGGCAAGCATCCCGGCGACCGGGGTGCTCCGCTTCTTCCATCCTCCGGCGAGCGCCTCGTCGAGGGCCGCCAGCGAGGCAGGCGCGGTCGGGCGGCCAGCGACGACGGTCTCCTCGAGTTCGATCCCGCAGGCCGCCGCGGCGGTCCTCGCGACCTCCAGTGCCCCACCCTCCAGGTGGGCGATGACCCGCTGGTACGGGTGGGCCTTGAGATAGTCGGTGAGGAACCCGGCGAGGAGTCCGCACTCCTCGCGGTCCCAGTACCCGGTGACCGGGACGTCGTAGTGACCGGCCGGGTAGACCCCTTCGAGTTCTCGCGGCACGACGCCGAGCGGCGAGGTGATGATCACCTCATGGGCCCGGCCGTCGATGGTGCGCACGAACTTCTGGTGGCTCTGCGAGGTGGAGTACGGCTTCCTAGCGGAGCACGGGAGGAGGACGGCGACGTCGTCTCTCGGCGGGACATAGCGCTCCACGACCCGCGCCGCAAACCGTTTCACCTCGGCCCGCTCCATCGACTCGCCGGCATTGGCCAGCAGCCGGCAGGGGCGCGCCGCGGGTGCGGCGGCCTCGGCCATCGTGTATTCCTGGTCGATGAGCCGCAGGGCGGTCACCTGGTTCGCGTCCAGTCTGCACCGCATCTCCACCAGTTCGCGGAGTTGTTCCTTCCCGATGAACTGCCTGGCGGTCGCACAGGCCGAGAGGAGGGCGAGACGGTTGTGGAGCCCGAGGTCTCCTGCCTCGCACCCGGCACACCGGCACGTCCCCTCTTCCACCTCGGCCACCGGGATCTCACCCTCCGGGGTGCAGAAGAGCCCGCGCGCGGTCATGAGGTCGACCCCGACAAAGTCAAAGAGGTCAAAACCGGTGTAGACCAGGAAGGGGACGTTCGAGGGCAGGGCCGCCGCCGGAGCGTACCAGGCGGCGTCGGGGGGCACAGCCCCCCTGAGGGCCGCAAGGGTGGCGACATAGTCCCTGGGACGTTCGAGGAGCGTCTGCCAGTTGGCGACGAGGGCGCAGCCCCCCGCCGCGGCCTCCCCCCTGAGGGGCTGGACGATCCGCACCTCTTCCTCCTCTGGCTGGACAAGGTATTCGTCCACGAACGCCTGGTCCGCGGTGAGGGGGACGTTGGTGTGGGTCATCGCCGCAAGGGAGGGATAGACCTCCTCGAGGTCGAGGGCCGTCGGTGTCTGGTGGACTTTCTCGCCGACGGTGAACGTCCCGGCCCGCGCCATCCCGTCCCTGTTCTTCACCTCGAAGAACGCCTTCATTCCAGCACCTCCAGGTCTGGGAGGGCCTGCCGCACGAAGGCCGCCCATCCGGACGGTGCGAGGACAACCACCCTGCTCTCAGGATGGGTCTCGGCAAGCCGCGCAATTCCCTGGCACCCGGCCCGCATCATCGCCTCGTCCCAGGCCGGGATCTCGGACTGGCCGATCGGGAAGGTCTCGGCAAGACCGGTCGGGAACGGCCCGAAGGGAGGCTTGAAGGAGAGGACGTCGTCGTAATCCTCCATGCTCTCGCCGGTCATGGTGACGAGCACCCGCTCCCCGAGCGTGAAGCGCTCGATCATGTCGTGGTACCTGACCACCTCGGTCCGCCGGCAACTCTCTGTGCCCTGGTAGAAGAACCGCCGCTTGGAGACCCGGTCCTGCCGTTCGAGTTCCTCGGCATGGCGGAGGAGCTCGCGGTAGCCTTCCAGGAGACGCGGGTGGCTCCGGCACCGCAGGTCGAGGAGTTCCCAGAGGGTGCCGTCGGTGATCGCCTGCCTGATCCTGGCGATCTCGGCGAGGGTGACATAGAGGTTATGGAGCGCGAGGAGCCGTTCTCTCTCCGGGCTCTTCTTCAGTTCCTCGGCGGTGTGGTTCCGACAGACCTCGCAGGGGCAGGCGAGTTCTGAGAGTTCGTCGATCTTCAGGCTCCCATAGGTGGTGAGGTACCGGCCGTCCTTGGCAAAGAGGGCGTAGGCGGCCGAGTCGAAGATGTCGCAGCCCATCGCCGCACCCAGGGCGAGCATGGACGGGTGGCCGGCCCCGAAGAGGTGGACGCAGGTCGAGGGCGAGAGGCCGCGTTTGGCGGCCAGGACGACGTCGACCAGATCCTTGTACCGGTAGTTCTCCATCAGCGGGACGACTGCCCCTATGGGGCAGAAGTCGAAGCCGATCTCCTGCACGCTCCTGGCCGCGTACTCACGCAGGTCAGGGAAGAGTGCCCCCTGGACCGGCCCGGCGAGTTGGGCGTCGGGGCCGAGGAACTCGCGGGCTTCCCTGATCCGGTCGATGGTGACGGCAAGTTCTTCCTCGACCTGTTCACGCGGGGTGTCCGGGGTGATCGGGATGTCGAGGGGTACGATGATGTCGGACCCGATCTCCTGCTGGAAGGTGATCGTCTCGATGTTGGTGATCTCCACCTCGCCGTAGACCATCAACTGGAAGGAGCCCGAGTCGGTCATGATCACGCCGTCGAAGTCGAGGACTTTATGGAGGCCTTCGGTGAGGGCCCGGTCCCGGTACTCGCTGCTCTTGGAGAAGATGTAGGCGTTGGTGATGATCGCCTCGACGCCCATCTCCTGCATCTCCCGCGGGGTGACGAGCGGGAGGTGCGGGTTGACGACCGGGAGGAGGGCAGGTGTCCGTATGGTCTTATCGCCGACCTTGAGCCGCCCGTTCCTGGCGGCGATATCTTTTTGCAGGATCTCAAAACTGATTCCCATTTACTCTACCTCCTCGGTGAAGATCTGGCCTTCGAAGACGGCGACCTCGAACTCGTCCCGTCGCCAGCACCCCTGCGGGAGCCCGGCCTTGAGACAGGTGTGGTCCAGGAACTCTTCTGTGTTCCACTCATATTCGGTTGCGACCTGCGGAAGGAGGAGCCCGCTGTGGCCCCGTCCGCTGACGACCAGTCCGTGCCTGCCGACCTCGACGTGCCCGGCCCGCTCGGCCGCCGGGCCGGTGAGCGGTTCAGGGACCGAGAGCACGGTCACCTCCACCCTGATCCCGGCCAGTTCCCCGGTGCGGACCGCGGGAAAACGCGGGTCTTCGAGGGCGGCCGAGAGGGCGGCATGCACGATCCCTTCGGCGAGGGGCATCACCGGGTATGGGAGGCCGATGCACCCGCGCAGGCTTCCTCCCGCGGTGAGGGTGACAAAGACCCCTCGCTTCTCTGAGAATGCCGGGGGAAGGTCGGGCATGGTAAACGCTTCGCCCCTGAGATTTTTTTCGAGGGCGGCGCGTGCGATCCGGACCGCAGTTCTGCCCTCTTCACTGGTCAGCGCAAACATTAGCAATATATTCAGGGCGTTCCATATATTAAGAGGAGAGGGAGAGTGCGGCCGACGGTGGCTTGAGAGCTGCTGAGGAAAGTCCCCCCACCAACCAGGCACGCAGCCGCATGCAAGTGCGGGTGGCGAGAGTCATGGCAATGACACAGAAACGACACGCCCTGCCGCCAGTGATGATGCGGCCGAGCCTTCGGGCGAGAAGCGCACTCCGGTGCGTGAGTTAACCCGTTGAACGTAACGGCAGGAAACGCTGAAACGGTGAATCCCTGCGGGTGCAAGCCAGAACAGGACATATGGGCGCCTGGGCCTGTCCGGGTATGGCGCTAAGTCGAATGCCGCAATGAACAGAAGGGGGCTTACTCCTCCGACTCCATTATTCTTGGTTCGGTTTTCTTGATTTTCTGTTTTCAGTCTGTGAGCGAAAGGCATGCCTCAGATATACTGCATGATAACTGTTCTGAGCGGATCTTCTGCATAGAGGGCTCAGAAGGAGCCCTCCCCGTTCCCCCGCGATCATGAGCCGCCGGCCTTTCCTCATCAAACGCGCCCGGGGCACCTTCGAAACACTCCGTGTTTCTCAAGTTCGTTATCGCTCGCAGCCCCGGGACGCCGGGGATGGCGATGGAGAGGCAGAGGAAAAGATCCTGAAGATGGTGGTGCCGTCCCTGGTTCTATTCTGACGCGAGGTGCGAAATGAGCGAACTTGAGAAGACCCGCAGGTCTTCGACTCTCCCTCCTGCCTGGAAAATATCGTTCAATCTGGAAGATGTTCACCGAATATGATATGACCACGACTGGAATCATACACGATCATGAGTGATTCACGGCACCCCCGCGACATGGGTGTTGTTCGGTCACAAAATTATGGAGGTTCATTGCATCCAGAAAGAGGCTCTCATCTTTTCGACGATGCATAGAATCGACACACAATCGGTATATATCTCCGTAGATATATTTGGGGTTGTGGACACCTTAACCGGTGTCCCGCCGGGGCCGGAGAACTTAACACGAGTACTTCCCGGCCCCAACAAATCGCCCGAAGGCTATGGTGCTGTAGGTCATCATCCTTGATAGCCATTGCGGTGCCGCGCCTTCGGGAGGAGAAAAGTGAGAAAAATGGAGAGAAAAAGCAAAAGCGCGCTCGCTGTTTTCGCAGGACTTCTCCTTGTCGGGATGTTCCTGGTTCCTGCAGTGAGTGCCGAGAGCGAACAGACTGACTCTATTGGAGTTAAGTCTGTGGAAATACTCGATGCTGGAGAATTAATCGTTGACGAAACTGGTGGTATGACCTGTGTCGCAGATGCAAAATCATTCAATGCCAGATATGTCCGTGGTCTTACATACAAAATCAAAGTCAACTGTGAGTATATTGAGACTGGTGATGAGTGGTTGCAGACTGCCAGATTCTTCTTGAAAGATTCAGGCGGAAGAGTACTCGACTCGAAAGAAATTTTAGACACGCCAGGCGGTGACGAGAGTTGGAGAGGAACGCTTGAGTATACGTTCAGGCCAAATAGCGCTAATGACGTGTTTAACTTTGAGATTTCTTGTAGTGGGGGATCTGAATCAGCAAGTGATGTAATTGACATTATATTTCACGAGTGATCGGAGATGCCTAGATGAAACAAAAATTTCCCCTCTTTTTTGGTTTATCTCGTGAAAAAACATTAATCCCCACAAAGGGGCTCTATTTTGTCTTTGCTCTATTCATTCTTCTCGTCCCTGCGTCCTCTGCCTTCACCGCGGACACCGACGAGATCGAGACTGTCACCCGCGACCTTTGCAACCTTTCACGGTTCACGGGGAGCGAGGAAGAAGCGACCGAGTATATCAGTGAAAAAATGTGCGAACGCGGGCTTGCGGTGACGGTCGAGTCCTTCGAGGTGCCGGTCGAGACCTCTCTTAAAGTAGGAAAAGATTCTGAAGAACAACCGGTGCTCATCGGCTCCAATGTGATCGGGGTGAAGGAAGGGAAGAGCAACCGGACCGTGATCGTCTGCGCTCACTACGATACCGCCGCCCCCGAACACCCTGGCGAGGAGTACCCAGGTGCCGACGACAACGCCGCCGGCGTCGCTTCAATGCTGGAGGTCGCCCGTCTCCTCCAGGACGAGGACCTGGACCGGACTCTCTGTTTCATCGCCTTCTCTGGTGAGGATGTGGGGTTGTTCGGGAGCAAAAAGTGGCTGGACGCGCACGAAGATTGCCACGACGAGATCATCGCCGCCATCAACCTCGACTGCGTGGCATATGGCGATTCTCTCAGGGCCGTCGCTCTCCCCCAGCACCGCTGGCTCTATGAGTGGCTTCCTGAGAGTGGAAGTATCAGTTATGATCGCGCCGCCGGGGTGGCGATGGGGGACGAGTTCAGGTTTCAGGAACATCACCTCCCGGTGATCAGGTTGATCGACAACGGAGATCATGTCACGATCTGGGATACGCCGGACGACCGCCCTGAGAGACTCAACTACACTCTCGCCGCAGAGTGTGCCGGGGCGGTGGCCGGGGGCATCGCATGGGTGGAGGGCACCGGCGACCTGACGCCCCCCGAATGTGTGGCCCGGGTGGAGAATGGGACCATCTACTACGATTCTTCTGAAGACCTCACCTACGAGGTGATCGTGAACGACCAGAACCTGGGTACCTATCCATCGGGTGCAGTCTCCCTGCCTCACGGTACCCACGAGGTGGACGTCGTCGGCTATGACCCCGCCGGTAACCGACAGAGGATACACCTCACCGCAGAAGGGGGAGATCTCGATCTCCCGGTCGCGGCAAACAACAGCGTAGGGATCGCCATCCCTGGCAAACGCTCGCAGGAGGTTATTGAGACCTCTGGCCTGCAAAAATGGCTTGCCGGCATTCGTTCTCTTGCCTATACGATCAAGAGGCCCAAAGAGGTGGCTGAGGTCACCGGTTTCATCGACGGGATCAGGATTGCAGAACTGCCTTCAGAGAACTCCCTTCTCCTCACGCCAGGCAATCACACCTACTTGATCGTGGCGTACGGGGAGGACGGCGAGGTCGTCGGGAGCGATGAGACAACTTTTATCGAAAGATCACGGAGAGAGTCGTTCTGTTTTCCCCCGGAGAACAACCCCTTCTATGAGCCGGAAGGCCAGCCTGTTATGATGGTCGTGGCCGGCGTCGTGCTCGTCCTTGCTCTTGTTGTGGTGTACAGGAAGAGGCGGCGCCACTGACATTCTTCCGAAGAGGAGATGAGGACGAACCGGAGGATTGTGCCGGTCCCTCTTCGACTTCTCATTCATGATTTATCTGTTCACTCGGACACCACAACATAAACAACCATTTCATCACCAAAATGATCCCAATGCCGAATTCAATTTCATAACTATTAAATATTGATCCATTTTTTAAAATATAGAGTAATAATATGGCGTTTGAAAAGAAGAAAACCATTGCTCTCGTCTGTTTATCGCTGCTGGGACTTGTTCTGGTCTCAGGGTGCTTCACGATGAATGTCCATGCCACGGCAAATACTGATGGGACAGTCAGCGACTACCGCGTCGAACTCACCACCTCCTCATTTGTCTATAATCTCCTCAAGGAGAGTGCAAAAGAGAACGGGTACGCAAACGTCAGGGAATATGTCGAGGCCGAATCCGGGCCCGGAAGCATATCCTATGAAGAGGTCTGGGATGATGACTCCGTGACCCTCAAGATCCGGAGCAACGAACCCGTCACCCCGGACGGATCGAACTGGACGATTACAAAAGAGGACGGGTACCTGATCTACAACGACCTGAGATTCCAGGACGGGGAAGAAGAGATGGACACCTCGGACAAACTCACCGGTGCCCTGCTCAGTGATTGTGTCCTCCACTACTACCTGGAGATGCCGGGGAAAATCGTCGATTCCAATGCCAACACGGTCAATGAGAAGAGTGCCGAATGGCACCTGACCGGTTCCGACATCTTCAAGACCACGATCTACGCAAAGAGCGAGGTGCCCGCCACATCGCTGCCCGGTTTCGGGGCACTCCTCGCCATTGTCGCGTGTGCCTTCATCGCACTGAGAAGAACCAGTTGATGACGGTTTCACTCTTTTTTTTGAGTATTCTGTAGAATCAGGTATGAACGTGGGGTTCAAGCATACGTGATGAAAATTTCATAGTGCAGGTCTCCGGGGTGTGAGATGATCCTTGATCCTTCTCCTCGTGACAGGGCAAATGTCAGAGATATCTTGACCTGCCGCCCCTCGGCTATCTTCATCCGTGGGGGATCCGGGGGCACGGCCCCCGGCGCGAGACGGCAGGGAAGTTTCTGCAATTGAGGGCGGCCTGCGAGATCATCTCGCCTTCCCCCATCTTCACGCCGGGGGCTCTGCCCCCGGACCCCCGGGATTGCGATAGGGTCGGGAAGGCGGAGAGATGACCACAGAGAGGGGGGTGCAGTCCACCTCCTTATCATGATGCGGGGGGACCGGGGGCGGCCAGCCCCCCGGCGAAGAGAACCATCAAGATAATTTCTACAAAGCCTTTTTGAGGGAAAAATCACCCGGCCTCCCGTCGGGCAAATTTCTGTATATTTTTATCTCATGAAATCACTATGAGTAATACCATGTATATCCCAACGCCCGCTGAGATCAGGGCAAAACGGATCATGCTCGGCCTCAGGCAGGCCGACGTCGCCAGCAGGGCAGGCGTTTCCCAGTCAATGGTGGCCAGGATCGAGTCAGGGACCGTCGACCCGAGAGTGAGTACGCTCAAAAAGATCATCCAGGTGCTGAAGGTGGCCGAACACCCGGCGATCACCGCCTCGCAGGTGATGCACGCTCCGGTCCACGCCGTCACCCCCGAGGACTCGATCACGACCGCAGTCGAGATCATGGGCCGCGAGGATGTCTCTCAACTCCCGGTGATCCTGGACGGCGTTCCGATCGGCTGCATCTCAGAGTCTGCGATCGTCAACACCGTCGAGCAGGTCGGCCTGACACGAGCACACGCAAGAAAAGTAAAGGACTTTATGGAGTCCAGTTTCCCGACCGTTCCCCCGGATGTCGGGATCGAGACGGTGGTTCATCTCCTCCAGCAGCAGCATGCCGTTCTCGTCCTCGACGGCGGGAAGGTCAGGGGCGTGATCACAAAACACGACCTGATCGCCCTCATCGCCTAGAGGAGGGAGACCAAATCGCGCAGGGCCGCCGCGGGATCTCTGGCCTTCACGACGCCTGAGGCGAGGAGGACACCGTCGGTCCCGAGTTCAAGGGCGATCTTCACACACTCGCCGGTGCTGATCCCGGCGCCGGTGAGCACTTTTACCTCAGGGTTGACTGCACGGACCGCTGCGACCGACCGCTCGATGATCCCGGGGTCGGCCTTCGAGACCGAGACTCCGGTCCCGATCAGTTCGGGCGGTTCGATGGCAACATATTCGGGTGCGAGCGCCGCTGCGGCCGCGGTCGTCGCCACATTGTTGGTGCAGATCACTGCCTGGAGCCCGCACCGCCTCGCGGCGGAGAGGGCGGCATCGATCTCTGCAAGGGTCAGCCGCCGCTCCGAATGGTTGACAAGGGTGCCGAAGGCCCCTGCGGCCCTGACCTGTTCGGCGGTCACGTGCCCGGTGTGAGCACCGGGAACAACGCCGTCGATATGCTGGGCATAGACCGGGACATCATAGTCCCGGGCGATGATGCCCAGGTCCGTATACGCCGGAGCGACGCCGATCACGGCCCCGCTCTCTTCCGCGACCTCCCGGGCCGCGGCGGCTATGCGAGTTGCCTGTTCCCCTGTGCCTTCGGCATATGCCTTGAGATTTACGATGATCAGGGGTCCGGTCATTTCATTCCCTCTTGATCTTGATGATGTCGCCGACGGTCGTGGTGATCTTGCCGGTCCCCCGGCGTTCCATGTCGTCATCGGAGACGTCGAGGAGTTTGATCCCGAGCGCCTTCTCGATCTTGACCCTGACACTGTCCTCAGGGATGAGGTCGCCCTTTTCGATCTTCTTGATGAGGATCTCGCGTTCCTTGATCTCGTTTGCAAGGTCTTTCTGGGTCCAGTTCTTATCGAGACGGGCCTTCTTGATCCTGTCCCCGAAGTCTTCGACGATCTCGCCGACCATCATGTCGAAAACATCGCGACCCCGCTGCGGCGGTCTGGCCGCGGCCCGAGGTTGTGTTCTCGCCTGTGCTCTCCGTCCTGTCGCGACCGGGCGGGGCGGTGCCACTTCCACTCCCAGACGTGCGCATTTCTCGCACACCTGGAGCACTGCACCCTCGATCTGTACTTTTTTCGGGGCGCCGCGAATTGGAGCCCCACACAATTCACACTGCATACTACTCGCAAACACATTTAAGTCATTTTATACTATATACCTATTCGAGGAGGGCTGATGGGGGACAGTGGCTGTGATCCAACCGATCTGCAGAATAACGAAGAACTCTGCAAGTGCCTGCTTGAGCGGATCTCCAATCTCGAGAACCGCAACCTGGAGCTCAGGGAGCGGATGCGCCAGATGGAGTCGGAAAAGCGCTATGTCGAGACGCAGAAGATCCGGTACGAGCGCGAGATGCGGAAACTTCGGAGCGAGATCGAACAGCTCAGGAGCCCACCTCTTGTCGTCGGCGAGATCATCGACATCATCGATAACAACCGGGTCATCGTCAGGAGCAGCGCAGGGCCCCGGTTCCTGGTCAGGGTCTCGCAGTTCATCGAGCCCAAGGACCTCAAGGCCGGAAGCCGGTGCACCCTGAACCAGCAGTCTCTGGCCCTGATCGAGGTGCTGCCGCAGAACTACGACCCGCAGGTCTATGGGATGGAACTGGAGGAGCGGCCCGACGCGGTCTATTCGGATGTCGGCGGGCTTGATCATGAGATCCGAGAGGTGAAGGAGGCGGTCGAACTCCCGCTCACCAGACCCGAACTCTTCGAGAAAGTAGGGATCACCCCGCCGAAGGGGGTGCTCCTGTACGGGCCGCCGGGCACGGGCAAGACCCTGCTGGCGCGGGCGGTGGCGCATGAGACAAACGCCTACTTCCTCAGGGTGGTCGGTTCCGAACTGGTGCAGAAGTACATCGGCGAGGGGGCGCGGCTGGTCCGCGAGCTCTTCGAACTCGCAAAGGACAAGGCGCCGACGATCATCTTCATCGACGAGATCGATGCGGTGGGCGCGCACCGGACCGAGTCGATCACCTCGGGCGACCGCGAGGTCCAGCGGACGCTGATGCAGCTCCTGGCCGGGATGGACGGGTTCGACGCGCGGGGCGACGTGAAGATCATCGGGGCGACGAACCGGATCGATATCCTCGACCCGGCCCTGTTGCGGCCGGGACGGTTCGACCGGATCATCGAGATCCCTCTGCCCGACCCGGAGGGGCGCCTCTCGATCCTGAAGATCCATACGAAAGGCATGAACCTGGGGGCAGACGTCGATCTCCCGGCAGTCGCACGGGAGGCCGAGGGGCGGAACGGCGCCGATCTCCACGCGATCTGCATGGAGGCCGGGATGTTTGCGATCCGGGACGAGCGGACCGAGATCACCCAGGAAGATTTTATCCGCGCGATGCAGAAGGTCTCGAACGGGTTCATGCGTTCGACGCTCAAAAATACGTTCGGCGAGATGTTCGCCTGAATATTCTCTTTTTTTTCCGGCCTATGCCGGGCCTCGATGAATATAGCCGAATATTGGCCCTGTAGAATCGGGCATGAAGCGAAATCACGCCCCAGACATACCGCATGAAAATCTCTCATCGCGGTTCTTCGGGGTGTAGAAGGATCTTTGATCCTTCTTCTTGTGAAAGGGGGAAACGGCCAGAAATCTCTGTGCCTGCCGCCCCTGCCGATCCTCCCCCCGTGGGGGGTTCCGGGGGGCACTCGGCTCATACCCGATTATTATGAAAATGATCCAGAATATCGGCTTTATAGTGTTGAACAAAGATTTGATCGCCCCGAGCCCCCGCATGGACTTGACGCACAGAGAACAGTAAACACCTTCAGGACGATCAGTCCTCTGCCTTCCCGACCCAATCGCAATCCCGGGGGTCCGGGGGCAGCGCCCCCGGCGTGAAGATGGGGGAAGGCGTGATGATCAGGCGTGCCGCCCTCATCGAAGGATTCTCCCCCCTGTCTCGCGCCGGGGGAAAAAAACCCGGACCCCCCACGGCGAAGATAACCGGGGGGCGAAGATTCTGAGGGATCAAAGATCTTTCCACGCCCCGAAGAATTGCGAGAAGAAATTTTCATGCAGTATGCTTGAGGCATCCTCTCGCTTCATGAGCGATTGTACAGATTCCTCATACCGAGATCCTCTCCCCCGGCAGCGCCCAGACCTCGACGGCGTCCTCTCCCCCGGCCCCGACCTCCCTGACCGTGCCGTCCCTGACGACAACGTACCGGCGGTCTTCGGGTGGACGGTCAGGGTCGACGTCCCGGTGGTCGATGGCCCTCGCATACCCGAGGGTGCAGTATCGCCCGACCTCAAACTCAAGGAGAGTGAGGGCGACGTAGCGCCGCAGGTACCAGCGCAGTTCGCTGGCCAGAGAGAGAGCGGCACCGAGGGAGATCACTCCTATCACCACGCCGCACCCGCTCTTCTGGGGACGGTAGAACCTGAGCACCTCTCTGCTGGTCTCAGAAGCAAAAAGAGTATGGAAGAGGTCGGTCCCCTCACGCGGGATGAGGAGGAGATGCATATCCTCAGATGTACATCCTGGCGTCGGGGGCGTTCTTCTCGGCGTGCCCCACCTTCTCGATGGCTTCGAGGAAGTCGGCATGATCCACCTTCCTGACGTTCCGGCGGACGGCACGCATCCCGGCCTCCCGGCAGATCGCCTGGATCTCGGCGCCGGTCATTCCCTCGGTCAGCGAGAGCAGGTTCTCGATGCTGACGCCCGAGAGGTTCATCTTTGCCGTGTGGATCTTGAAGATCTCGCGGCGAGAGTCGGTGTCAGGTACCGGGATCTCGATGATCCGGTCGAAGCGGCCCGGCCGGAGGATGGCGGGGTCGAGCATGTCGACGCGGTTGGTGGCCGCCATGATCCGCACGTTGCCCCGGTTGTCGAAGCCGTCCATCTCGGCCAGGAGCTGCATCAAGGTCCGCTGGACCTCGGCGCTGCCCGATGTCCCGTCGTTGGTCCGCATGCTCGCCACCGCATCGATCTCGTCGATGAAGACGATTGAAGGGGCGTGCTCGCGGGCAAAGGTGAAGAGTTCCCGCACAAGCTGGGCACCCTCGCCGATGAACTTGTGGACCAGTTCCGAGCCCGACATCCTGATGAACTCGGCCTCGGCATTGTGCGCCACGGCCTTTGCGATGAGCGTCTTGCCCGTGCCCGGCGGCCCGTGCAGGAGGATGCCCTTCGGAGGTTCGACACCGACCTCTTCAAATATTTCAGGTCTGGTGAGCGGATATTCGACTGCCTCACGCACCTCCTCGATCTCTTCTTTCAGCCCTCCGATCTGCTCGAAGGTGATGTCCGGAACAGACTCCAGTTCCATCACCCGCACGCGTGCGTCATAGATGGTGCCGACCGTCTTGACGATGGAGAGGGCATTGTTCACTGCCACTTTCATCCCGGTCTTCAACTCGGCATAGAGCTCGGGGTTGACCCTGGTGATATATTCCTGGTTGTTGCCCTGCTGCCTGAGGTAGACCTCGCCGTCGTCGAGTTTGTCGACGACTGCAGCAACAAAAAGAGGCACGCGCTTGAGCTGGTTGTTCTCCCGGCGCAGCTGGTTGACCTCTTTCTGGAGCAACTCGTTTTGCATCTTCAGATCCAGGATCTTTGCCTTCATCTCCTGGAGCTGAAGTTTATACAGGTCATTGTCATTGCTGACGTTAACCACTGAGTCTTCCATGTCTCTAATATAGTGGATTCTTTATACCATTTATTAGGTGTGGAAGTGATAGTCAAAGGAAGAGGTATCGCGAAGGGATCGGCGTCAGGGAAAATGCTGGTCTCAGACGCGCCGCTCTCGTTCTTATCGGGCGTAGACCCGGAGAGCGGTGTAATCATCGAGAAGGGGCACCCCCTGGAGGGGCGGTCGATCGCCGGGACGGTCTTTGCCTTCCCGTACGGCAAAGGTTCGACGGTCGGTTCGTACGTGATGTACGCCCTTAGCAGAAACGAGAAGGCCCCGGCGGCCATCATCAACATCGAGGCCGAACCGATCATCGCCACCGGTGCGATCATCAGCGGGATCCCGATGGTCGACCACCTCGAAGTCGGGCTCTCAGACCTGCCGGAGGGGGCAGAGGTGACGGTCGACGGCGACGAGGGAACGGTCGCCTGGGAAGCCTGAGGGCCGCCTGATGCAGGTGAACTGGCGGGAGATCACCCACGCGAAGAACTCGTTCGCCGCCCTGTACGCCGCCTGCGAAGGCGAAGGCTTCAGGCTCGAACCGGTGAAGGCACCCGAGGGCGATGTCACCTGTTACAGTCTCAACTCGCTCAACGCTCCTCGTCTCAGGGAGGAGATCGCCTCGGCCCCCTGCACCACCGTCGTCGGCGGCCCGCATGCCACGGCCTGCCCGATGGAGACGGCGGCGTACGCCGACTATGTAGTGGTCGGCGAGGGGGAATGGACTCTCCCTCGTCTGCTGCACGCGATCGAGGCCGGGAAGGCAGGCCGGATCCCCGGCGTGGCCACCCGGGAGGGAGGACTCTGCCCACCCGACCATACGGTTTTTCTCCCGGCGTACCCGCCGTTCTCACACTTCAAAGGGTATCTTGAGATCTCGCGGGGGTGCCCATTCGGGTGCGCCTACTGCCAGACCCCCAGGATCTTCGGCCGCCGGATGCGGCACCGGCCCATCGACGAGATCGCGCGCGCCGCCACCGCGTTCAGGGACGCCAGGTTCGTCACCCCCAACGCCCTCGCCTACGGTTCGGACGGTGTTCACCCGCGGCTCGATAAGGTGGAGAAACTCTTCCAGGCCCTTCGCAAGAACAGGATCTACTTCGGAACCTTCCCCTCGGAGGTGCGCCCGGAGTTCGTCTCAGAGGAGGCGCTCGACCTGATCACAGGCTACTGTGCGAACCGGCGCCTCCACTTCGGGGCGCAATCGGGCTCGGACCGGGTGCTCAGGGCGCTCAGGCGCGGCCACACCGTCGCCGACGTCGAGCAGGCCCTCGATCTCTGCCGGGACCACGGCCTCCTCCCGGTGGTGGACTTCATCGTCGGCCTCCCCTGCGACGAGGACGAAGACGAAGCGGCGACGCTCTCGCTGGTCCGTGAGGTCGTGAGGAACGGCAAAGCTCATGTCCACCGGTTCATCCCGCTTCCAGGGACGCCGATGGCCGGGATGGAACCTCGACCCCTCCTCCCCGAGACGCAGCGAGCCCTCGGACAACTCGCCCTTGCAGGCAGGATCACGGGATCCTGGGACGATCCTGAGAGAAGGTTTTTTAGGAACCATTCAGATGTTCTATCATGATGAATGTGTTATTGCTGGCTGATCTCCATGGCCAGTTGGGCAAAATGGATGCGTTCCTTGACTTGAAGCCCGACTTTGTCATCATTGCCGGTGATCTCACGCAGTTTGGGCCGTGCGATCTGGTCGGGAAGATCGGTTCGTTCATCGACGTCCCATGCTTTGTGGTCCCCGGAAACTGCGACCCTCGCGAGATCTGCGATGCAATCGAGCGCTCGGAGTGCGTCAACCTCCATGGGGCGGCTTTCACGATAGGGAATGTCTCGATGGCCGGGATCGGCGGGTCCAACCCAACGCCGTTCGAGACGCCCTTCGAACTTCAGGAAGAAGAGATCGAACAGTTGATCACACGGGCCACCGCTCTGATGGACCGGAATGTCTACAATGTGCTCATTTCCCATGCCCCGCCGCACGGCGTCCTCGACCTGGCGGGCGAGAACCATGTCGGGAGCACGAGCGTCAGAAACCACCTCAAGGAGTTCGACCTTGTCTGCTGCGCTCACATGCACGAGCACAAGGGCGTCGTCGAGGTGGACGGGGTCAAGATCGTCAACCCGGGCCCGGCCTCAGAAGGCAACTGCGCCATGCTCACCTTCGGCGACGAACCCGGCGAGATCACGATCGAACTGCTCACCGTGTGAGGAGTTCGAGATAGGACTGCGGGATGTGGTCGCCTTCGATCCCCAGTTCACCTTTTATGCGGGCGATCTCTTCTTCGGCCCCGGCGTCCAGGTCGCGGACCATCACTTCGATCTCCACAAAACTGCCAAGCCCCTCGACCTCGTCGAGGGCGACGGATGCAATGCCGAGGGCGAACTCTTCCCGGTGTTTCCTGACTTCGGCGCTCTTTCTGAAGCCCAGGCGGACGAAGACCTCTTCCATGACCGCACCCGACTCGACGGTGACATTGAACTCTTCTCGCGCCTTGGCACTCTCTGAGATGCACTTCGGTCCTTTGTAGGTGACCGTACACCGCTCGCCCTCGTACCTGAGACGGAGTGCCTCGTCGGTCTCTCTGAAGTCCCGGTCAGGGTGATTATAGTATACGTCACGCTGTTCGCTGGAGATCGGCGTTGCGGCGCCGACCCTGACAAGCCGCGCCCGAATTTCTTCGATATCAAGAACCCGTATCTTTGCTTCGACTTCAAACATCCGATGGCACCAATTTAAGTATCTTCGTCATGAGTTAATATAGACAAGGTGTATCCCATGGCAATCCAGGAAGGAGACGTCATCAGACTCAATTATATCGGCCGTATCGAAGGTGAGATCTTTGACACCACCATCGAGGCCGAGGCTGAAGAAGCAGGCATCAAGAACCCGAAGAAGGAATATGCCCCGATCGTTGTGCGTGTCGGGAGCAACCACGTGATCCCCGGCCTCGACGAGGCGCTCGTCGGCAAGGAGATCGGTGAGGACTATGAGGCTGAGGTGTCGGCTGAGAAGGGTTTCGGGCCACATGACCCGAAGCTCGTCGAGTCGGTGAGCACCAACAACTTCAGAGAGAAGCCCAAGCCGGGCATGCGTGTCCAGACCGGCGAGCGCGAGGGCGTCGTTGTCAATGTCGTCGGCAAGCGTGCCGTCATCGACTTCAACCACCCGCTCGCGGGCCAGACTCTCACGTACACCTTCAACATCGAGGGGATCGTCGAGGACGTCGAAGAGAAGGCACAGGGCTTCATCAAACTCTTCTCCGGCCGCGACATGGACCTCGTCTTCGCCGACGGCGTCCTGACCGTGACCCTGCCGGCAGGCATCAACTATGACAAGCGCTGGACCATGTCCCGCGGCGTTGTCGTCTACCAGATCTTCGAGTACCTCGAAGAGGTCAAGGAAGTCGTCTTTGTCGAGTCCTTCAAGCGCCCCGAGCTCCCGAAGGAGGAGCCCGTCGAGGTCGCAGCAGAAGAGCCCGCAGAGGCCGCTGCCGAGGAACCGGCTAAGGAACCGGCTAAGGAACCTGCCAAGAAGCCCGCGAAAAAGACTGCAAAAAAGCAGGCTGAGGAATAATCCTCAATACTTTTTTCACTTTCCTCTCAGGACATCGTCGAGAAATGTCCTGGCCCGTGCATCAAGGCGGTACCTGACCGTGCGTCCGTCCTCTCCGGCCTCCATCGTCCCGTCGTCGCAGAGTTGTGCCAGGTGTCTGGAGACCGCCGGGCCTGAGATCCCGAGACGTGTCGCGATCTCTTTTCGAGTGAGTTCTGGTTCTTCGAGGAGGATGGAAATGATCCTGCTCTTCGCCTCGTTCCTGAGAGCACCGAGGACCTTCATCTCGTTTTCGCGGTACCTGCCGCTGTTCTCATAGTAGCGTACATACCCGCCAGTGCGTGCGGCGACGATCTTGCCGGCGTCTTCGAGGAGTGCAAGGTGATAGCGGAGCGTGCCGATGTTTGTGCCGGTGAACCTGGAGAGCAGGTGCATATGGGCGCCCGGCATCGAGCGGACCGCCTCGTAGATCCGCCGTCTGGTGCTGTTCTCGAGGATATTCTCTCTGGATATTTGTCGGTACCCGAGATAGGACCAGGCATGGAAGACGACGGCGAGATCAGAAGCAAAGAAGAGGAGGTGAGAGAGGAAAAAAGCGAGGTCCAGAAACGGAGTGCCGGTCACCTGGGGAACCCTCTGCCAGATGCTCTTCGGAGGGGTGAAGGCGAAGGTGTCCTCAGGGAGGGGGACGCCGGTCTTCATATCCCTGAACTCCGCGATCTGGACCACCGCCCCGTCCCGGTCGATCCCCTCGACCTGCAGGACCTCCATACTCCTGGCGTCGACCATGGCCCTGAGGGCTTCGGTCTCTGAAGGAAACGGCCGGGGGTCTGCCGGTGCTGCGGTCCGGAGCAGATAGACGGGACGGCCGTCATGCTCTGCCGTCCATGCCGCTCCGACCGTCATACTCCTGAGCGCGCTGACGGCGGTCTCAAGATATGTGCCCGGAACGTTCGAGAGGTTGTCTGTTGTGGCGCCTCTCGTCGCCGGGAAATCTGCGGTCGGCGGCCAGTACTTCCACAGGAGTCCGTCACGTACGACGACGACCCCGACGCCGTCATGATATTCAGGGTGCAGGAGATCGGCCCTGAAACAGTCGGGCGGTTCTGCCCTGATCAGGATCTCTTCCTCTCGATCTCCCGGTCCGTGCACCGCCACTGTCGCCGAGATCGAGCCCGCCTGCTCGTAGGCCGCCACCGTCCGGAGGGCGACCTCATCGGCGTCGGCGACCGGGCCTGCCGCACCGGCCGCCACAGGGCCGGCCGCAAGAACCAGCACAGCAAGCGTAAAAAGTATTTTTTCTCTCAGTAGCACGGATCCGCATCCTCTGGTCAAAACAGAGGATGGGAGTCTGCATAGAAAGATGTTCTCTCACAGAATGTTTCAGGTCGGTCTTCTGGATCGCAGTGAAGCTGATCATGAGAGTAAAAATATATTCTGGGTTTGCATAAGGATCAATCAATGCACAATCCCTCCCATGCCGACAGCACCGTTGAGATCACGTCGGTCAGGTTCCGGCCGACGATGAAGGCCCTGACACCGATCTTCCTCTATCTCGGAGTGTTCATCCTGGTCTTCGCCGCGATTGCCCTCCTCACCTATGAGCCGTATTCCGAGATGATCTCAAAAACTCCTTCGGGAACGTTCACCGTGGCGAAGATGAACCCGCCTCCTGACCCCGCCATCCTCCTCAACTCCCTCCTGTTTGTAGTGGTCGGGCTGGTATTCGCGGCGGTCGCCATCGCGATGTACAACCTGGTCGCCGGCCGTTTCGGTGGAGTCACGGTCAGGACCGGGTTTTCTCCGGCGGAGGAAAGAGAGATCGTCATCAGGGACGTGGGAGTATGTGCTGCAGGCGGGATCGGGGGCGTGATCTTCTTCGGACTGGGTGCCTGCACGTGCCTCCTCTATATGGGTCTGGGGTGGCTGAGTTCCATCTGGTGGCCGCACTCCGGGGCGATCTACGGATCGAACACGACAGAGATGATCATCACCGTCCTCTGGATTATCTCCCAGGTCGCGGTCGGCTTCGTCATCTTCGGGGGTGCCGCACTCCTGTACAACCTCTTTCTGCCGTGGACTCGCGGTGCGGTGGTGACCGTCAGGGGGACGGCCGGGGGTGACGGGGAAGAGTTTACGGACAGGATGTACGCAATCAGAGCCTTCGCCACACCGACGGTCGCCAGGGCCGCGGCGGCGATCGGGTTCGGATTTGGGTGCCTCCTTGTTGCAACCATGCTCCTCGGCGCGATCACCGGCTTTCCGTTCCTGCCCGGCCTCCCGGAGACCGAGACCTTCGCCTTCGACCTCCTCGTCTGCCCCTTCATCTACGCGGGAGGGGCCTTCCTCATCGGTGCGATCGCCTCCATCATCTACAACGCGGCCGCCCGCGTCCTGCGGGGGTTTGTATTTCGTGCCGAAAGAGAGGAGAATACAACTTCGTAGAATTGCTTATGAAGCGAACGCACGCCTCAGGCATACCGCATGAAAAGTTATTCATGGTATTGGTCATGATCCCTGGGCTCAAGCATACAGGATGAAAATTGTTCGGAGGCGATCTTCCTGAGTGTGAAAGGGTTCTTGATTACGCCCATGCTAAAGTGCGGCGGGCGAGGACACCGTTCTATCGCCGCCCCCTGGCTATCTTCGTTCGTGAGGGGTTCCGGGGGGCAAAGCCCTCCGGCGAGGATAGGCGGGGGCGGCAATTCAAGGGTGATCCTGCGTGGTGTCTTGCTCCGAAGAACGCCGGGAACCGCTTCGTAGAATTGCTCTGGATAACTCTCTCTGCGGAGGGCTGGCCGGCCCCCTCTTCATAATCATTGATTGTGCCTTCCCAGCCCTATCTTCGTCCCTGGGGTCTCGGGGGCGGAGCCCCCGGGCGTGAGCATGAGTGAAGGCGACGGATTCAGTTCACAGGGGGAGTTGAGGTGATGAAAAGAGGATGTTTTCTGCAGAGCCCGGTTTCCGGATCTATCCTGACAGGTACACAGACCTATCCGATCTTAAACCGCAGGAGCGCCGCCACCCCGCCCAGGGCTTCGAGTTGCTGGCCGGGTTCGAACTCGGAGCTGAGGACGACGACCTTTGCGTTCATCTGCTCGGCAGTCTCAAGCAGCCGGTTCACCCAGGGATCCCTGAGGTATTCGTCCAGGACGAGCACCTCCTCCGCCGCCCCGAAGTTGACAGCGTCGGCCACTTCAGTCCGTCCGTAGGTGACCGCCCCCCCGCTCCCGATCCGCTTGAGCACCTCCTCCATTCTGGTCACCTCACGGGAGAGCTGGAGGTCGCCGACCAGACGCTCGAGCACGCCCTGGCCGATCACGTCCTGGACGGCGCCCCGCCCGGTGCGCCTCGTCTCGACGGTGACGACCCGTTCGCCGAGGTCGGCGTCTTTTTCCTTGAGATACTTGACAAAGTCGTCCTTCACAAACCCCGGCCCGGCCACGACCACCGGTCCGGTCACCTTCGAGAGGGTGGCGAGGGCGTCGGCAAAGAAGGCGGATCTTTTGTCGGTGTCGACCCGTTTCCCGCTCCCGCCGGTGACGGTCACCACCCGCTCGGGACCGTACTGTCTGATGCGGAAGAGTTCGGCCTCACCCTCCTCGACGGTCAGGACATGGATGACGTCATGGAGTGTCGCCTCCACCGCCCGCTCGACCCGTTCGAGGTCGAGGGGCCGCCAGCGCCTGATGACCGAGACCTCGTGTCCGGGGTCGAGGTTGAAGGTGTGGTACGAGGCGACATCCACCCCGTACTCGATCGTCCCCCCGACCCTGAGACGGGTGGCGTACGCGTGGAACTCCACCTTCTCGACCCTGATACCCAGACGGACCGGTTTCTTCTCGGTCTTCTCGGGCCTGAGTTTGTCGGTCGCCCCGTCGACGCTCCGGAAGGTGGTCGCAAAGACCAGGTTGCCGGGCGAGATGAGGTGCTTGAGGTGCCAGAGGTCGTCGACGTTCTCAGGGAAGAGTTTCGCCTCGCCATACGACCGCTTCAGTTCTCCGAACTCGACTTTCATTCCTCTCCCACGATGTCGGTGCCGCCCGGCGGGACGAAGGCGGCGATCGCCTCGGTGTTGAGGGCGACCCGCAGACTCTTCCAGGTCTCCTCGCCCACCTTCTCTTTCAGGATCCGCTGGGCCTTCCTGGCGACGTCGTTGGGGCCGAAGGTGCCGGGCGTCAGTTCGAGGACATGCTCGGCCCGCTCCTTCACCGCTTCGAGCGGCCCGCCGATCACCGCCACGCTCGGTTTGAACTGCACCCCGATGGCCGCACCCAGGGGGACATTGCGGATATACCGCCGCTCGCCCCTGATGATGAACGCACCCCGCGCCACGTACTCGCCGGACTCGGGCGTCTTGCTCACCTGGTCGGGCCGCGCCATATATACGTCGGCGGTGAAGTGCCCGGCCTTCCAGGCATTCGAGTACGAGGCGGCGAACTGGGCCACCTCGTCATCCATATGGGCGGTCTCCCCCTTGACGATGACCACCGAACCGCCATGCACGTCGGCATGCACGAAGGTGTCCTTCCCCTCCATGTAGCGCTTGACCAGTTCCTCGTTCTGGGAGGCGTCTCGCCCGCCGAGGACCAGCGTACCGTCGGTGGTGTAGAACCACCTGAACCGGTGGAACCACTTCTTCTTCAGGAGCGTGAAGGTCTCTTTGGGCTTTTCCTTCTTCTTCGGCACACCGCGTGCCATCGCATCGATGGCGCCCTGCTTCTTCTTCCTGAACTTCTTGATCTGCCCGTAGTAGTGCTCAAGGTTTGTCTCCACGCCCTCGTGGACGTAGATCTTCACCCGCACCCCCTCGAGGTCGAGGTCGACGGCCGCATCCGCCGGGTGGACGGCCGCGATCACCTGTGCCGCCGGCAGGTCGCTCCCCTTCAGCACCGTCTCGATCTCCTGCCAGGAGCGCTCCCGACTCGCCGGGTCGAGGACGGCGATCACCTCCTGCACCACCGTGTAGTTGGTGTAGACGGCCTCGATCGCCTTCTCGGCCCTGGCGATCTTCCCGTCGAACTTCTTGATCGCCGCCTTCTGCTGCTGAAGGATCACCTCCTCCCTGGAGAGTTTCGGCTTCTTCTCCTCGGCCTTCTTCTCGGCCGCCGTCATGGGGTAGAAGGCTTCCAGCGCCTCGTTGAAGGTTGGGAACGCCTTCTTCTCCTCGCCGATCCCCCCTACCGGCCAGCACCCCTTATCGGTGATCACCGGGTGGCGGTCCCCCTCGATCGCGTCGAGGGCCCGGTGGAGGGCCGCATAGACCGCCCCGGCGTCGGCCTCAGGGGCGGGCATATTCTTGTCGACCCCGACATCGGCGCAGACCAGTTCGGCATATTTTCCGCCGAGAAGACATCTTACCGCCAGCGTCCTGACCAGATCGCGATCTGATTCCGCCAGCATCGCGGCAAACCCCTCCTCCTCGTACCCGCTGCAGTCAGTCCCCTCGGGAAGGACATACTCCTCGCCAGGCACGACCGCCCGGTCCTTGAACCGGTGGTGCAGGAGCGGTTTGACGATCACACCCTCCCCGTCGAGGAGGACGATATTGCCCTCGTCGAAGAGTTCGAAGATGAGTCTGAGCGTTCCCCCCTTCTTCCCGACATCGAGATAGAAGATCCGCTGGAGGCCGTACTGCCCGACCCCCACGACCTTCCCCCCATCAAGGTGCTTGCGCAAAAGCATCGCATAACTGAGAGGAAACATCGGAGCCTCGGGAAGGGAGCCGACGAGGTGGGCCCGCCGACCGACCTCGACGAAGAACTGATATTTGGCCCCGCCCTCGCCATTGAGCCTGATGCCCAGGGTCCTGTTGTCGTACTGGTAGATCTTGCCCACCCAGAGTGGGAGCATCTCCGAAAGCTCGGCCGTCATTGCCCTGACGTCGATCCCGCTCATCCCCTTCTGGTCTGCCATGAATTATACCAAATTAAATATGGCTTTGGCACCAAGAAATAGTCTACTGATGCATGATGAGCGAGGAGGAACAGTTGCAAATAACGCCTGAAGCGCCGAAGGGGAAGGGTGCGGATGAAAAGGCGCAAAAACAGGCTGCGCATATGCAGCGGATCAAACGGACTCTGGTGGCCTGTTTTATGGGCATTGCCATGGGTCTGGTCTCGTTCTATGTCTCCGGTACGGTGAACCCCGCAACCGGGCTGCAGCCAAATGCGATCATCGGCGTCCTCTTCCTCATGGCAGGGGTGGTCTTCCAGAAGCATATTTTTATGCTGATGCGGATCGACTACACCGAACTCGGCGGGAAGGACTGGTTCTATCAGGCATTCATGACCTTTGCCTTCTGGTTCATTTCCTGGTCCACCATGCTCACCACCACTCTGATGTGATCATCCATGCGCATAGCGGTCGTCCACAAAGACAAGTGCCATTCTAAGAAGTGCGGAAACGAGTGTATCATCTACTGCCCCAGAGTGCGATCCGGAGACGAGACCGTCCTCCTCGACGAGGAGGGCAAGGCCGTGATCTCCGAGGAACTCTGTGTCGGGTGCGGCATATGCGTGAAGAAGTGTCCGTTTGAAGCGATCGATATCGTGAACCTCCCCGAGGAACTCGAACACCCGACTCACCGGTACGGGCCGAACACCTTTGTGCTCTACGGCCTGCCCATCCCGGTCGAGGGAAAGGTGACCGGGATCCTGGGACCGAACGGTATCGGAAAGTCCACCTCTCTCCAGGTTCTGTCAGGCCAGATCAGGCCGAACCTCGGGATCTTCGAGGAGATGGTATCCTGGGACGAGGTGCTGAAGCGTTTTGCCGGGACCGAACTCTTCGACTATCTCAAGCATATCTCAGGGAAGGATATCAAAGTCGCCGTCAAGCCCCAGTACGTCACCTATATCCCGAAGGCCTTTGCCGGGACGGTGCGGGAGTTGCTCGCCTCCACCGACGAGCGGGGGGTGCTTGACCACCTGGTCGAGAACCTCAACCTCACCTCGATTGTAGACCGGGAGATCAAGAATCTCTCCGGCGGCGAACTGCAGCGGGTGGCCATCGCCGCCTGTCTTGCGAGGGAGGCCGACTTCTACTTCCTCGACGAGATCACGCCGTACCTGGATATCTACCAGCGGATGGCGGCGGCAAACCTGATCAGAGAGGTGGCCGGAACCCGTCCGGTGGTGATCGTGGAGCATGACCTCGCGATTCTGGACATGCTCGCCGATACGGTCCATGTGGCGTACGGCAAACCGGCGGTCTTCGGTGTGATCACCGGGCCGAAGGGGGTGCGGATCGGGATCAACGAGTACCTCGAAGGTTACCTGCCCGAGGAGAACGTGCGGTTCAGGGACTCGGCGGTGGTCTTCGAGAAGCGGGCCCATGCCGAGGAGACGGTGAGAGAAGATCTCTTCTCGTTCCCTGAGATGACGAAGTCGTACGACCGGTTCACGCTCACGGTGAAGGGCGGCGAGGTGAAGAAGGGCGAGGTGCTCGGGCTCGTCGGTCCGAACGGTATCGGGAAGTCGACCTTCGCCAAACTCCTTGCCGGGGTGGAAGAGCCCGACGGCGGCCCGATCGAGGAGAAGGTCACCATCTCATACAAGCCGCAGTACGTGAAGGCCGACTCCACCGACACCGTGGAGTTCATGCTCAGGCGGATCACCCGGCGCTTCGACACCTCCTTCTACCAGCACGAGGTGATCGAGCCCCTCGGCCTCAAGCAGATCCTCCAGTCGCCGGTCAACACCCTTTCAGGCGGCGAACTGCAGCGGGTGGCCATCGCCGTCTGTCTCTCCAGGGACGCCGACCTCTATATCCTCGACGAACCGAGCGCCCACCTCGACGTGGAGCAGCGGATGGGCCTGACCAGGGTGCTCAAGCATCATGCCGAGGGGAAGGAGTGCGGGGTGATCGTCATCGACCACGACATCTATCTCATCGACATGATCTCCGAGCGGCTCGTGGTCTTCGACGGCAAGCCCGGTGTGGCGGGCGAGGCGAAGGGTCCGTTCTCGATGCGGAACGGCATGAACCTCTTCCTCTCAGAACTCGGCGTCACCTTCAGGCGGGACAAGACGGGGCGGCCCAGGATCAACAAGCCGGGCTCGTATCTCGACCGCGAGCAGCGCTCGCAGGGCGAGTATTACTACGCCCTGCCTGAGAGTGAGTGAACAGAGTGGTTCCAGAGAACGCTCATACTTTTTTTGGCATTGTAGAATTTTTCATGAGGGGAAAGCACGCCTCAAGCATACGTGATGAAAATATCATAGTGCAAGTCTCTGGGTGTGAGAGGATCCTTCTCCTCGTGACAGGGGAACGGTCAGAAATCAAGCATCGTGCCGCCCCTCGGCTATCTTCGTCCGTGGGGGGTCCGGGGGGTGCAACCCCCCGGCGCGAGACGACAGGGAAGTTTCTGCAATTGAGGGCGGCATGCCTGATCATTCCATCACACCTTCCCAAACATCGGTGCCGGGGGCGCTGCCCCCGGAACTCTCGGGATTGCAATTGAAGCGGGGAAGGCAGAGGAATGGCCGAGAAGAGTCTCGATCCGATTGATCGAGCCCAGGATACTTCTGGGATATGCTTCATGGAAAAAACTTTTCATGCAGCATGCTTGAGGCGTGCGTTCGCTTCATGCCTGATTCAACAGAGCCGTCTCCCTTACATTTTCTTCAGCCTGACAATAATAACGACCGGCTTCTCAGCGTCATCATCCGTTTCCTCGTAAAAACCATCCAGTACAAACCCGGCATCAAAGCATTGATGGAAGATATCCTGCAATGACCGGTGATAATAAAGCTGGAGAACCGGTTGTCCCTGGATTGCCACACCCTCGTGGGTGCAGGCGGTGCGGTACCGTTCTTCCGGCCTGACAAAACACGGGTGGTGAGTGGAGAAGACAAAGATACCGCCGGGCTTCAGCATATCATACATCCCGTGAAGCAACGGACCTATATCTGCTATATCCATGACCGCCATATTTGCGACCGCCTTGTCAAACGAGCGTCCCTGTGCCAGGGAAAGGATCTGGTCTTTATCCGTGGCGTCACAGGTATGAAATGAGATCTGCGCCGGATATGCAGAACGGCGGCGTTTTGCGTGTGCGACAAGTTTTTCGCTGTAATCGAATGCGACAACCTGTGCTCCTTTTTCTGCGAGCCTCTGGGAAAAATTACCGTTCCCGCATGCAATGTCGAGGACCAGATCTCCTTCCTGAATATCAAGCAGTACTTCGGTATGCGGGCGTACTATAGAACAATGGAAAAAGTTGGAATCATCTCCCATCCGGGCATCCCAGAAGTCCGCATTTGTTTCCCAGCGATGCCTGCTTTCTTCTGTAGTATCAGGAAAGTTCTTCATTATTCTCACATTTTTTCAGGAGCCATGCCATGTTCTTCCCTGCGTCTTTTGCCCGCATCAGGCCTTCCTCATCTTCAAGAACCTCCCCGATCTCTCTTCCGACACCGACAACCGGGAATCCCGGCACTGTCATCCCGCCTATGAGCAGGAAATGCAGAAGGGTGTCAAGGGTATGGAACGTCCCGCTCCGCCGCACCGCGACCGCGGCCTGCGCCACCTTGCGCCGGTAGAGTCCACCGTTTGCCATGGACACCAGGCCTGCCCGGTCGATCAGGGCCTTCATCTCGGCGGTGACATCGGTGAAGTAGACCGGCGAACCGAGAATAATGCCGTCCGCTTCGACCATCCTGTCGATGCAGTCGTTGACACAATCATCATCAAAGACGCAATGCCCGTCCTTCTTCTCAAAGCATTTCATGCAGGCAGTGCATCCCCGTGCGACGCGTCCGCTGAGAGAGATCTCCTCGGTCTCGATCCCTTCTTTCCTGAGTTCTTCGAGCATCAGCCCGATAAGGATAGAGGTGTTCCCATTTTTTCGGGGGCTGCCGTTAAATGCAACGACTTTTGTCATCGTCAATTACCGTTTTCATTTTTGGAGTATCAGTTCTAATACATTGAGGCCGATTAAAGATTTTAATACAATTTTTTGGTGTAGTATCCCGCAATCATTTGACATCAGAGTTATATGCCGATGTGAGCAAACTCTCCGACCGGGATATCCGGGGTATCATTCGTCAATGGAAGGGGGGAAAACCTGTTCGTGATCTTGCCGATTACCATCACGTAAATCGGCAACGGATTTACCCGATTGTTTCATTTTATCGTGAGCATGGTTTTCCTCCCTGCAACCCCCCAGGAAAAATCCACCTCAATCCCGTCTGAGACTGAAGCCCTCGTGCTTACCGCCCACGAGATGTACTCTCTCGGACCAAACCACCTTGAAAAGAAAATTGAGAAAGAATATGGCGTCAATATTCCGCAAAATACGATCTATCGAATTCTTCTCACCCATGGGAGAGTGGTGATCAGTATGAGGAAGATGATTGCCCTGAACGGCCAGGACAGATGGCTCATCGCATTCATGGACAATTCTTCTCGTCTCATTACCTGTTTTCAAGGTTCCAAAGGGTAGCACCAAGAAGTTTAAATTAATAAAATGAGCACATATATTATGCGTAGGATATCTCTCTACATTTCAACTGTATCAATTGCATTCGTTCTCATTTTAGCTTCGCTCTCAAGCGGTTGTACTGATACAGGAAAAACCGAGGAAGAAACCGTTATTGGAACGATCTTACATGACGATAACGGGACATATATCATACAGGTGGAAAACGGAACACGCTATGTTCCTGTGAATCTGGACGAAGAGTATCAGATCGATGGCATGGTGGTGGGCTTTCGAGGGATCACTCTGGAAAATGATAGCGTGGCAGAATCACCAGGTATTCCTATCGAAATTCACTATATAGGTACATATGTTCCGCCCGGAGCAAATGCCACACTCAAACTTGAGAAAAAGTTGCCGTGAGATAATCTCGTATCGTACTGCAGAACTCAACCGGCTGCCTGAAGAAACCACGGGAACGGGTGCATCCCTTTCCCTAACAAACAGTCTGCATCGGTCCCGATCGTGAGGGAAATGATCAGACATGCCGCCCTCAATCGTAGAATCTTCCCAACCGTCTCGCGCCGGGGGGCGGCACGATGCTCGATTTCTGTTCGCTCATCGAACGCAAGAAGAAGGATCAAGGATCGATCCATCCTCACAACGGAGAGCCACAAGAATTTTCATCACGGATGCTTGAGCCCGAGGCTCATGCCCGATTCAACAAAGCCCATATTTCCAGGAAGGGGGATCAGTATATCTGTGCAGGAGTATGAATCGAATTATATTGGTGTGTTGATATCATCATATCCACCAGAAAGGCGTCTGCAACCTTGAACGGTTCACCCTCAGGTAAGGTTTTGATGATGCGTTCCGCCTGATCGGGGGCACGGCCCGGTGAACTTCGCATGAGTATCCGGCTCCGCCTCTGCAATCTCAGAGAATAGGAGGTATGAAGATCCATGAAAGCCCTGAAATTGATCGTCCTCCTGCTTGCAATGCTCATCGCGGTGACGACGATGGTGTCGATGCTGGGCGCGGCGGGAGAAGGATTCAATGAACACGATCGTGCTGAGGTGAACAAATCCACAGATGTGCCGGATCATTTTATTCCTCCGGAATATTTCAAGGACGCAAGACCTGCAACACCCCTGCCAGAATCAGAAATGATCTCTTTCATTCTCTCAGAAAAAACGCTCAACACATCGGCGCAGGATAAAAGAAACGGGATCATTGAACTCCCTGGTTCATCTCCATGTCAAGATCCCCGGTTCATGAAATACAGAGAACACCAGACTATATTCATCGAAACAAACATCGATCCCGATGATGCGGTAGTTCTGGTACGGATGCCAGAGAGCATGTACGAAAGATTCCTTGCCGATGCACAGAATAACACGATAACTTTACCCGCATCGCACTTCTGCATGTTTTACGATAACCTCACTGATCTCGATACCCATATCGCATGCAATGGGAGTGTTTTAACGGTACTTCCCGGGGAATCGGATGCGAACAAAAATACTACGATTCCCCCACCAATAGAAACCCCCTCCCAGTCAGGAGTTCTGGGATGACCTCTATGACTGGTATCACCCTGGCAGAAGGGACGATACTTTGAGATACGGTGCATTCCCTCACTCATGAGAAACCGGTGAGACCAATCCTACGCCTTCGCTCATCTCCACCTCACGACAATAAGAGGATCGTCACAGAAAGCACAAGTACTGTGGGTGCCATAGCCGGAACTGTGGATGACCTATGGCACCCCCTCACAAATCCCCACGTGTGATCTATCTCCTCGTCACCGCCCTCCTTGCAGGATGCGTCCTGCTGGGGGCGGCAATGCTCCTCTCACCGACTGAAGAAAAACAGGCGAGCGCAGAGATCGATATGAACGAGAGCGCGGCACGCTCGATCGTACGCGCCGAGATCCCTGCCGCAGAGATGCCAGTGGAAGGAAACCTCATGGACGACGCTCCTGAAGACCCGGTCTGGGAGTTTCAAGTCCGCTCGAAAGATGAGGGATCAGGAGTGATCGGGATCGACACAAAGACCGGAGAAGTGTCGTACGCCTACGGCGAGATCGCGGATCGTGCGGGGGTGAATACCGGCATCAGTATGGAGAAGGCGGGAGAGATCGCTGGAAATCATCTCAGGGGCGAAGAGATCGAAGGCACCCTCACCGATCCCGATGTGTCGTACGAACCCCCGCACTTTGCCGGGGATATCGGACGCTACCGGGTCACCTATGTGCGGATGATCGACGGGATCCCCTCCTTTGACGGCGTCCGGATATTCATCGATCCAGAGGACGGCACGGTCCTGAAATATCATATCAATTGGGACCTCCCTGCGACGATCGAGACCGACCCGACCCCCACCCTCTCCGCCGCAGAGGCTACCGTGATCCTGACGACCGCCATGGAAGAGAAACGCGGGTCGAAGGGGATGACGATCCTCTCGACCGAATTGCGCTGGTATGACCAGGATGGCGAGCAGATCTCTCTGGCCTGGAAGATCGAGTTCGAAGACGATTATGTCAGGCCTTATGACGCGGGCCCAGCGAGCGCCTGGCTCGACGCGCATACCGGCGAGGAACTCCTCCTCTGCTACTACTTAGACTGAAGAAATGAAGCGAGGGGCTCAGAGCCCCTCTTTCCCCGCCCAGTTCCAGGCGATGAACTCTCGGATCAGTTTTGCGGCGACGGCCGCCGTCTGACCGGCGTCGACCGGGCAGACCTCGACATAGTCGAAGCCCGACGCCCGTGCGGCAAAGGCGCGCACCACGCTGCGGAGATCCCAGGTGGTGATCCCGAAGGGTTCGGGCGTCCCCAGGCCCGGGGTAAGACAGCAGTCGACGGCGTCGGCGTCGACGGAGAGGTACAGGCTCCGGTCACCGACCGCCGCCCGTATCTCCTCGATCACCGACGCAATCCCCCGCGCCCGCACCTCGTCGGCCGTATACATGTGGAGCCGCTCCGACTCCTCGACGAGTTCGAACTCCTCGGCAGGTCCGCTCCGCGCCCCGATGACAAAGATGTCCTCGACGTCCAGATCCATCACCCGCCGCGTCGCGCAGGCGTGGTTCCATTTCGTCCCGCCGAACTCGTCGCGCAGGTCCAGGTGGGCGTCGCAGACGACATAGCACTGAGGCTTCACCGCCTTCACCGCGCCGGGCGTGATCGTGTGCTCGCCGCCGATCATGATCGGGATCTTCCCGTCGGCCGCGATCATCGCCGCCGTCTCCTCCACCTGCCCGACCACCAGGTCGGGGAGGGAGAGCGGTTCGAGGTCGCCGAGATCGGTGACCGGCACCTCCCAGAGTTCGACGCCGACGCTCGGAAGATAGGTCTCGAAGTTGTACGACACGGCCCTGATCGCCCCGGGCGCCTCGCGCGATCCCGCGCGATATGACGACGTACCGTCATAAGGCACGCCGAAGACCACATACCGCGCATCGGTATATTCGGCCTCGGCGTCCGCAAAAAGGTTATTTAAGAATGCTTCCATGGGTATGCACCCCTGGTTCAGCCACAGGCCTCGAGGGCCGGCGGCAGGCTCAGAGGTCCAGTTTCCGCTTGTTGAGCGCCTCGATATACTGGATTTCCTGCCCGGCCTCAAGTTTGGAGATGACGTCCTCGGAGAGATCGAGTTCGAACATCTCGAAGTCCTTGACGTCCATCAGTTGAACGGTGGTGCCGGCGACCGAGATGATCTGGGCCATCTTGCGTTCGACGATCGGCACATAGACCTTTGCCGAAACCGGCTGCACAATAGAGCGCTTCTGCCCGTCGAAGATACCGACCACGTCGATGCGTGCCTTTGCCGCACCATGCTTACCCGGCTTGGAGGTGGCGATCGAGAGAATCTTACATGGCTCATCATCGACCACAACGTACCTGCCTTCCTTTAATTTTCCAGTCTCAGTTTGTTCCTTCATTGAGTTCACGCTCGCAGTAGTAATTTATCTGAAAGGCAGTAAATAAATACAACGCACGAGCGTTTCCATGGACTTCATACAATGGTGCGAGCACCTGGCCGACAGAGTGGAGGAGGAGGTCAGGGAGATCGCAGGCACGCCGGAAGGTGGAAGATATATCAAGATGGGTGCCGACGGCACCCCGACCGAGAGGATCGACCAGGTAGCGGAGGACTGCGTTGTGGCGGCCCTGCAGGAGGAACCGGTCTGCAAACGCCTCATCTCCGAGGAACTCGGGCGCATGGAAATCGGCGGAGAGAAGGGTACCATCTACCTCGATCCCGTAGACGGAACCTACAACGCGGTGCATGGGATCCCCTTCTACACGCTCTCGATCGGGTACGGCGAGGAGGGCATCCTCAAGAAAGGTTTTATCAGAGACCTCTGCACTCATGAGACCTTCTGGGGAGAAATAGGGAAGGGCGCATATGTCGACGGCAAACCGTGCCGGGTCTCACAGACCGCTCTCCTCGAAGAGAGCGCGCTATCGGTCTATGGAAGAAAGTTCGATCCGAGCAGCGTCCTCCGCCTCGGCCAGCAGATCAGGCGGTGGCGACTCCTTGGTGCGTCCTCGCTCGAACTCGCCTATGTCGCCTGCGGACGGCTCGACGGTTTCGTGGACGTCAGGAATACCCTGCGGATCACCGACGCCGCCGCCGGGATCGTCCTCTGCCATGCGGCAGGCGGCACGGTCACCGATCTGGACGGCCAGGCGATCACCTTCCCCGACGAGGTGAGCATGGGGCGCTGCCTCATCGCGACCAACGGCGCCATCCACAACAAGGTCATCGAATATCTGAGGTAAGTGACGTGAAAGCGCTCCTGATCTCGCGGATTGACGTCCCCGATGTGCTGAACTATGCCGCCGAGGTGGGGGATCTCCTCCTCTCGTACGGTTATCACGTGGCCTTCGAAGGGAGCACGGCCATCGCCATGGGCCGTGAAGAAGAAGGGGAATGGCTCGACGAGACCGATGCCGATATCGTCGTCGCCATCGGCGGGGACGGGACGGTCCTCCTCGCCGTCCAGAAGATGAAGCGGCAGATCCCGGTGATCGGGATCAACAAGGGGCATGTGGGCTTTCTCGCAGAACTCGAGTCCGGGGAGGTGCCGGCATTCTTCCGCAACCTCCAGAGGCGGATGCGCCTGGAACTGCGGATGCGGATCTCGCTCGGCACCGACTCAGAGCACCTTGGCGAGGCCCTCAACGAAGCGGTAATCGTCACCGCACGCCCGGCAAAGATGCTGAAGTTCACCATCGTCATCGACGGCGTCGAGGTAGAAGAGTTCAGGGCCGACGGTCTCATCGTCGCCACCCCGACCGGTTCGACGGCCTATGCGATGAGCGGCGGCGGACCGATCGTCGACCCCAAGTTCGACGGGTTTCTCCTCGTCCCGCTGGCCCCGTACATGCTCTCCTCCCGCCCGCACCTCATCGACAGCAGTCGAGACCTGAAGATCAGGCTGGAGAGTGCGAAAGCAGCTCAACTCGTGCTCGACGGCCGGGGCAGTGTCCCGGTCGGCACCAACGTTGAACTCACGATCCGGCGAGCCGAGAACCCGGCAGTCTTCATCGACGCCGGGAAAAATTTCTTCCTGAAGGTGCGCGAGAAACTCCATTCTCTCTAAACCCATATTTTTCCTCCATACCCACATTTTTTATCTCCTGGATCAGAGTAGAGAGTGGAGGTAACCTCGATGGAAGACATAAGAACCACGATTGATTATGCAGAAGTCTCTGAGAGCCTGAAAAAGAACCTTGGTCTCTCAGGTTCGCCGGTCGCCGTAAAGTTCGCCCGGACGGAAGAAGAAATCCCGGAGGGCGTCGAAGCGCTCGCCGAGAACACCCGCCACTGCCAGATGGTCAGTCTGGCCAGGAAGGAGGGGAAGATCTTCTATGCAACCGCGGACAAGCACTCGTGCTCGGGCGGTGCCTGGGCTCTCGGGCTCAAGGAGATCACCCCGAGCCTGAAGTCAGGCGAGTTCTACTTCAAACTCGGCAAGTTCGACACCTGGGCGGCGTGCAAGCGGACCATCGACCGCATCCCGCACCTTGAGTCGGGGACGACCTATGCCACGATGTATGCCCCGCTCGAGAAAACGCCCTTCACTCCGACGGTCGTCCTCATCGTTGCCGAGGCCAGGATGATGCTCAAACTTGCCCAGGCCGTGCTGTACAAACTCGGCGGAAGGATCGAGTCGAACTTCTCCGGGATCCAGTCGGTCTGCGCCGACACCGCCACCCAGACCTACCTCAACGGGAAGGTGAACTTCTCGCTCGGGTGTGACGGTTCCAGAAAGTTCTCCGGGATCGAGGACGGCGAGATGGTCATGGGCATCCCGGTCGAACTCCTGCCCGATATCGCCGAGGCACTCCCGATCGTCACCGGCGCACCGGGCTCGGTCAAGAAGTAGACGTCCGGGATTTGTCCTGATCTTAGAACTTTTTTTTTTTGCTCTGGAGAATTTTTCATAGTTCTGTCGTGACGATCCTCCGATCAAAGATTGCAGGGTTCCGTAGAAAGCCTCGATCACTCTCCTCTCACCATGGCAGCAGGCGAGAACAGAGCACCTCACCGCCCCCCGGCGCGAGAGAGCAACTGAGAATTTCCTTCTGTCGGGGCGACCATTTTGATCGATCTGCCTTCCCACCTCCTTGCACAAGAATAGGCACTCTAAAGAGCTGGAATAACTCCTTTACTCCCTCCCCACCTCTTCGAGCACCCGCCGGCACGCCTCAGGAACGGCCGCCGTCACCTCAGGGGTCAGAACTTTCGAGAACGCCTCGATCTCTCCTCCCTCGATCCCGACGATGACCACCTCGGCGGTCACCCCGACCTCGCGGGCGAGGGCAAGCGTCTCGGCGATCCCGAGGTCGTGGAGGGACATCGGGAAGGCGGAAGAGGGAGGCACCTCATGGAAGACCTGCACCTCGCCGGGTGTTCCCATCCCGGTCGTGGCGTCGACGATGACGACGCGATCGCACTCCTCCATCAGGGGTATGAGCCCGAACCCGCCGAGCCCTCCGTCGACGACATCGAGTTCAGGGTGTTCTACAGAGAGAGTTTCCATCACAGCATGACCGACACCGTCGTTGCCCATATAGGGGTTGCCGCAGGCGATGACCCGGACCTTCATCAGAAAAAAGGGGTGTTCGGTATTATTATGCCTTCCCAAGCCAGGCATCGACCTGGTCGGGGTGGGCGTCGAGCCACTTCTGCGCCGCCTCGGTCTCCGACATCCCGTCGTCGATATCGAGCATCACCGATTGCATGTCGTCAGGGGTCCAGAAGAAACGCTGAAGGATCGCATATGCTTCGGGATCATCCTCGGCCAGGCCTGTGCGTGCGAGGGTGGCGACGTGCTCTTCGCCGCCATAGATGCCCTTCGGGTCTTCGAGGTACTTCAGATCCCAGCGGGCAAACTTCCAGTGTGGGGTCCATCCGGTGACCACGATCCACTCCTCGCCCTGAACCGCTTTTCTGAGGGCCGAAGCCATGCCGGCACTCGAACTGTAGACAAGTTCATAGTCAAGGTCGTACTCCTTGATCGCCTCCTCAGTCGCGGACATGATCCCGGCACCAGGTTCGACACCGGTGATCTTGCCGTCGAACCGATCTTTGACACTGTTCATCTCCTCAATGGAGTCGATGGTCACATAGGTCGGGACGACCAGGCCGATCCTGGTGCCGTTCATGTTTCTGCCGACTTCGTCGATCTGATCTCCGAACTTCTCCATATAGGCCCCATGGGTTCTTGGCAGCCATGAAGAGACAGTGAAGTCAAATTCGCCTTTCGAAAGTCCCTGGTAGAGAGGGGCGGCATCGACCGCAATGAGCGTGACATCGTAGCCCGCCCTCTCGAAGACCTGTTTGATCACATTGGTGCTCGCGATCTCGGAGTCCCAGAGGACGTAGCCGATGGAGATCGATTTCTGTTCGGAAGTCTGCGTCCCGGCAGGAGGAGGTCCGTCGCCGGTGCCGGTGCACCCGGCAGCGAAAAGACATGCAACGGCCAGAAGAGTGACAAGGATACATGATAATTTTCCAGATTGAATCATACATTACACCTTTCCAGAGTTTTTCGTGGTGTCTCCGGGCACAGGGTCCGGGCCCTCCGGTCAGGAGAGATCATCAAAACCCGCCGAGACTGCTCACAACGATCATCGGCTCAAAGGTATGAGCAGGGAAAACCGTCCTCACAACAGCGCGTCCGACACCGTCGTTGCCCAGATGCAGGGTGCAGCAGGCGATGACCCGGACCTTCACCAGAAAAAAGGGAGTCGTAATTATTATATCTTTACATTTTAGGCCGCTATCCCGATCCAGGCCTTGACCTCTTCGGGGTGGGCGTCGATCCACTTCTGTGCGGCGTCTTCGGGCGTCATGCCCTCTTCGATATCGAGCATCACGCTGTTCATGTCCTCGGCGGTCCAGTGGAAACGTTCCAGGATCCCGTAGGCTTCGGGATCATCTTCGGCCAGACCCTGCCGTGCAAAGGTGGCGATATATTCGTTCTTCCCGAAGACGTCACGCGGCTCGTCCAGGAACTTCAAATCCCAGCGGGCGAACTTCCAGTGCGGCGTCCACCCGGTGACCACCACCCACTCGTTGCGGTCGATCCCTCTCTTCAGGGCGCTGACCATCCCGGCGGTCGAACTCGGGACGAGTTCGTAATCCAGATCGTACGCTTCGATCAGTTTTTCGGCCGTGTGCATGGTCCCCGAACCCGGGTCGATCCCATAGACCTTCCCGCCGAACTTCTCCCTGACCACAGGGTCATTGAGGTCTTCCACCGAGTCGACAGTCACATAGGACGGGACAACCAGGCCGATGAACGCCCCGCCTTCGAGGTTCTTCCTGACCAGGTCGATCCGATCCCCATATTTCTCCCAGTACACGTTCTGCGTCACCGGGAGCCATCCCGAGACCGAACAGTCGATGTCTCCCTTTGCAAGCCCTTCGAAGAGCGGAGCGGTATCGACGGCGGTGATGGTGACGTCGTAGCCGGCCTGCTCGAAGACCTGCTTGATCACGTTGGTACTCGCGATCTCGGAGTCCCAGAGGACATAGCCGATAGAAATCGATTTCTGTTCTGAAGGCGGTGCCCCCCCGGTGCAGGTGCATCCGGCGGTGAGGACAAGTGCAACAACGGCCAGGAGGCAAAAGACCATAATTATGCTGGTTTTTTTCATGTTCATCATTCAGGATGCAAAATGTGTTCATCAGGTGGCACGCAGGAGTGCCAGGGCCTCACGAAAGAGATGTCCAACGTCGTCGTTGCTCGTACCGGGCATACAGCAGACGAGGGTCAGAACCTTCAGTGGGGCAAGAAAAAGGAGTATTATGCCTTACCCAGCCAGGTGTTAACCTGGTCCGGGTGGGCGTCGATCCACTTCTGTGCAGCGTCTTCATGAGACATACCGTCCTCGATATCAAGCATCACCGACTCCATGTCTTCAGGAGTCCAGTGGAAGCGCTTCAGGATCCCGTAGGCCTCGGGGTCGTCTCCGGCGAGGCCCTTCCTGGCCAGCGTGCCGATGTACTCCTCGCCGCCGTAGACCCCCTTCGGGTCATCGAGGTACTTCAGGTCCCAGCGGGCGAACATCCAGTGTGGCGTCCACCCGGTGACCACGACCCATTCGGCCCGATCGACCGACTTCTTCAGGGCCGAGGCCATGCCGGCGCTCGAACTGTAGATGAGATCGTACTCGAGATCATATGCCTCGATTGCGTCCTCGGTCGTCTTCATGACTCCGGCACCCGCGTCGATGCCGACGATCTTCCCGCTGAACTGGTCCTTGACCCCGTTCATCTCCTCGATGGAATCGATGGTCACATAACTCGGGACGACCATGCCGATCTTCGCACCTTCGAGGTTCTTCCCGACAAAGTCGAGCCGATCCCCGAACTCGTCCATATAGGCTTCCTGAGTCCTGGGGAGCCAGGCCGAGACGGTGCAGTCCACGTCGCCGCTGGCGACGGCCTGGTAGAGGGGTGCGGCGTCGACGGCGGTGATGGTGACGTCATACCCTGCCTGCTCGAAGACCTGCTTGAGCACGTTGGTGCTCGCGATCTCGGAGTCCCAGAGGACATACCCGATGGAGATCGATTTCTGTTCTGAAGGCTGTGTTCCTGTGTCCCCGGTGGCGGTGCACCCGGCGCTGAGGACGAGTGCAACGGCCAGGAAACCGCAGAGGATCATTCCGATTGTGTTGTGCTGTTTCATGGATATCACTGGTTGTTATTGTTCGATGGGCCCGGGAGCCAGGCTCTGGGTCACCCGGTCGAGGATGATCGCGATGATCACGATCGCAAGCCCGCCCTCGAAGCCGAGGCCGATGTCGAGACGCTGGATCCCCTCCAGCACCTTGTAACCGAGACCCTGGGCCCCGATCATGGCGGCGATGACCACCATCGAGAGGGCCATCATGATGCACTGGTTGATGCCGGCCATGATCGTCGGCAGGGCGACCGGCAGTTGCACCTTGACCAGTTTCTGCCGCTCGGTGGTCCCGAAGGCGTCGGCGAGTTCGGTCAGTTCCCTGGGCACCTGCTGGATCCCGAGGGCGGTGAGTCTGACCACCGGCGGCATCGCAAAGACGACGGTGGCGATCATGCCGGGCACGTTGCCAAGGCCGAAGAAGACCACCGCGGGGATGAGGTAGACGAAGGCCGGCATCGTCTGCATGAAGTCGAGGCACGGCTTGACGATCTTGTGCACGGTCTCTGAACGCGCCGCAAAGATCCCGGTCGGGATCCCGATGAGGAGCGCAAAGAGCGTGGACGCCAGGACCAGAGCAAGTGTCTCCATCGCCAGAGTCCAGAGGTGCAGGTCCCAGATGAGCAGAAGCCCGAGCGCCGAACCGATGGCAAGTCTGGTGTCGCGTTTGGTGACAAACCAGACGAGCACCGCCGTCAGGACGATGAAGACCGGCGGCGGCAGGAGGAGGAGAAGGAATTTGATCCCGCTGATGATCCAGTCCAGGCCGTCGCTGATCCAGTCCAGGATGACGGCGAAGTTGATCTCGATCCACTCGACAAGAGCCTCGACCGCATCGCCGAGCGGGATCTTGGGGAGTTCGAATGTTTCGTTCATGCTTCTCCCTCCTCACCGTTGCCAACATCCAGGGCGGCAAGGAGCGAACCCCTGACAATGACGCCCTTGAACCGGTTGCACCCATCGACGACCGCAACCGGGTACTGGCTCGTGGCCACCAGGCCCATCAGGTCGCGGACCGGGGTGTCAGGGCTCGTGACCGGGGTGTCGGTGATCAGGATCTCCTCGAGGTTTGTCTTCTTTGCGCGTGCCGCCGCGATGGCGTCCTCGACGGTTACCAGACCCTTCAGGATCCTCCCCTTCCCGACCACAAAGATCGTCGAAATCCCATGGTCTTCCATCAGTTTCAGGGCGACCCTGGGACCGGAGACGATCGAGACCATCGGGTCGGGTGGCTTCATGACGCCCTCGGCGGTGAGCACCTTCGTCATGTCGACCCCGGCGACAAAACTTGTCACATATTCGTCGGCCGGCGAGGTGAGGATCTCCTCGGGCGTGCCGACCTGGACGACGACACCGTCCTTCATCAGGGCGATGCGGTTCCCGAGTTTGAGGGCCTCGTCAAGGTCGTGGGTCACGAAGATAATCGTCTTGTTCAGTTCGTTCTGGAGGTCGAGGAGTTCGTCCTGCATCCCGCTCCTGATAATGGGGTCGAGGGCGCTGAAGGCTTCGTCCATCAGGAGGATGTCGGGGTCGCTCGCAAGGGCGCGGGCCAGACCGACCCGCTGCTTCATCCCGCCAGAGAGGGCATCCGGCATGCTCTCCTCATATCCGACAAGTCCGACCATCTCGATGGTCTTCTTTGCCTTCTCGATCCGTTCTTCCTCAGGCATCCCCTGGACTTCCAGGCCGAAGGCGACATTCTCGATGACGCTGCGGTGGGGGAGGAGGGCAAAGTTCTGGAAGACCATACCCAGTTTCTTCCGTCTCACATCTCTGAGTGCGTCCTCATCAAGAGAAGCGATGTCGGTGTCGTCGATGAGGATCTCACCCGACGTCGGGTCGATGAGCCGGTTTGCACATCTGAGAAGAGTGGACTTACCTGAACCCGAGAGGCCCATGACCACAAAAATTTCACCCTCTTCAACCGAGAGGTTGACGTCCCTGAGACCGACGGTCTGCCCGGTCTTTTCCAGGATCTCTTCTTTGGACCGTCCTTCCTTGATGAGGGCGGTTGCATCGGAGGGGTGTTTTCCGAAAATTTTATACAGCGATTTGATAACGAGTTTGGGTTTTTCCATCTCCTGATCCATGAAAACCTCCGCTAAGCGGTTTCTGGATCCCCACTACAGGTGCATTACAGGTATACCCGGACAATGCAGGTGTTCTGCCAAACTCTGTCAGGACCCATGTTGAACATCATAAATAAGATGTCCAAAACGAGATTTTTTTCGTGTTCTGACAGTGAGCAGGGACCTTTTGTTCTGGTTGTTTATAACTTTGGAGTAAGATTATAAATATATTTTTCATGTGAATTATATAGGATCAGTTCGCGGGGGTGCCCGGAGTGCGCTCTTATGGAAGGCTTATTTTGCCGGGATGTAAATATTAGAACGGTGGTTTGTTGCAGGTTTCCATGAAGATCGAGGTGAAAGATGCCCCCGGGCAACTTGTGGGCGCCCTGCAGCCGATTTCTGAGGTCGGCGGGAACATTATGGCGGTGATCCATGAGTGGGATCCCACCCTGAGGCCGAAGACGCGTATCGTCCAGGTGGTCCTGGAGATCACCGACGAGCGCCTCGACGACCTCATCGAGATCCTCAAGGCGCGGGGGGTCTCGATCCTGGGGATCGGCGAGGAACGTCTCCTGATGAAACGGAGCGTCATCATGATCGGGCATATCATGCACACCGACCTCTCAGACACCGTCGGTTCGATCGATCAGACGGGGTATGCCGAGGTGGTGGAGATGCATGTGACCATGCCGGGGATCAACCAGCGTTCGTCGGCCCTCCTCACAATATCTGCAACCAACGAGGAAAATATGGAGCGTGCGATGGAGGGCCTCAGGTCGGTGGCCAGGGAGAAGGATCTGCTCATGGTCGAGACGATGGAGGAGGCCGCATGAGAGTCGCGGTCCTTGGCATGGGGTCGGTCGGCCGCGGCGTCGTCTCGGTGATCGCCGAGAAGGGGCTCGGGCTCACGGTCACCGGGCTTGCCGATTCAAAGAGCGGGCTGATCGAGCCTGAGGGTATCGATCTTGCGGCCGCCCTCGAACAGAAGAAGACGACCGGATGCTGCGGCGACCAGGCGATCTCTGCGATGGAGATCGTGGAACGCGGCGAGTACGACGTCCTGGTGGAGGTGACCCCCACCGATATCAAGAGCGGGGAACCGGGCCTCACCGCGATCCGGATGGCCCTCTCGATGGGGAAGCATGTGGTCACCTCGAACAAGGGGCCGCTCGCGCTCAGGTTCAGGGAACTGATGGACCTTGCCGGGGAGCACGGGGTGCAGCTCCGCTACGAGGCGACGGTCTGCGGGGCGATCCCGATCATCCAGACGCTGCAGCACGGGCTTGCCGGGAACACGGTCCAGGCGGTCTACGGGATCATGAACGGCACCTGCAACTATATTCTTACCAGGATGGCCGACGAGGGGCTCACCTACGAGCAGGCCCTCGACGAGGCGCGGGAGATGGGGTATGCCGAGGCCGATCCGACCTTCGACGTGAAGGGGATCGACACCGCCCTGAAACTGGTCATCCTGGCCAATACGATCTGGAAGAACGGCGCCACCCTGGCCGACGTCGACTGCACGGGCATCGACCTCCTGACGGTGGAGGCCCTCTCTCTTGCCGGGAGAAAGAACTCTACCATCAGGCTCATCGGTGAGGTGGTGCCTGAGAAGGGGCTGCTCAGGGTATCCCCCAGGATCCTCCCGAAGAAGCACCCGCTGGTCGTCCGCGACAACCTCAACGCGGTGACGGTGGTCACCGACCTTGCCGGAGCGGTCACCGAGGTCGGGAAGGGGGCGGGGTCGGTCGAGACGGCGAGTGCGGTCATCGGCGATCTTCTCTTTATCAGAGACTGTCATGTCGAGGGTCATTGAGAGGCGGCGGGAACTTCTCGCCGTGATGCGCAGGCTGACACTGGAAAGGGGACACTTCACGGTCCCCGAGGTGATGGAACTCTGCACGCTCCCGCGGAGCACGGTCCAGGACTGGGTGACCAGACTCTTTGAGGAGGGGTGTATCGTGCAGAAGGAGGAGCGGCGCGGGCGGCACCCGGCGATCTATGCAGCGGCCTCGGCCCTGCCGGCGAGTGCGTGCCGCCGGATCTTCACGACGGTCGACGGCGACCTGGTGGAGTGCTATCACGAGTGCATGAGCAGCGGGTGTGCGGCCTTCTGCGCGTATCATCATGCCCTGGCCGGCGGGCCGCTCCTCCATGTGCAGCGGGACGGCACGCTGCTGCGCGAGTGCGGGGTCATCTCCGAGCACGACGGCGTCGAGATCGGGCTTGCCCCCCTGCCGGCGGTCGGGGTGGTCGGGATCAGGCGCGAGGGCGACGAGATCGTGCAGCGGATCCGATGCGTCGGCGGCCCGGCCTACTCGCTCACCGACCAGATGGCCGAGGCCGAGGGGGTCTGCGGGGTCGAGGCGCGGCAGCGCGGCCAGACGATCGAGGGCGAGGTGCGGACGCGGGCCCTGGTCCATCTCGGGATCGGGGTCGATGATACCGACGCACCGGGCGGGGGGGCGACCTTTGCCCTGGCCCTCGCCCTCCTCCAGCATCTGAGCACCATCAGGGGGGTGATCCCGATCGGTCACCAGGTGGCGATGCTCAAGCCCGACCTGCCCGAGCGGACGGCCGGGAACTCGTGCAGTTATATCGAACTCGCGGTGGAGCCCATGAAGGTCGAGGAGGTCACGGAGCGGGCGGTCCGGTTTGTCTCGGCCGAGGCGCTCTCGCCTGAGTGGGGGGTTGCGGTCAGGGAGGGGTTCAGGCTCCTGCCGGCCCTCCGGGGCTTCGGGGTGCGGGCACGCTCGGTGCGGGTCACCCAGGACGAGGCGAGGAACCTCGCGGCCGAAAGCGGCATCCTCCTCCAGGGCGGGCGGGGAGTCGTCGGCGCCCTGGCGGCGGTGGCGCTGCGGGGGGTGCCGGTCGGCGCGTTGCTCGACCCGTTCGCGGGGATTGATGAAGGGATGAGATGATCTCCGGCACAGGATAAGATCCTCTCGAATAATAATTTTCAAGTTCGATAGAATCGCCGGTGAAACAGAACTTCAGACAATTCTTTGAAAAACACCACGGTGTGTTTCATGGGAATATTTCCATCATGAAAACACTGAAGATCCCAGATTATTGATCTCTTGAATCGGACTGTTTTAACCCGCCCATCATACCCCTGACTCTGTACGCAACGAGAAGTATCCCATAGACCACCACCCCCACAAGAATCGCTTCAAGAAATTGCATCAGCCTGTACACGACCTTGAAGAGATAGTCGCTCTGGAAAGAATCGAGACATGGCTGGATTAAATCGAAAAATAACGGCCCCACACTACTATCAGGCCCGGAATAACTCATGAAGGTCGCAAACCCGGTTATGAACACATAGAACATCGTCAGAGTTACACAGATAAAGACGGGGACTCCTTTTCTCTTTGCCTGCAGATGGCCTTCGATGAGCGGAAACGGCAGGAGGACAGCCAGTGCTTGAAGGATAAAAAATGGATTGTCCAGTTCGACGAAGAGAAACAGAAGGGCGATGCCGAGGGGTGCGAGAATACGGACGGCGGTATTTGGGATCTTCCGGATGAGATAATAGAGCACGGTGGTATATGCCGCGAAGAGCAGCAAAGGCACGCCGAATATAAGAAATATTCCCACGAGAACAGGAATGGATTCCATATTCATGTTCTTCCCGCTCCAGCATCATCGGCGGTTTCCTGCGCCTTTGGGGGATTGATCCTGGCATTCATCACCAGGAATAGATCCATTGATATATTTGACCCTTCTGTGCGAATTCTCTGCAGGTCATGGAGGCGATGATGAAAGACAGGAAAGAGGACTTTGTTGGAAAAACTCCAGGCTGATTTCATACAGGGAGTGAACAATCCGGCAAGAGATCGTAGGAAGACAATGAATCTCCCACTTCCTCCCTATCTTCCCTCAACCTTCTTCCTCCTCCCCCGCCACCGCTTCGCCACAAAAGCCCCCACAACCACGACAAAGGCGCCATTCACTACCACCCGGACGACCGGATCGCCAAAGTCGGTGCCGATGAGGTTCGCATGAACAACGACGAGGAGAAGGGCGGCGTACATCAGCATATGAAACGGCCGCCACGAGGCGGGGTAACGCTTCCTGAGGAGGACGGCCGCCAGGGCGATGGGGATGAGGATGAGAGCAACCCGCCCGCCGTAGGTCCAGAAGAGGGTCCACGAGGCGAAGGATGGGACGAGGACCGATAGGTCGCCGGCCCTGATGGCGACGAGCGCCGGGTGGAGGATGACGGCGGCGAGGCCGACGACGGCGAAGAGGTGGTGGACGGTGAGGAAGGAGCGGCCGAAGACGGCCCTGATCCCGCCGAGGAAGGGGGTCATCGCCGCCGCGACCGAGAGGGCGAGGACGCCGTTGAGGGCGACGAGGCGGATGGCAAGCCCGAGCGGAGGCCCGCCCTGCATGACGGCCCTGAGGCTGACGATGAGAAAGAGGGCGGCGATCCCGCCGGCAAGAACGAACCCGGGCCATCGCATGGCGCTCACCCGCAGTGGGCCGCACCGGGTTTAAACTTTCTCGCCGGTCCCCACCACCGCCCGCCATGCCTCGATCTTCTCCTCGATGGTGAGGCGGGCGTTCGCCGGACTGGTCGAGGGGAGGACGAGCACCTGCACGCCGGGGCGGTTCCAGACGGCGGGGTGGACGCGCCGGAGCCAGTGCTCCGCGGTCCGGCCGTTGAGGGCGACAACGGAGACGGTCGGGTGGCGGTCGAGGAAGCCGGGGATGTCGTTTGCCGCCACCTCTCTAATCGATGCGTCGCTGCTCCCGTCCCGCGTGCACGCCCCGACGACGTCCCAGAGCGCGACCCCGGCCGCTTTCAGTCCTTCCAGCCGTTCGGGATAGGGGCGGTCTGCCGGCACCCCGAAGAGCGCCTCCATCACCCGCCAGAACCCGTTCCGCGGATTGCCGTAGTATTCCTGAGCGCGGAGCGAGACGACGCTCGGGAAACTCCCGAGCACGAGAATGATCGGCGACGGCCCGACGACCGGGGGGAGGCCGCTCATCCTTCCCGACGCTCCCGCATCGAGAGGGCGATCCGCCGGCGTTTCAGGTCCACCGAGAGGACGGTGACCGCGACGCGGTCGTGCACCCCGACGACGTCGAGGGGGCGGGCGACATAGGCGTCGGCGAGTTCGCTCACGTGGACCAGGCCGTCGGTCCCGACTCCAATGTCCACGAAGGCACCGAAGGCCGTCACGTTGGTCACGGTGCCCTGGAGGGCCATGCCGGGCGCGAGGTCGTCGATCGAGGCCGGGGCGCCCTCGTAGGCGCTCAGGTCGAAGGGCGGCCGCGGGTCGCGGCCCGGGGCAGCGAGTTCGGCGCAGATGTCGTGCACCGTCGGGAGACCGACGGCACCGTGCACATAGCGTTCCGGTTCGACCTGCCCGAGGAGGGCCGGGTTGCCGACGAGGTCGCCGACCCCGACCCCCAGGTCGTCGGCCATCGCCCTGACGACCGGAGTGTGCATCGGGTGGACGGCGGTGGCGTCCAGCGGGTCGGCGCCGCCGACGACCCTGAGGAACCCGGCCGCCTGCTCGAAGGTCTTCGGGCCGATGCCGGGCACTTCGAGGAGGGACTGCCGCGATCCGAAGGGGCCGTGCTCCTCCCTGAAGCCGACGATTTGTCCGGCCTGCTTCGGCCCGATCCCGGAGACCCTGGCGAGGAGCGGGGCGCTCGCCGTGTTCACCTCCACCCCGACGGCATTGACGGCGCTGACCACCGTGTCGTCGAGGGCCGCGGTCAGGAGCCGTCCGTCGACGTCGTGCTGGTACTGCCCGACGCCCAGGGCCTGCGGGTCGATCTTCACCAGTTCGGCGAGCGGATCCTGAAGACGCCGGCCGATGGAGACCGCACTCCTGAGGGTGAGGTCGAGGTCGGGGAACTCCCGGCGGGCCTCCGCCGAGGCCGAGTAGACCGAGGCCCCGCACTCGCTCACCGTGATCACCGGCACCCCCAGGCCGAGGCCCAGCAGGAAGGCCCGCGCCTCCCGGCCGCCGTGGCCGTTCCCGACGGCGACCACCTCGACGCCGTACCGCCGGCAGAGGTCGGCGAGCACCGCCCCGGCCTTCCCCTCCTGCCGGTGCGGCGGGAGGGGACGGACGACCGTCGCGTGGAGGAGCGTCCCCTGCCGGTCCAGGCAGGCGACCTTGCATCCGGCCGCGAAACCAGGGTCGACGGCGAGCACGATTGTTCTCCCGAGCGGGGGTGCGAGGAGGAGGCGTCTGAGGTTGGCGGCAAAGACCTGCACCGCCTCCTCGTCGGCCCGCGCCTTCGCGGCCGCGAGGCTCTCGCGCTCCATCGCCGGGGCAAGGAGGCGACGGTACCCGTCCTGCACCGCCGCAGCCACCACCTCCGCCCCCGGACCGCGGCCCCGCATCCCCATCAGGCCGAGCGCCCGTCTCTCAGGCGGGGCGACGGTGAGCGAGAGCAGCCCTTCCCGCGCCCCGCGCAGCACCGCGTGGACGCGGTGGCCGGGCATCGCCCCGAGCCGCCCGGTATATCCCGCATAGTCGGCGTACGGGGTGGCGGCGAGGTCCTTCCCGCGGGCCGCCCGCACCGTGAGCACACCCGCCTCCATGAAGAGCCGGCGCATCGACGCCCTGACACCGGCATCCTCAGAGACCGTGGCGGCGATGATGTCGCTCGCACCGGCAAGCGCCGCCGCAGCGTCGGCCGGGCCGTCGGGCCGGACATACCTCTGCGCCGCGGCGAGCGGGTCGGCACACTCCCCGCGGAGCAGCGCCGCGGCCAGGGGGGCAAGCCCCAGTTCCCGCGCCGCCGAGGCGCGGGTCCGGCGTCCGGGCCGAAACGGCAGATAGAGATCTTCGAGGACGGCCAGACTCTCCGCCCCCATCACCCGCGCCGTCAGGTCAGGGGTGAGCACGCCCTGCTCCCTGAGCGACGCGAGCACCGTCTCCCTCCGCTCTTCGAGCCGCTCCATCGCGGCAAGACAGTCCCTGACCGCCGCGACGGCCACCTCGTCCAGACACCCGGTCGCCTCCTTCCGGTACCTCGCGATGAAGGGGACCGTCGCCCCGCCCGCGAGGAGCGCCGCCGTCCCCGCCACCTGCTCCTCCCTCACCCCGAGGGCCGCCGCAATCCCGGCGGCGAACCGGCATGCCCGCTCCCCGGCCGTTCCTGTCTCCATCCTCTCAACTCTTGGACCCTCCGGGCATAAAGGCGCGCCCGGCCCGGGCCGCGCCTCGGGAGCAGAAGATCGCGATCTCTGACCTGATCTTTCAAACGAGGTGGGCCTTCTGATCGACGTGCCTTCCTCCATGCTCGGCGCCTGGGGCACAAGGGAAGGCACGGGATCTGTGGAGACCTGAAGCGTCACCCGGATGAAAAAAAAATCAGGATGCCGCCTTGACCAGCGGCACTTCACCCCTGAACTCTGGGGCGGCGGCGACATACCTGACGAAGGGTGTCGTCGTGCTCTCGTCCGTCACCTCGCCGGAGAAGATGTAGACCGGCACCAGGTAGGCCGGGGCTTCCATGGCCTGCGCCTCGTAGTAACCCAGATCGATCTCGGTGATCTCCGCGGTCTGCGGTTTCATGGGATCATTCGGCACCCCGAGGGCCTTCACCTCCTCGAATGCCTCTTCCGGCGTGATGACCTCGACCTCCCTCTCCTCGACGCAGTCGCGCCAGAGTTTGTAGACTCCGATGACGTCCCCGCCGCCGCCGACATCGACAGTCAACTCAGACCCGGCAACCTCCCGCCCGTCGACCTCGCGGCAGAACGAGACCTGGATGGCTTCATAGGCGATACCGATCACCTCACCATTCTCATTGCTTGTAATGATATGGGGATGCTGGACATCCAACAATACTGCATCAGGAGGCATCAACCCCTTTTCTTCTAGATATTCTGTTGCGATCTCGACCGCCTCCTCATCTGAAGGGAGGTTTTCGGGTAGATCTTTGTCATTTGGAATCACCCAGCGAGAGATGTCGATCATGGCAACGCGGCCGGACTGCATATGCATCTCCAGCGAGAAGACTCCGTCTTCGAGGACAAACTGGTCATATGCCTCCCGCACCGTCCCCTCAAGTCCCAGCGCCTCCGCCATCTCAGAGAACATCTCTTTTGTCACCTCAGGCGTCTCCAACCGGTAGAGAGGGACCGTCTCAGGCATCGGCTGGAAGTCGACCGGGGCAAAGGTGAGGTTGGCCGGAGAGGTTGAGACCTTCTCCCCGCTCCGCCCCTCCTCGACGAGGACTTGTGTGGCCAGAGCGGCGAGTTTCGAGCGATCGCGTGATGTAGTCCAGACCCCTGAACCGTTCTGTGACGGGGTGATGACCATATTCGGATCGTCTTCGTAGTCCAGGAAGAAGAGCGCCTCTTCGATGGTGATCTCCTTCGGTGATCCGTCGACGATGTAACTTGTCACAAAGTGTGTGGGTTCTGAGAAGTGGATTGTCACAGAGGTGCCATTGCGCTTCATGGCATCCAGTTCTCGCCGGGAAAAACCGGTTTTGAGTTGACCGTTGATACCCTGCACCTGCTCGCGGCACTCCGCTTCGATGGCCGGGTATCTCTGGTCTTCAGGATAGAGGATGACCCTCCGGCCATCGATGGTGCGGATCTCGATATATGATGTGTCCGGCCGTATGGTCTCCTCCACCGTCGGCAGGGGAGTTTCGTTCTCCTGCTGCGGGGGAGTCGCATCAGGGGAGAGATCTGAAACCATGAATATGACGACAACGGCCAGCACGACCACAATAACAGAGGCAACAATATAATAGTGAATGTTTTTCATCAGTTCACCTCGAAAAAGATGAAGGGATTACCTGACCTATGGAATCTCTTTCAATCTCCACGCGGCGGAATATCATATTCGTTATATATATCGATTGTGAGCGGATTCTCTACACATCGGGTCACGCTCACGGGATCTCGTACCTGCAAGATCCGGGAAACTCGTCAGAATATATAATCATCCTTTATTTTGAGATTTCAATCATTTTTAAGAGTTCTTCGCCGCCCGCGCCCCCCGGCGCGAGACGGTGAAAAAGATCCTGCGATGGAGGCGGCCCACTCTGCGTCACGTTCTCCTCCAGGCAATCGTTATGGTCTGACCCGGACGCGATAACAAAAGCACCAGATACCCGAGCGACGCCCCACCCCTTCACTTTCACTGCCCGCGCCAACCCTTCTATTAGGGTCAGGGACAAGACGATCCTGAAGATGAAACACCTCGTGATCAGGGGCGCGAGGGAACACAACCTCAAAGACATCACCCTCTCGCTCCCCAGGGACCGTCTCATCGTCCTCACCGGCGTCTCCGGGTCAGGCAAGTCGACCCTTGCCTTCGACACCATCTACGCCGAGGGACAGCGACGGTACGTCGAGTCGCTCTCCGCCTATGCCCGCCAGTTTCTCGGACTGATGCAGAAACCCGACGTCGACGCGATCGAGGGGCTCTCCCCCGCGATCTCCATCGAACAGAAGACCACCTCGAAGAACCCGCGCAGCACCGTCGGCACGGTCACCGAGATCTACGACCACCTCAGACTCCTCTTCGCACGGATCGGGGTGCCGTACTGCCCGGAGCACGGGACTAGGATCGAGTCGCGCTCGCCCGAGGCGATCGCCGACGCCGTCGCCGAGAGATTTGCCGGGCGGCAGGTGACCGTCCTCGCTCCCGTGGTCAGGCAGAAGAAAGGGACGTATGCCCAGCTCCTCAAGGACCTGGACGCCGAAGGCTACGCCCGCGTCCGTCTCGACGGCGAGATCGTCAGGACCGACGAGGAGCATCCGCTGGAGCGCTATGTCAAGCACGACATCGACGTGGTCGTCGACCGCCTCGACCCCGCGGCCGAACGCTCGCGGCTCGTCGAGGCGGTGGAGGCCGGCGTCGCAAAGTCGGACGGCCTGGTCGTCGCCCTCGGCGAGGACGGCGAGGAAGAGACCTACTCGGCAAAGATGGCCTGCCCGGTCTGCGGGCTCTCCTTTGAAGAACTCCAGCCGCGGATGTTCTCCTTCAACTCCCCCTTCGGTGCCTGCGAGGAGTGCAACGGCCTCGGGTTCAGGACCGAGTTCGACCCCGACCTCATCATCCCCGACCCCGAGATGTCCATCGTCGACGGAGCGGTGGCAACCTACCGGAACTTCCTCGACGGCTACCGGGCCCAGCACCTCGGGGCCGTCGCAAAACACTTCGGGTTCTCGGTGCTCACGCCGATCAAAGACCTCACCCCCGAGCAGTACCATGCCCTGATGTACGGTGCGCCGGACAGGATCCACTTCTCGGTGAGCACCAGGAACGGCGACGCCAGCTGGTCGCACACCGGCGCCTGGGAAGGGCTCCTTCCCCAGGCCGAACGCCTCTTCCAGCAGACGAAGTCAGAGTACCGCCGCCACGAACTCCAGAAGTTCATGCGGGTCCTCCCCTGCCCGGCCTGCGGCGGCCGTCGCCTGAAGGAGAAGGTGCTCGCGGTGAAGGTCGGCGGCAAGAACATCATCGAGGTGACCGACCTGCCGGTCAGCCGGGCGGTCGAGTTCTTCGAGAGCCTCGACCTCACCCCAAAGGAGACGACGATCGCCGCCCAGGTGCTCAAGGAGATCAGGGCCAGGCTCTCCTTCCTCCAGGAGGTCGGGCTCGGCTACCTCACGCTCTCCAGGAGCGCCGGCACGCTCTCCGGCGGCGAAGCCCAGCGGATCAGGCTCGCCACCCAGATCGGCTCCAACCTGACCGGAGTGCTGTACGTGCTGGACGAACCCTCCATCGGGCTCCACCAGCGGGACAACCGGCGGCTCATCGAGACCCTCCAGAAACTCCGCGATCTCGGCAACACCATCGTCGTCGTCGAGCACGACGAGGAGACGATCAGGGCGGCCGACCATGTGGTCGACATCGGGCCCGGCGCCGGGGTGCACGGCGGTACGGTGGTCGCCGAAGGGACGCCCGCGGAGGTGGCGAAGAACCCAGCCTCCCTCACCGGGCGCTACCTTTCCGGCGACCTCTCGGTCCCGGTCCCGTCGTCGCGCCGGACCAACGGCGACTACATCACCCTCACCGGGTGCCGGGCGCACAACCTCAGGGGGATCGACGTGGCCATCCCGCTCGGCACCCTCACCGTCGTCACCGGCGTCTCTGGCTCGGGCAAGTCCACGCTCATCGCCGACACCCTGTACCCGGCCCTCGCACGAAAGATCTCGGGCGCCAGGACAAACCCCGGCCCCCACGACGCCCTCACCCTCGACGCTCCCGTCGACAAGGTGGTGGTCATCGACCAGAGCCCGATCGGCCGGACGCCCAGGTCCAACCCGGCGACCTACACCAAGGTCTTCGACGAGATCAGGAAGGTCTTTGCCGAAACAAAAGAGGCGAAGGTGCGGGGTTACAAACCGGGCCGCTTCTCCTTCAACATCAAGGGCGGGCGGTGCGAGGCCTGCCAGGGGGAGGGCGTCATCAAGATCGAGATGAACTTCCTCCCGGACGTCTTCGTGGAGTGCGACGAGTGCAAGGGGCGGCGGTTCAATGCCGAGACCCTTGAGGTGAAATACCGGGGCAAATCCATCGCCGACGTCCTGGCCATGACGGTCGACGAGGCCACGACATTCTTCGAGCACGTCCCCTCGATCAGGAACAAACTCGAAACCCTCTGCCAGGTCGGGCTCGGCTACCTCACCCTGGGCCAGAGCTCGACGACGCTCTCCGGCGGCGAGGCCCAGCGGATCAAACTGACCCGCGAACTCTCGAAGCGGGCGACCGGGCAGACGGTCTATCTCCTGGACGAACCGACGACCGGGCTCCACGTCCACGACGTCAAGAAACTCGTCGCCGTCCTCGACGGCCTGGTCGAGAAAGGGAACACCGTGGTGGTCATCGAGCACAACCTGGACGTGATCAAGTCGGCCGACCATCTCATCGACCTCGGGCCGGAGGGCGGGGACGGCGGCGGCCGGGTGGTCGCCGTCGGCACGCCGGAGGAGGTGGCCGGGGTGAAGGAGAGTTATACCGGGCACTATCTCGCAGAGATCCTGCCATGATCGACCTCGCGCTCGTCCCCGAAGAGCCGGGCTGCTATCTGTACCGCGACGCCGACGGGACGGTGATCTATGTCGGCAAGGCAAAGCACCTGAAGCGACGGGTCTCGAGTTATTTCCAGAAGCACGACCACGACGCGAAGACGCAGAAACTCGTCGGGCAGATCGCCTCGGCCGAGTTCATCGTGACCGCGACCGAGGTCGAGGCGCTGATCCTGGAGAACACGCTCATCAAGCGGCACCAGCCGAAGTACAACATCGACCTCAAGGACGCCCGGCGGTACGCCTACATCCATCTCAGTGCGGAACCGTTCCCGCGGATCGCGATCGCCCGGGAGGTCGGGGACGACGGCGAGTACTTCGGGCCCTTCGTCTCGGCGAAAGAGCGAGACGAGGTGCTCGACGTGGTGAAGAGGGCCTTCGGTCTCCGCTCGTGCCGGCGCCTCCCCAAGCGCCCCTGTCTCCGCCGTCACCTCGGCATCTGTGCGGCCCCATGCACCGGGACAATGCCTGAGGAGGAGTACGCCGCACGGGTGGGGCGGGCGCGGGCCGTGCTCCGGGGCCGGGGAAAGGACCTCATCGAGGAGATGGAGGCCGAGATGGCCGAGCGGTCGGAGCGTCTTGAGTTCGAGCGGGCCCTCGAACTCCGCGACGAGATCGCGGCGGTGCGGCACCTGGCCGAGCGGCAGCGGATGGAGCGGCGGACCGACCACGACGAGGACATCATCGCCTACCAGGAGCAGGACGGCAACCTCTTCCTCCTCCTCTTCCATGTCGAGAAGGGCACCCTGACCGGAAAACAGGAGTACGTCTTCGAGTCCTCGGACGACGCCGTCGAGGAGTTCCTGGTACAGTACTACGGCGAGCACGCCCCGCCGAAGGAGGTGGTCCTCCCGGCCGGGGTCGGCGAACCGGTCGCGGAGTATCTTGCCGACCGCCGGGGTGGGAAGGTCCGGGTGACGGTCCCGCAGCGGGGCGACAAGAGACGGCTCCTCGACCTCGCGGGCAAGAACCTGGACCTCACCTTCTTCGCCGACCGGATGAAGGTCGAGGCCCTCAGGGAAGACCTCCGTCTCCCCGACTCCCCGAATGTCATCGAGTGTTTCGACATCTCCCACCTCGCCGGGACGGCGATGGTCGGGTCGATGGTGCAGTTCAGGGGCGGGCGGCCGGACAAACGGAACTACCGACGCTTTAAGATCAGGACGGTCGAGGGGATCGACGACTTCGCGGCGATCGCCGAGGTGGTCGGCCGCCGGTACGCCCGTCTCCTCAGGGAAGAGAAGCCGATGCCTGACCTGGTCATCGTCGACGGCGGGAAGGGGCAGTTGAAGGCGGCGACCGATGCGATCGCCGCCCTCGGCCTCCGCCTCCCGATCATCTCGATCGCAAAGCGCGAGGAGGAGATCTATGTGCCGGGCTTCCCGTACCCCCTCCCGATCAAAAACGACGCCCGCTCGTCCCTCTTCGTCCAGGAGATCAGGGACGAGGCGCACCGCTTTGCGATCACCTACAACCGCTTCCTGCGGAGGAAGGCGATGAGAGGATGACTGAATTTGAATTGGATGCGGCATTTGTCCCGAAGGGTTCGCAGCCAGGGGCGATCAAAGCACTGACCGGCGGGATCGAGGGGGGCGAGCGGTTCCAGACCCTCCTTGGCGTCACGGGATCGGGGAAGACCTTCACGGTCGCCAACGTCATCGAGGCGGTGCAGCGGCCGACCCTGGTGCTCGCCCACAACAAGACCCTGGCGGCACAACTCTACCACGAGTTCTCGGGATTTTTCCCCCAGAACCGGGTGGAGTACTTCGTCTCGTACTACGACTACTACCAGCCCGAATCGTACCTCCCGAGAAAGGACCAGTATATCGAGAAGGTCACCGCCGTCAACCCCAAGATCGAGCAGATGCGTCTTGCGGCCACGGCCTCGGTGCTCTCGCGGCCAGACACCATCATCGTCGCCTCGGTCTCCTGCATCTACGGCCTGGGCAACCCGGCGAACTTCAGGGGGATGGGCTTTGAGCTGAAGCGCGGGGACCGCGTGCGGCGGGCCGACCTCATGGAACGTCTGGTCGAGATCCAGTACGAACGCAACGACCTCGACCTCGCACCCGGCCGGTTCAGGGCGAAGGGCGACACCATCGACCTCATCCCGGCGTACTTCAACGACATCATCAGGATCGAACTCTTCGGCGACGAGGTGGACCGGATATCAGAGATCGATGCGGTCACCGGGAAGAGGAAGGAGACGATGGAGTACTTCTATCTCTACCCGGCCCGCCACTTCGTCGCCACCGAGGAGGAGCGCAAACGCGCGGTCGTCTCCATCAAAGAGGAACTCGACGAGGTGCTCCCGACCCTCGACATCTTCGAGGCCCACCGTCTCGAACAGCGGGTCCTCTTCGATATCGAGATGATCGAGGAGACGGGGGCCTGCAAGGGGATCGAGAATTATTCCCGCCACTTCGACGGGCGCACGTCCGGCGAGAAACCGTACTGTCTCCTCGACTATTTCCCTGACGACTTCCTGATGGTCGTCGACGAGAGCCACCAGACCCTCCCGCAGGTGCGGGGGATGTACCACGGCGACCGTTCCCGCAAAGAGACCCTGGTGAAGTACGGCTTCCGCCTCCCCTCGGCCTTCGACAACCGCCCCCTCACCTTCGACGAGTTCGAGGGCTACATGAAGAACGTCATCTGCGTCTCGGCGACGCCCGGCGAGTACGAACTGAAGCACTCCGCGGCGGTCGTCGAGCAGATCATCAGGCCGACCGGGCTCGTGGACCCGGTGGTGGAGGTGCGTCCCGTCGAGGGGCAGGTGGAGGACGTGATGGAGGAGATCAGGCGGACAGTCGACCGCGGCGACCGGGTGCTGGTCACCACGCTCACCAAGCGGCTTGCCGAGGAACTGACCGACTTCCTCGCGGAGCAGGGGATCAAGACCAGGTATCTCCACTCTGAGATCAACGCCCTCGAACGCAGCGAGATCATCCGCCGCCTCCGCCTGGGCACCTTCGACGTGCTGGTCGGGATCAACCTTCTGCGCGAAGGGCTCGATATCCCGGAGGTCGGGTTTGTCGGGATCCTGGACGCCGACAAGGAGGGATTTCTCCGCGACGCCCGCAGTCTCATCCAGACCATCGGCCGGGCGGCACGCAATGTCAACGCCCGCGTGATACTCTACGCCGACCGCGAGACCGACTCGATCCGCACCGCCCTCGCCGAGACCGAACGCCGCCGGCAGATGCAGGTCGCCTACAACCGGGCGCACGGGATCGTGCCGCAGACGGTCACCAAACCGGTCCCGGCAAAGGAGGTGGACCTCACCGACACGAAGCATGTCCCGAAGGCCGAGATCCCCAACCTCATCATCGAGATGGAGGCGCAGATGCACGAGGCGGCGGAGCGCCTCGACTTCGAGCGGGCGATCCTTTTGCGCGACCAGGTGAGGGAGTTGAAGGCGAAGCATGGATCTTCAACGGTCTGATTTTTTTTTCTGGCGAATTTTTCAGATCGCCCGCCTCCCAACTTTGAACCCATGACCCGCGGCCCCTCCCGCGTCTCCCCTTCCTCCGAGGTCGCCATTACCCCGGCGCCGCGTGGCAACGAGACCGCATGACCGCCCGAATCCGAGCCGGGCAACCGGACAGGACAGAGCGTCCTGACACCCACCTGATCGCACCGGCAACCGGGGCGATTTTCGGCCGAATCTGTTAAATATGACGAGATTCTATGAGGGGACTCCCGTGGAGGGGATGAGAGATGCAACAGAGAGCAGTTCAAGCACAGAAAAATATCGTGGAGACCGCGATCGATGCCGGGCAGTTCACCACCCTGGTCGCAGCAGTGAAGGCGGCGGGTCTGGTCGAGACGCTCAGCAGTCCGGGGCCTTTCACGGTCTTTGCACCAAATGACGCCGCCTTCGCCAAGATCCCGAAGGAGACGATCGACCACCTGATGGAGAACCCAACCCAGCTGGCCGAGGTTCTGAAATATCATGTGGTCTCGGGCACGCACATGGCCGACGACATCGTGAAGATGCGCTCGATCAAGTCGCTGCAGGGCTCGGACCTCGAGGTCGACACCACCCGCGGCGTCAGGATCAACGGGGTCAGCGTCATCCAGCCAGACATCGTCTGTTCGAACGGTGTCTGCCATGTCATCGACTCGGTGCTGATCCCGAAATAACTCTTTTTTTGCTCTGCAACGGTGCGAATCGTTCTTCCTTATGGAGCCCGGAAACGATCCTGCGGTTCTGTTCACAGGGGAGATTCTCCATCAAAGGGAGCACTTCGAAATCGGCAACACCCCTTTCATGTCCCGAAACCATCCTCCTCGCACGAACATTAGGCGAGGGCTGCAGCGATCCGAAAACTTGAACCACATGAGGATAAACAGCTGCTTCAGACGAGCGACACCGTATTAAACAAGTTGAAGACGAATTGAATCCACTATCAAATACTTTTTAAGTCATGAATATGATATTTGTCCAAATTATTCTGGTAAACTAAATATGTATAATCCCATATGCTCCTGCAAAGATAAATCAGCCACCATAATCCCCCATAACCCGAGGCGATACGATGGGAATCTCTGATGCACTCAAAAATAAATCCGAAGAGAAGAAAAAACCGAAAAAGATCGGGTGCCATGGCAGTCACTGGGACACGCTCGTCACGTCTGAGAGCGAGATCCAGGCATCGATCATCGACGCACTGGAACATCCCGGCGATCTGAAGATGGTCGAGAAGGGGCGCAGGACGGTCCTTGCGGCGCAGTCAGGAGGCGATCCCCTGAAGACCTGCTCGGTCGTCGTCGACCAGGAACTCTGCACCGGTTATCCCTACATCACGGAGGGCATCGTCCACGATGTCGAGGTCGAGGGGGTTGAGGAGTGGATGAACGAGGTCGAAGGACAGGTCAGGGGCCATATCGGCGAGGCGTGGCTGGCCTTCTTCGACACCCGGTATTTCATGAACCGGGAAAAATACCTGAACGGCGGTCGATACCGATTCTCTCTCTCCGCTCTTGCCTACCAACTCAGGAGAGCGAATCCGGGAACGGTGGCCGGGCCTGACGGGAGAGCATTATCGCTGGAGCATATGGCGGCATACCTCCCCTTCCAGAATGGGGATGTCGACGACTTCGTCTTCCAGACGGTGGTCAGGCAGGTCAAAGAACTCACCTTCGGGACGCGGACGGTCTACCAGATCACCGCCCCCCTCTTCAGACAGATGCACGGAGAGGGGCACGACGATGTGGAGATCATGCTCTATGCCGCAGAGCACGTCACCGACGGCTATGTCCCGGCAGTCGGTGACCCCATCTCGGGGGTCATGTGGCTCCAGGGCCATCTGGTCGAGGAGTCATAAGGCAAAAATTTTGAAGACCGGGGTCTCTGAGAAAAAAGGGGGGGCATCCACCCGGGGCCCGATCCATCCTCAGGTCTCTCTTTTATTCCGGTCATCGCCAAGGCCGTCTTCCATCTCATGCTCCATCGTCTGCGCCCCAGAATGGCGAAGGAACGCGGGAACCTTCAGGAAAAACGGGGACGGAGTCGTGTCGCCCGTATCGACGGCACCTTCCACTCCCTCGGGATTGCCGTACTCGGCCACCATCACTCGGTAGCCCGCGAGGAGGAGGGCGACCAGGAGCGGACCGAGGATGAAACCCATCACGCCCATCACCGCCATCCCGCCGAAGAAGGCCATGAAGATGAGCACCGGCCTGATCTCGATCCGCCGGCCCATCAGCACCGGCCGCAGGTAGAGATCGGGAAGACCGCAGACGACCGGGTAGCCGATAAGGGCGAGGAGGGCCAGGCCTCGCCAGTCACCGAGCGCCAGGGCATAGACGCCGAGGAAGACGATGAGGAAGACCGGGCCGATGAGCGGGATGACCGCGAAGAGGCCGGAGAGGACCGAGAAGAAGACCACATGCTCGTACCCCAGGATGGAGAAGAAGGGGATGGCAAGGAAGAAGGTGATCACCGCGATGGAGATGTGCACCACCAGGATCGAGTACAGGGTGTCGGAGACCGTCTTCGCATAAACCCTGAAGGCCTCGCGCGAGCGCATCGGGATCACGCTCTTGATATCGGCCCAGATCCGGTCGCCGGTGACCAGGAGGAAGTAGACAGTGAGGAAGAAGATGATCATCTCCACGACCATCATCGGCACCATGGTGAGATAACTGAGGAGCGTGACCTCAAGGTCGGTGATAAAGGCGTTGAAGAGGGGTTGGATCTCCGGGAACGGAATATTCGCGTGGATATGGGTGCCCGAAAGACTCCTGAGCCATTCGATGATAACACCGATCATCTCTTGCAGATAACCGGCGTTCTGAACGAGAATCGTCAGGGTGGAGAATATGGCGAAGAAGGCGACGATAAAGACGCTGACGGTAATGAGCGCCGACGAGAGATAACAGTTCATCGAGGCGGCAAGACGGCGCTGGAACGGTATCAACACGATGGCAACCGAGATCCCGACGATGAGCGGGTTCACCAGCCGCCAGAAGGAGATTGCAGCGATGAGGACGATCACCATCGTCAGAAGGGTGATGAAGATGTCCCGCTTTCCCTGGCATTCATGCATAGAAGACGTTGCATGCGCTCGATAAAATAGGAAGTGATTGGTTGTGTGGAATCGGCATGAACCCCGGGCTCAAGCATACGCGATTGAACATTGTTCTAGAGATCTTCTGATCGACGTGCCTTCCCGCACGCTTGCACCGGGGGCGCTGCCCCCGATACCGCCGGGATGAAGATTGGAGCGGGAAGGCGGAGGGCTGATCGTTCAGAGGTTGTTCCCGTCCTCCGCCGATCACGCCTGCATGACCGGGGTGATGTACGCCACCCCCACCTTTGCCCGCCGCAGCCGCGTCGAGCCCAGGAGGTGGCAGACGTCCACGACTTCCCCGTCGGCAAAACACCGGTCGATCCCTTTTTCCAGGCTGGCGCTCTGGTCCCAGGGGACGTGCCTGAAGACTGCCCCATGGGCATGATAGCAGAGGCCTTCTTCTTCCGGTTCGCCAGGGAGGGGCGGGCAGAGGGCGGCGATCTCCCCCGGACCCGTGGCACGGTCGACCGCGATCCCGAAGGAGAGGAGGGTGTCGCCGCCATGCCGCAGGCCTTCTCGCCGCTCGACCCATCGATCAGTCTCGTCGGGGCCGAGTCCCTCCTCCGCGAACGGCACCCGCGTCATCGCCGCGCCGGCCACGCCGGTGGTCACGCCCCAGAGGGCGGTCGCAACGACCCCTCTAAACTCGGACCGGCGCCTCTGCGCCAGGGCGAGGAGCGCGCGGTACAGCGCCTCAAGGGTGAAGCCCTCCTCAGAACCCGCCTCGACGACCGCCACCTCATGGAACGACCCGTCGAGCGCCAGGTCGAAGGCGGTGTACGCCGCTCCTTCTCCGCCGCCGGGGGTCGCCGGCACCAGGAAGTCAGGGGCACCGTGGCCGTCGGTCGGCAGCCAGGCCATCGCCCCGCGCAGGGAGACCATCTCCCCGAGGTGCCCGACCGCCTCGTCTCTGCTGCCGCCGAGCGCCCCGATCCCGAGGGCATATCCCAGTTCGGAGAGCGGGACGGCCCGCACCCCCTCGCGGGTGAGGCGGGCATGGAGGAGGGTGTCGAGGTCGCCGTGCATCCTGAGATGGGCGGCCGCACGCGTGCCAGGTTCGAACCTGAACTTCATCCCGTCGATTTCATCCGCAGGCTGTTCCAGGTCGGCGATGAGCGAGAGCGTGTCCTCCTTGCGCAGACACATCCTCCTCGCCTCCTCCCGCGATGGGACAATCGAGAAGACGCGGTCGAACCCGGCCATCGAGAGCACCTCCATCGGGTATTTTTCCACGTTGCAGAGGGCCATACACCCTCCCCGCGCCTTCATCTGCTTCTGGAGGGCGAGGAAGACCCGGATCCCGGCGCTGCTCAGGTAATCTGTCCCGGCAAGGTCGACGACCACCGCCCGGTCGTCGTCCTGCAGGGCGCCGTCGATCCCTGCCTTCAGTTCTTCAGCCGCATATCCATCAAGCCGCCCGTTCACCATGACGGTGAGGAGGGCGTCCTCACGTTCGGATCTCATCTCCATCTCTCTCTCCTCAGACGCTTTTTAGAAGTTTCAGGACGTTTATTCCATCCCGGTATTCATATATCATCTCATCGGTCATCGTGCGGATAAAATGGACGCCGAGCCCGCCGATCGGCCGCTCGTCCGCGTCTCCCTCCAGTTCAGGTGAAGGGGCGGCGGTCGGATCGAAGGGGGGGGCTGCATCTTCGATCACCACCACCGCACCCTCGCCGGCCCGCTCGCACGAAAGTCTGACCCACCCCTCTGTCCCGTCATAGCCGTGGAGGACGATGTTCGTCACCGCCTCGTCGACGGCAAGTTCCATCTCCTGCACTGCCTTCGGGGAGAGGCCGAGGGCCCGGAGGGCGTCGGTGATGTAAGCCAGCACCCCGGGAAGGGACGACAACTCTGCACTGACGGTGATGCCTCCGGCCATGCTCACTCCCCCTTCAGCACCATCACCGTGATGTCGTCATCCTGCGGCCCTTCGCCGGCAAAGGCCCGGACCGCGTCCCGGATCTCCCGGATCATCGCCGCAGCCGGGAGCGTCCTGGCGGCCAGCACCGTCTCCTCCAGACGCCCGTTTCCGAACACCTCGCCCTCAGGGCTGAAGGCCTCGGTCACCCCATCAGTGAAGAGCACCAGGAGGTCGCCGGTCCCAAGCCTTACCTCACCGGCGCCGTACTCCATATCCTCCGCGGCGCCGAGCGCCACCCCGGTCGGGGCCAGGAACACGAACTCGTCGGTGCCGTTCCTGAGGAGGAGCGGGGGATTGTGACCGGCATTGGCATAGGTGAGGAGCCGCGTCTCCTCGTCGAGGACGCCATAGAAGAGGGTGACGAACATCCCGGTGTCCGACTCCTCGATGAGCATCGAGTTCGCGTCCTCCAGGGCGAGGGTGACGTCAGGATGCCGGGCCGCCATCGCCCTGACGATCGTCCTGGAGAGAGCCATGTAGATCGCCGCCGGCACGCTCTTGCCTGAGACGTCTGCGATGACCAGCCCGGTCTTCCCCTCCTGAAGACGGATGGCGTCGTAGAAGTCGCCGCCCACCTCGCGGGCCGGGCAACTCACCGCGGCCAGGTCGAAGCCCTGCATCGTCGGGATGCTCCTCGGGAGGAAGGTCTGCTGGATCTCGGCGGCGACCTTCAACTCGGCCTTCTTCACCCTGAGTTCTTCCTGGTAGGCGTCGCGTTCGGTCTGTGTCCGTCGTTCGGTGACAAGGTTGGTGATGATGAAGGCGAAGACAAACATCCCGGTCGCGTTGGCCAGGATCATCGGGACCGAGACCTGGCTCACCAGTGCCCAGGCCTCCTCGAAGGGCGAGCAGCCGAGGAGGACAACCCCCATGTGCAGCACCTCCATCCCGACGGCAAACCCGACGACGGTCTTCACCTCAGGCACCTGCAGGTCGCCGCGATGGAGGAGCAGGTAGACGACGCCCCCAAGGAGGCCGGCGAGCACGGTGGAGACGGCGCACGGGACTGCGGTGAACCCGCCCATCCCGAACCTGAACCCGCCGCCGATCAGCCCGGCCCCGATCCCGACGAGAGGCCCGCAAAAGACCCCCGCAACCATCGGCCCGAGATCCCTGACATTGATCGGTGCGCCGAGCACCTCGACGCCGCTCAAGGTGCCGTAGATAGAGAGGGCGCCGAAGAAGAGGATGAGGGCGGCCGAACCCTTCGGGGTGAGCCGCTGCTCAAGGGCATCGGTGAAGGTCCGGGTTCTGGTGATGAAATACGCTGCGACGACGATGACGCAGATCATTTCGAAGAGGACGAGAAAGTCCCCGACCTGCGGCATCATCCGGTCTGTCCCTGCGCGTCCATCGCCCCTTCGACATTCTCATAGACCGAAAAGATCCTGAGAAAGCCTGAGATCTCAAAGACTTCATGGACGAAGGGGGTGAGGGCGGCGAGGGCGACGGACCCTCCCTGCTTCTGGAGAGCCTTGCGGGCGCCCAGCAGCACCCGAAGGCCAGAACTGCTGATATAATCAAGCCCGGCCATATCGATGACAATTCTTTTCTGGCCCTCATCAATGAGCGGCGTGAGCGTTTCCTGGAGGGTGCCGGCCGAACCTGCGTCGATCCGCCCGGCGACCGAGACAACGGCCCACCCGTCCCGTATATTGACAGATGCGTCTACGGCGTCTTTCTTCATAAATGTGTTTTCTTTCCCCTGAGCGTATAAGTAGATTCGTTTCTGCTTTTTCAGGGGATATACAGCATGAACAGGATTCTTTCACTCATCATGGCAGTTTCTCAAAGAACCCCGCGATTTCCGCACGCGGGTGGTCCACGCCCCGCACCCTGAGCGACCATTGCCTGGTCGTCACCGAGGAGGGGAGAAGGTTGGGGAAGAGGGCTGTGACTTCTTCCTCGGTGAAGTAATGGGTGAGGATCCCCCCACCCCTCCGGAAGGTTCGGGACTCGACCTCCTCTCCCTTCCCGGAGCGCATGTCCATGACCGAGAACTCCCTGAAATAGAGGCGGCCCCCCTTCCTCAACACCCGGGCGCCCTCCATGGCGGCCGTCTGTCGGTCGCCTTCCCTGAGGTGTCCGATGATATGGAAGGCACAGACAATATCAAACGATCCGGTCTGGAAGGGGAGACGGCGGGCGTCCCCGACGACGAGGTGTGCCGGTGTCGTCCCGGCGGCGAGGGCGACCGCACTCCGGGCGAGATCGAGGCCGACGACCGTCGCCCCTTCACCGGTCAGTCCTGAGAGACTCTTGCCGTTCCCGCAGCCCAGTTCAAGGATCCTGGCGCGGGGCCCCGGGCGGGGGAGGTCGTGGACCGCTCCGCCCCAGAGCGCACCCCGCTGCCGGTAGTCGGTCTCCCAGGCCTCTTTGCTCTCAGACTTCTCCATGCGTCTGGATAGAGAGAAGAGTGATGGTAAAGGTGAGATCCTTGCCCGCAAGGGCGTGGTTCCCGTCCAGAGTGATGGTCGTCTCGTTCATCGCCGTGACGGTGTAGGGCACCCAGTTCTCGCCGTTCCTCATCAGGAACCTCTGGCCGATGGTGATGTTCTCCGGGAAGGTGGAACTGTCCACGTACTTCATCCTCTCTGCGTCGTACTCGCCGTAGGCGTCGACGGCCGGGATGGTCACGGTCACCGACTCGCCTTCCGAAAGTCCGAGAACCGCCTTCTCAAAACCGGGGATCACTTCGCGATTCCCGATGGTGAATTCGAACGGTTCTTTCCCGACATTGGTGTCGAAGACGGTGCCGTTCTCAAATGTCCCGGTGTACTCGACAGAGACGGTGTCGCCGGTCGTCGGTTTCGTGCCGGCGCCGAGGCAGCCCGCGGCGATCACCAGCGCCGCGACGACGACGAGGCCTGCCAGATATTTCTTCTGAGTCATCATCCCATGGTTTGCGCCTGCGAGGTCTTCAAGTACCCTCACCGATGAGAGAGTGGACGGAAAAGAGGGGGTCAGTCTTTCCTGAGGTCTGACCGGATCGTCTCGATCTCTTCGGGGGTGGTGTCCATTTCCAGGACGTCGGTCCCGAAGCAGGGCCTGGTGAAGGTGAAGATGAGTTTTTTCTTCCTCTCTTTGATCCCGACGAGCATCGGGGCCTTCCCGAGGATGCAGATGTTGCGGATCTCATAGTCGGGTGGGATCTCGTAGTGCTCTCTGGTATGTTTCCTGACGTACTCGATTGCCTCTTCTTCGGACACGTCCTTGACGAGCACCTTCGTCGGCAGTCTTTTGATGCAGTGCGGCTTGCCCATATCCGGCATGGTCTTCCCCCTGTATGAGCGGAATGGTTAGGCGGGTCTTCAATTTAACCTTCCCGGTGGCAGACCCGGATCCGGAGGGAAACAAACCAGGCGTAGAGAAATTCACGACTGTCGCGATCAGGGAGATAAAGTTCCAGATGACTGGCGTGACGACCCTTCTCTTTCAGAAAATTTGAACAAAAGGTGGAGAGCCCCAGGCGAGACTTGAACTCGCGACCTGCTGATTACAAGTCAGCCGCTATACCACTAAGCCACTGGGGCAGGATCCATCCTATGTTGGTTCTTTGTGATAAAAAACATGGCGATGCCCCCCGCAGTCGGGTGGGGGGTTCGGGCTGCGGTGAACCTGGGAGACGGTCACTGGCGCTCTCTTCTTTTTGCGACCTCTTTTTGGCATTTTGCCCGGTTTCATGCCGATTAAGAGGGTTCCGGAAGAGAGCGACACCCATATCAGGTTCGATCAGGCGGTCCTATGGACCAGGACAGTCTGCTCACTCCCTGCAGTGAGAAAACCATATATATAAGATCACCATTTAGGTCTCCTTCAGAATACATCCAGGAGATATTTCCGTACCCTGATGACATTTGTCCGGGTCCGGGCTCCTGGTGCGATGGACATGTAAGAGATCCTGGAATACTGATTTTCTTTGGGGGGGGACAGATTGAGATCAGAGGCGATTGTACATCGCTATAATGAGGGGACCGTTCAGCAGGGGACCGTGATCGTCGGTCCCGAGGTCAGGCGAAGACCCATCGACCGATCGATTGCGGCGATACCCTGCTATAATGAGGCCCTCTCCGTGGGCTCGGTCGTGCTCAAGGCGCGGCGATATGTCGACGAAGTGCTGGTGATCGACGACGGGTCGACCGACGATACGCGTGCCATCGCCCAGGAGGCGGGCGCCGTCGTGATCACCCATCAGAAAAATGTCGGAAAAGGGGCTGCGGTGAAGACGGCCCTTGAATACGCGCGGGCCCGGGGTTTTGAGTATCTTGTCCTCCTCGATGGGGACGGGCAGCACGACCCCGACGAGATCCCGAGACTGCTGACGCCGGTGAGGGAGGGTGACGCCGATCTCGTCATCGGGTCGCGTTTTCTCGACAACACAAAGAGCAGCATACCCTTCTACCGGCGCATCGGGCAGGGAGTGCTCACGACGATGACGAACATGGACTCCCGCGTCAAAACGACCGACTCGCAGTCTGGTTTCAGGGTGCTGGGCCGGAATGCGATCCAGAATTTCACCCTGGACTCGGAGGGCTACAGCGTGGAGTCGGACATGATCTCAAGCCTCTCTGAGAAGGGCACCAGGATCCGTGAGGTGCCGGTCTCGGTGAAGTATGATGTCCCGAACAAGCACAAGAAACACCCGGTCACCCATGGATTCGGCGTCCTGAACAACATCGTCAGGAACATCAGTTTCAAACACCCGGTGATGATCTTCGGGTCTTTCGGCGGGGCGCTCCTCTTCCTCGGGTCGGCGTCCTGGTATGTGGCGGCCACCGCACCTCTCCAGTCGGCACCCCTGCCGCTCGGCCAGTCTTTCCTGGGCATGCTCTTCATCACGGGCGGGCTCCTCCTCCTCTCCCTGGGCGTTATCATCAGTTATCTCACCTATATCTTCAGAGGAAGAGAGAAGGGGTCGTGAGGCCCGGACCGTTCCTTTTTTTTGGCCTGGAAGAGCCCTTCGTGAGAGGAGCAGATGCCCTCTCGCCTTTGGTTCCGCCTCGCTCAAACAGTTCGGATACTATCTCGATCCATTAAAAAAAGATTCAGGCGTGCCCCATAAGGAGCGGGGCATACCACCGCTCGTTCTCCAGGTACCACCGGCAGGTGTGCCTGAGGGCGTCCATGAAGAGGTAACGGGGTTTCCACCCGATCTCGCGCATCCTGGAACAGTCGAGGGCATACCGCTGGTCATGGCCCGGACGGTCGGCCACATAGGTGATAAGGCTCTCGGGCTTGTGAAGGATCGCCAGGATCGCCCTCGCGATCTCGAGGTTGGTTCGCTCGTTCCCGCCGCCGATGTTGTAGGCCTCGCCCGACTTCCCCTCCTCGGCGGCGACGGCAATCCCCTCGCAATTGTCGACGACATAGATCCAGTCCCTGATATTCTGACCGTTCCCATAGATCGGGAGGTGCTGGTCCCGGAGCGCCCGGAGGATCAGGACCGGGATGAGTTTTTCCGGGTACTGGTATGGCCCGAAGTTGTTCGAACTCCTGGTGATCACGGCGTCGAGGCCGTAGGTGGTCTGGTAGGCCTTCACCAGCATCTCGGCCCCGCACTTGCTTGCAGAGTACGGGGAAGACGGACACATGGGATCGTGTTCCCGCGAATACCCGGTCGGCACGCTCCCATAGACCTCGTCGGTGCTGACCTGGATAAAACGTCCGATGTCGTGGTGCAGGGCGTGTTCGAGGAGAGTGTACGTGCCGAGCACGTCGGTCCTTACAAAGACCCCGGCGTCCTCGATCGAACGGTCGACATGCGTCTCGGCGGCGAAGTTGAAGAGGAGGTCGCAGTCGCCGAGCGCCTCCACCTCCTCGGCCGAGCAGATGTCCCCCCTGACAAACTCGATCTGGCCGTTGAACCCATGAAGGTTCTCCATTCTTCCTGCATACGTCAACTTGTCAAAGACCGTAATCTCTGCCTCCGGATATTTCGAAAGCATGAGACGGACAAAGTTGCACCCGATAAATCCGGCCCCGCCGGTGATGATGATCTTCACGTCGCTCTCCCCCCTTTTAGATGACCACATTCGAGTTGTCGCCGATCACAAACCGCCTCCCGCCAGGGTGCCGGCCGTTCCGGTTGATGGTCACGTTCTTTCCGATCAGGCTCTCCACGATCCGTTCCGAGTTCATGATGACCGACCCCTCCATCACGATCGAGTCCTCGATCTCAGTGTTCGCAAGGTGCGAACCGTTGCCGATGCTGGTGTAAGGCCCCAGGTAGGTGTTGGAGATGATGCAGTCGTCTCCGATGATCACCGGCCCCTTGACCACCGAGTTCTCCTTGATGACCGTGTTCTTCCCGATCCGGCACCGACCCGCGACGGTGCTCTCCTCGACCCGCCCGCGACTCAGGCCGTCCCCGTTCTCCGTGACGAGAGCGTCGAGGATGAGACGGTTTGCATCCAGGAGATCTTCGGGTTTCCCGGTGTCCTTCCACCACCCCTCGACCAGGTTGTAGGTGACGTCATGGCCGTTGAGGATCAGCCAGTGAAGGGCGTCGGTGATCTCGAGTTCGCCCCGCCAGGAGGGGTCGATATGCTCGATCGCATCGAAGATCCTGGGTGTCAGCCCGTAGATCCCGACGATGCCCAGGTCTGAGGGCGGGTTCTTCGGCTTTTCGAGGAGCTGGACGATCACCTTCTTCTGCTCGTCGACGAGGGCGACCCCGTACTCCTCAGGGTGTGTGACTCTCGTGAGGAGCAGGCTTGCTTCCGCCTTTGAATCCACAAAATCCTGCACAAATTTCTGGATGCCCCCGAGCAGGATGTTGTCGCCGAGGTACATCACGAAGGGTTCGTTCCCGAGGTACGGTGCCGCGACCTTGACCGCGTGGGCCAGTCCGCCGGGGTGGTCCTGATTGATGAACTCGATCTCCGCGTCCCATTCGTGTGCGGTCACCTCGCTGATGACCTGCTCCCGGTTCGGGCCAATGATGATCCCGATCGAGTGGATCCCTGCATCGATGAGATCCTGAATACAATAGAAGAGTATCGGCCTGTTGGCAACCGGAATCAACTGCTTTTGCTGGGAGTATGTGAGTGGTCTGAGTCTGATGCCATGGCCGCCGGAAAGAATTAGCCCTTTCATTCTGTCCCCCCACTGCCATTCATTCTCCGACCAATATATAAATCCTCCCCCCGGGGCGGCGGGGTGTCAGGACCAGATATTCATATTGGACGGTTCGATCCGGAATATTGCAGGAAAATACTCTTTTCTCGTGGTAGTGGGTGCGGGATCAGAGGCGCCGACACCATGGGCTCCCGGGATCGGAATCACAGAAAAGTGGAGGGACAGACGCCTCAGAAAAAAGACACATGTTACGGGGGGGACGTGTCACTGAGACCCCTGCTCGCTCCAGTATTATGGTTGACATCTGCAATATAAATAGATTTCTATTTTCATTTGAATTCTTTGTATCGTATTTCCCGCATAATATAATTTTGATCTGGCGAGCGGGACCAGGATCTCAGGCCGATAGAATTCTGCGAAACCCCGGCCCCGGAACCCCTCTTCCACACAGGCATACCCGAGAAGAGGGTTGAAGACAATTTGAGGCGTTCACCCGTATCCCGTGATCTCATAATCGATCTCCCGACTGCTCCGGATACACGCCTCTCCATGTTCCAGAAATCCCTCGATGTTCTTCCTGAGCAGGGCGGGAAACGCCGCACCCACGATCTCCTGGGCAGGGCGGCCCTGGCAGAAGAACTTGAAGGTGGGCGTCTGCCGCACGCCATATCGTTCGACGGTCCAGGGGTTCTGCGAGACGTTCAACCTGGCAAAGAGGAGGTCGGCCCCGAACTCCCCGGCGAACTGCCGGAAAAACGGTTCGATCTGTTTGCAGAAGGGACAGGTCTCGCTGTAGAACATGACCACGACAGGTCTCTCACCCTTCTCGACCCGCGTCTCCCAGGTGCTGTCGCCCACTTCCGTCAGCGTCTTCTCGTCGGCCATGGCAATCAGAGGGAGAGTGGTTGCCGGGGTATTTTTAGTTTGTCCGGTTGGAAAAAACGGCGGGAGAGCTTACTCCCTCTTCCTGATCGCGATCGCAGCGACCGCCCAGGCGACGACGTTGACGCCGACGTTGAAGGACGGCGCATCTCCGTCACAGAGGAAATAACAAGAAAAGGGTGTGTTGCATTGCTCATGAACCCGGCGTTCAAGCATACGCGGTTGAAAATTTCTCGTCACCGATCTCCGGGGGTATCGAAGGATCGTTGATCCTTCTCCTCGCTCCGTGACACTCGGTGCGAACATTCCGCCCTCGCCGCCCCTCTCGCGATTGAGAGAGATCCGCCCGCACCCTCAAACGCCGCTCTGAAAAATTATGAAAAAGATTGGACTGTTCACCCACGACGGCATTTGGGCGCGATATTTCTTCCCGCCCATCAGTCGCGCGTCGACCGGACGATTATTGATCACTTCTGCCAAATTCCCTCATGAACTGTTGCATCCACCAGGGTATCCGAACACCTTCCCGGGGGAAGAATTCCCTGACATAGGGTTTGATGTCGATGACCGGACTCCCGTCGATCGCGTCCAGTCCGGCGACCTCCAGCACATTTTCGTTTCGTCCGCAGAGACGCACGACCGTCACGAGCACCGGGTTCGGCCGGGCGGGACTGCACGTGCCGAACAGTCCGGTCAACGGCATATCCTTTCTCCCCATCGGGTGCACCCGCGTGAGGGAACGGCCTGTTTCAGGTACCTGATGCGCCCAGTACAGCACAGTCAGATGAGAATAATCTTCGATACCGTCGAGGCTCTCGATGAGATCCTTGTTGACGACAATCTCCGACGTACCATTGTTGGTTTCATGGACATGCTCCATGGCATCGTCAAGGTCTTCCCGCAAGGCGAGACCGTCGCCGCCGGCGACCAGAAAAGGTTCTTTGGTACTGTTCCTGACCACTCCCACAGGCCGCAGGACCATTTCGCCGGGCGTGTCATCGCCGGCACGGGCCGGTCTCGTGGATGATTCTTCCATAATTACTCTCCGTATTTCTTGAGATCAGTCTATCATCGGTACATTCATTCTGCTGTTCTGTTCGCATTTGTCCATCCGGACCTCGTTCCAGTCTATGGGGGGGGTGCGGTTTCACTGCGCCTCCCACTGAAACATCATGCTCTGGTACTCTTCGTAATGTACGAACCTGCCGTCCTCTTCTTCGACGAACTCTTCCAGATATGTCTTCAAACCGGGGTTCCCGATATCGAAGGGGATCTGGTGCTCGTACTGGAAATATTCGGCCATCTCCTCCTCAGAATCGAATACATGCACCTGTTCGTAATTGAAATGCCTCACATCAGGATAGATCTCCATCGAATAGAGGATGTTGAAGAGGACGTCGGCCTTCGGACCGGGTACGTAGTCGGTCCCGCGGAGATGCGGCATGACCAGACGATAGAGTGTCTCGAACTGCTGTTCGCCGGCGTGCCAGAAGAGGCACACCCGCCCGGAGGATACCGCGTTCATCTTCTCGATCGCCGCCTTGATCTCGGGCATGCCGAGCGAGAACGAAGCGAGGACGAGATCGTAAGGAGGCTCAAGGTCGTCGTCGGTGACTTCTTCCCAGCGTTTCTGCACGCACCTGACATTCTCGACCCCTTCTTCGTTCATGTACTCCCGCAGCACGGTCATCATCCCGTCCGAGGGTTCGACAGCCGTCACATGGGCGGTCTGCGAGGCGATCGGTACCGCCAGCACGCCGGGCCCGGTCCCGATCTCAAGCACCCGCAAGTCCGGGGTGAGGGAGAGTGCTTCAAGGGTTGCACTGACGCGGTCGATGTGACCGGCGCTCTCTCGCCCATAGTCGCGAAGATAACGCCGTGCACTCTCGGCCGTGTTCCAGTACTGCGCACAGTCGGGGAGGTCTTCCCCCATGGATTTTGTCATCATGCTCTTCCATTCTTTGTTCCAGTCAATCGCGTTCGGTGTCATGATCTCTGTTCTCTGTATTTTATCCCGGCATGAACCGGTGTTATCCCGCCGGCCATGATGGTCCCGACGCCGTCCGGCGGCCGCACGGCGGAGGTGTTCTGATAAATCCGGTCAATTATCGGTTCGTTGATCAAACCCGATAAAAATCGCCTGTCTCTTCCCGGTTGCGGAGAGGCGGTGTCAGGGTTTGTTCTGTGACAGGGATCTGATATTACATAGAATATAAAGAGTAGCATTTTGTCTGCCGAAACTTTCGGTCAATACCAAGAAGATTTCCCATCGCCGACCTTCTTCGTGGGAGGGGAGGAGACAAACGAGAAGATAATCGGGAAGCGAGAGCACGCCGAATGAAAAGTTTTTCATGCAGGATGCCTGAGGCGTGCTCCGGGTTCGTGTCAGATCTACCCGGCCGAAAAAAATAATTGCAGGTATGACAGTATGGCGGCCGGAGAGGAAGAAGATGGCAACATTGAACGAATTGCTCAGCATCGAAGGCGCCATCGCTGCCGGTGAATTTACCTCGGACGGGAGCGTCGTGGATTTTAAGTCGAAGACCGAGACGTCTGCCGAGATGGCGGCGATGACGGCCAGGTTCTGCACCACCGTGAGCATGATGTTCTCCTCGCTGGCCAGCGCCTACAGCGGGATGAGTTCGATGAAATGGATGCCCCAAAAGGTGTAGATGTACAGCGGCGGAGACTGGACCGTGGTGATGGGAGGGAACCGGTGTGTTTTCGTTGAGACCGCGAAGGCGGACTTCAACCACCTGCACCGGATCATGGCGGCCGAGTCGGTGCCCGAACCGAAGATGGCCGCTCCGATGACATAGTCATCGCCGATGAGAGAGGCCGACGAGAAGGATCTCGAAAGGGACGGTCTCTCCTGAAGACCGATCCTGTTTTTTTCTTTTTATGGTTGTGTAGAATTTTTCATGAGGCGTGCTTTCACTTCATGACGAATTACTATGAAAATGATCCAGACGTTCTATTCTGGAGTTACGGATTAGAATTTGAAAATATATAATCCCCCATATCTGATATGCGTGGAAAAAAACGGTCTTACGAACGATCAGACTTTCTGCCTTCCCTGCCCTATCTTTATCCCGGGGTCCGGGGGCAGAGCCCCCGGCACCGATGTTTTGGAAGGCATGATGATCAGATGTGCCACCCCCAATCGTTGAGATTCCCCTGCCATCTCGCGCCGGGGGGTTGCACCTCCCGGACCCCCCACGGCCCGAAGATAGGTGGGGGCGGCAATGGAACAAGGTCTCCATCAAGTCTCTGGTCTTGAAAAGAGGGAGAGTAAGCGACAAGAAATTTTCATCCCGTATGCTTGAGCCCAGGGTTCATGCAAAATTCCCCAGAGCCAAAAAATGTTTTTTTGGCCGCTCATGCCCGGGCAAACGGCCCGTAGTCATCCGATGTAAAACCGGTGACTGTTCCCGACGGGTTTGCGGCAAAGGTGAGATAGCCGACTGCATCGTCGGGGTTCGGCCACGAGAGGTACCAGGTATCGCCGGTCTGGTGTTCCAGGGTGCCCGGGTATTCTGCCGGACCAAGCAGGACGGTCATGGTGTCGGCGTCCGGTCCCGCTGTGAGAATCATCGTACCGTACAGGTCGCTTGTGTACGTCCCCGCAATCGCGGCCGCCGGGATCGCTGCGGGCTGTGCATCGGCCGGCACCTCCATGCTCATTAAAAGGGAATACCATCCTTTCTGGTTGAGTTTTTCCCGTGCCTGCAGGTCGATCCCGCTCCTTCCGATGTAGCGTTCGAGGAATTCGTCTCTTACGGCCTCGGGAAATACCGTCAACTGCTTGTTTGCGATCACCACGAGGCCGACTTTCCTGTCCGGGACGAGGATCACGATTGACCGGACCCCTTCAAGCGCTCCGTTCTTCTCGATGACCCGCTCGCCCAGGAAATCATAGGCGTCACAGCCGAGACAGACCGCACCGTCAGGATCTCCCAGCGGGCCGGCACGCCCTGCGACCAGGCTCGCCGTATGGATCTCCGCCACGGTCTTTTTCGAAAGAACCTGCTTCCCGTCGACCGAACCGTCGTTGAGCATCATCCGCAGAACCTGTGTCATGTCGCGGCCGGTGGAGACCACCTGGCCGCCGGCCGGAAACGCTGCCTCTTCGAGCGGGATGACGGTGACATTTCCCTCGCTGCCGCCATGGGCGACAACATGGTTGTCGTCAAGGTACAGGGTCTCGGGATGGGCTCCCGAGCGGGTCATGTCGAGCGGCCGGAGTATCCGGGCGTCGGTCAGGTTCTCCCAGCTCCGGTTGTCCGTGCCTGCCGCGACTTCCCCGGCAATGAAATATCCGGCATTCGAGTACGCGTATTTTTCCCGGAACCCGTACGGCAGGTCGAGGTATCGCATCCGTTCGAGCATCTCGCGGTTCGAGTACCCGAGCCGGCCCAGCATATCGCCGTCGTACTCTTTGAAGCCGGTCCGGTGGGCAAGCAGATCCCGGAGCGTTGCGTGCCCGGTGACATAAGGCTCTTTGAACGCAAAGTCCGGCATGTACGTGACGACCGGCGTGTCCCAATCGAGTTTTCCTTCGTCAACGAGCGTCCCGATTGCCTGTGCGGTGATGTACTTGGTGACCGATGCGATCTGGAACCGGGTATCCGGGCCCACGACTCCGGGTTTCCCGATTTCGCGGACGCCGAACCCTTTCAAGTACACGACCGAATCGTTCTCGACAATACCGACAACGGCGCCTGGCACTTCGTATTCCGTCATCGTCCGGGTGACAAACACATCAAAGCCGTCGAGTTTTCCGGCGGACCGGTTCTCCGATGTCGTCTGGGTGCATCCCGCAGCAAGGATCAGGGCGGCAGCGATAAGGATCATGAGCAGGAGGATCTTTTTGGGCATGATGGATACATCGAGGGATGATTTTGATGAATATATATATTTACGGTTTTTATCTGCGAAAATCAGGAACGCCGGAAAGACAGCAACGGCATCGCCGGCTTATCGTAAAAAAAGCGCGAAAGGAAGACGAGCGATCAGAGAGGCACCGAGAAAAAAAGAGCGATCACGAAGCCCCCCCTCCGCTCACGCCCCTTCGTTGATGAGGTGGTTGATGACCGTCTCGCAGATGTCGCCCGAGTACTCGCCGGTCCGCCTGATGCTGTCTGAGAGCGAGACAACCGCCGTCGCCGTCGCCGCGTCGAATTGCATCGCCACCTCGTTGATGGCCCGCGCCTGTTTTTCCAGGTCGGGCAGGCGTTTGAGCGTCTCGTTCGCGGCCTCCAGGTCCTGGCTGAAGAGCGACCTGAGTGCCTGGTCGAAGAGCGTCTGGGAGGTGGCGCTCGCCTCGCGGACCATCCCGGTCACTGTGCCGGTGGCTCCGTCGTCGATGAGCAGCAGAGCGTTCTTTGCGACCCGCGTCGCATGGTCCCCGATCCGCTCGATGATCCGCGAGATGAGGAAATAACTCATGACCATCGACGGACTCACCTCCATCTTCCTGGATAGGTTGGGGTCGGCGAGGACGAGATGCGTCTGCCGCGCCACCAGCCAGTGGAGGCGGTCGATGTCGTTGTCCCGCGTCAGCACGTCCTCGGCCAGGCGCCGGTTCCCGGTCGTCAGCGCCTCGACGCCGTCCTGGTGCATCCCCCGCACCAGCACGCCCATCCGCTTGATGGTGTTCTGGAAGGGCATCTCGGCCGGACTGAGAAGATCTTTGATGGTGATCGAGGTCTCGGTCTCGTCCACCACCTCCTGGCCGATGGCCATCTGGGTGAACTGCCGCACCTGTATCCTGATCTGTGGAGGGAGGCGGGCCTGGGCGAAGAGGGTGATCGTCGTGTACCCGGCGATGTAGGCGCCGATAAGGCACCTGAAGATGAACGTCTGGTCGGTGGCCGCGCTCACCTCGAACCGCTTCTCCCGCTGCGCCACCTCGGGGGTGATCTTGGGGGTGACGAGGAGCGTGCCGTCTGGCTGGACAATGAGCCCGACGGGATCGTTTTTCTGGATCCCCGACGTCTTCACCCATTCCTTGGGGAGGGAGACGATATAGGAGGAGCCTCCGGTGACCTGAACTTTCCTGATCTCCATTCAGGTTTTTCTTCTCCCCGGAAGGATATATGTGTTTGTATTTGCTCTATAGAGATACATAATGCCCAATAGGTATAGGGCGAAAAATAGACTCCTTCGAGAGGGATTATATTTTTATGGTGAGAGTATGATGTCGGAGAACCACCATGAATGCCAGGAATACCACCATCCTTGCCGGGTTTGTCCTCGCACTCCTCGTTGCCGCCGCACTCTTCACCGGGTGCATGGGCAACGGCGACAAACCCGCACAACCGCCTGAGACGCGGGAGAGCATCTCGGTCGCCGGTTCAACCACCGTCCTCCCGATCGCCCAGTTGACCGCCGACCTTTTCATGGACACCAATCCCAAGACTGAGATCCAGGTGAGCGGCGGCGGGTCCAGCGTCGGGATCCAGGCCGTCGGCGGGGGCACCGCCGACATCGGCATGGCCTCCCGCGACCTGAAAGACCCGGAGAAGACGAAGTTCCCCGACCTCGTCTCGCATGTCGTCGCCCGCGACGGGATCGCCCTCATCGTCCACCCCTCCAACACCGTGGGACCGCTCACCATCGCAGAGGTGAAGGCGATCTATAAAGGCGAGACCGTCAACTGGAACAAGGTCGGCGGGCCCGACGAGACGATCGTCGTCGTCGGCAGAGACAGCGCCTCGGGCACCCGCGAGTTCTTCCACGACGCCGTGATGGAGAAGGAAGACTTCGTCGCCACCCAGCTCGAGAAGAACTCGAACGGTGCGGTCCAGCAGACCGTCGCCCAGACGCCGGGCGCCATCGGATACGTGGGCCTCGGCTACCTCGACCGTTCGGTGAAGACCGTGCCGATCGAAGTGAACGGCACCCCGGTCGAACCGAGCGTCGCCACCGTCACCGGCGGCGAGTACCCGATCGCCCGCTCGCTCAACATGTTCACCGACGGCGAACCGACCGGCGTGGCACAGGAATACCTCGAATTCATCCTCAGCCCGGATGGCCAGAGGATCGTGGAAGAAGAGGGTTTCGTCCCGGTGCAGTAAAGGCATCCGCCCCCTTCGGGCATTTTTTCAGGAGTCAACCATGACAGAGACCCACCAACCGCGGAGGGCCGGGCTCAGGAACCTCAAAGAGCAGGGCGTCAGGGCGATCTGGTTCCTTGCCGCGTCCTTCGCCACCCTCACCGTCTTCTTCATCCTCCTCTTCCTGCTCAACAACGCCCTCCCCCTCTTCGCCACCGTCAGCCCGATCGAGTTTCTCACCGGCGGCACCTGGAACCCGACCGGCGCCGTCCCGTCCTACGGGATCTGGCCCCTCATCGTCGGCACCCTCCTCGTCACCTTGGGGGCGATGGTCATCGCCGTCCCCCTCGGCATCGGGAGCGCCGTCTGTCTTGCCGAACTCGCCCCGCCGCGGGTGAAGGCCGTTGCAAAACCGGCCATCGAATTGCTTGCCGGCATTCCCTCGGTCGTCTACGGGTTCTTCGGCCTCATCGTCCTCACCGACTGGCTCAGGATCGCCTTCGACGTCCCGTCGGGCGAGAGCTGGCTCGCCGGTTCCATCCTCCTCGGGGTGATGGCCCTCCCGACGATCATCTCGGTCTCCGAAGATGCCCTCCGCAGCGTCCCGTCCTCGTACCGGGAGGGGAGCCTCGCCCTCGGCGCCACCAGGTGGGAGACGATCAGCCGGGTGCTCGTCCCCGCGGCGCTCTCAGGGATCACCGCCGCGGTGATCCTCGGGATGGGCCGGGCCATCGGTGAGACGATGGCGGTGATCATGGTCACCGGCAACGCGGCGATCATCCCCGACCCGATCACCAACCTCCTCTCCCCGATCCGAACGCTCACCGGCACCCTCGGCATCGAGATGGGCGAGGTCGCCGTCGGGAGCACCCACTACCACGCCCTCTTCGGCGTGGCGGTGGTCCTCCTCTTCATCACCCTCGCGGTCAACCTCGCCGCACTCTGGATCATGAAGACGATCAGGGCCGGAGAAGGGACAGCGAAGAAGCGCCGGGGTTTGAGCCTCCGTCCGGTCAGGGAAAAAATCAGTCGGGCCGTCGCCCTCGTGCCACGTCCCCTCTCCAGAACCACCGTGCAGCACCTCGCCTTCGCCCTCCTCTGGGCGGCGGTCGGGGTGGTGATCGCCGTCCTCGCCGTGATCCTGGGCTACATCATCGTCAACGGCCTCCCGGCCATCAGCTGGGAGTTCCTCACCCAGCCGCCCCGCGACCTCGGACGGGCCGGCGGGATCTTCCCGGCGATCGTCGGCACCCTGTACCTCGTCGGCGGGGCGATCCTCATCGCCCTCCCGATCGGGATCGGGGCCGCGGTCTATCTTTCGGAGTACACCCGCGGCGGCCGCGTCACCGCGGCGATCAGGACCGGGATCGACCTCCTCAACGGCACGCCCTCGATCGTCTTCGGGCTCTTCGGCTTCGCCTTCCTGGTGATCTTCCTCAACTTCGGGGTCTCGCTCATCGCCGGGATGATCACGCTCGGGCTGATGATCCTCCCGACGATCATCAGGACGACCGAAGAAGCACTCAGGAACGTCCCCGCCTCGGTGCGGGAAGGGAGCCTTGCCCTCGGCGCCACCAGGTGGCAGACGATCAGCCGCGTCGTCCTGCCCCCGGCCGTCCCCGGCATCCTCACCGGCACCATCCTCTCCATCGGCCGGGCCGCGGGGGAGACCGCCCCCATCCTCTTCACGGCGGCGGTCTTCTCCACCCGCTTCCTCCCCGACTCGCTCAGCGACCCGGTGATGGCCCTGCCCTACCACCTCTACATCCTGGCGACCACCGTGCCCGGTGCGGAAACGCAGCAGTACGGGACGGCCCTCGTCCTCCTGGTCCTGGTCGTCGGGATCTACGCCGCGGCCATCGCCCTCAGACACCGTTCAGAGAAGAAGATCCAGTGGTGAACATGACAGAAAACGATGCAATCATCACCGCACGCCACCTCGACCTCTACTACGGCGAACACCACGCCCTCAAGGGGATCGAGGTCGGCTTTGCCAGACACCGGGTCACCGCCCTCATCGGCCCTTCGGGATGCGGGAAGTCCACCCTGCTGCGGTGTCTCAACCGGATGAACGACCTGGTCGAGCATGTCCGCATCGAGGGGGAGGTGCTCTTCGACGGCACCGACATCTACGCCCCTGAGGTCGACGTGGTCGAGATCAGGAAACGGATCGGGATGGTCTTCCAGCGGCCCAACCCTTTCCCCAGGTCCATCTACGAGAACGTCGCCTACGGCCCCCGCGTCCACGGCATGCGGGATCGTTCGACCCTCGACGCCGTCGTCGAGAAGAGTCTGCGGGACGCCGCACTCTGGGACGAGGTGAAAGACCGCCTCGACGCCCCGGCCTTCAGTCTCTCCGGCGGGCAGCAACAGCGGCTCTGCATCGCACGGACGCTGGCCGTCGAGCCTGAGGTGATCCTGATGGACGAACCCTGCTCGGCCCTCGACCCCATCGCCACCGCGAAGATCGAGGGGCTGATCGAAGCACTCAAGACCCGCTACACGGTGATCATCGTCACCCACAACATGCAGCAGGCGGCGCGGGTCAGCGACTTCACGGGGTTCATGTACCTCGGCGAACTCGTCGAGTTCGGGGAGACCCCGCAGGTCTTCGAGGCGCCGCGGGAGGAGTTGACCGAACGCTACATCACCGGCAGGTTCGGGTAGGTGAAAAATGAGCGACAAGTTTCATGAAGAACTGGACACCCTCAGAGATGAGTTTCTTGAATACGGGCATTTTGCACGCTCGATGCTCGTCGACGCCTTCGAGGCCCTGAAGACCGGCGACGAAGATCTGGCCCGGTCGGTGCTGGACCGGAAAAGAGAACTCGCAAACCGCTCCGACGATTTCGACGAGCGGTTGCTCACCCTCATCGCCCTGTACCAACCGATGGCCCAGGACCTGCGGGCGATCGTCTGCACCATCAGGATGAACAGTTCGCTGTATCGCATCGGGCGGTATGGCAAGGACATCGCCATGCTGGTCCCCCCCTTCGCCGACGACGGCCACCTGGGGCGGATGCTGAACCTGCCCCATATGGCCGGGCTCGTCGTCTCGATGGTCGAAGACGTCCTGGCGGCGTATGAGACGAACGATGTCTCGCCGATCGAGAACCTCTCGGCACGCGACGACTGTGTCGACGATCTCCGCTATTCGGTCTTCCGCGAGGCGCTCACCTATATGATGGAAGACCCGCGCAACATCGAGCGCGGGATGGACTATGTGATGGTGGCCCGCTACCTCGAACGGTGCGGCGACCATTGTTGTGCGATGGGCGAGAAGGTCCATTTCATGCTGACCGGCGAGCGGATCGAGATCAAGTGAGGCTCAGGCTGAGCCCGAGAAGGATGGCGAGGAGAAGGGCTATCGCGAGGGCGGTCCGCGCCATCGCTTTCCTCGCGGCGACCTGCTCGTAGTACTCGCGGGCGCCGATCCCGAGCACCAGGGTGGCGATGAGCGCCCCGGCAAGCATCCCGACGACGTTCTCCAGGACGAGCACCCCGGCCAGGAGGACGCGGTCGGTGAGGAGAACGGTGGCGATCCCGGCCACCACGGTCGGCGGGAGGAGGGCGGCGGCGATCGCGACGCCGGCGATGAGGTCCGACATCCCGCGGTCGAGGGCGAGCACCGCCGCGAACCCGAGGAGGACGGCCATGAGAATATAGATCGGGCTGACCACGGTGCGCGAGAGGATCTCGGGGGTGACGGCGAGCGGGACGAGGAAGTGGAGGCCGGCGGTGGTGAGGGCCGAGAGGACGAAGACCGATAGGAGGAGGGCGGCGAGGACCGAGAGGCTCCGCAGGCCGTCTTTCCCGCGGCCGACGGCGACGCTGATCGCGAAGGCGTAGATGGGTCCGAGGATCGGGGAGAGGAGCATGGCCCCGATGATCACCGCCACGTTGTTGAGAAAGAGTCCGGTGAGGGCGATGAGTCCGGCGATGGAGGTCATGGCCAGGGTGCCGGCGTTGAGGCGGAGGTAGGGCCTCGTCGTCTCGACGAGTTTCTCGATGGGGGTCCGCTCGGTCTTCTCCGCTTTCTCTTCAGCCCGCTTGAGGTACGGCGAGATAACGAACTCGGGGGACGAGACCTCTATAAGATTCTCTTTATACCGCAGGTCGATCGTCTCCCGCACCTCATCGATGAAGGCGTCGAGGTCGCTGTCGGGAAGAAAGACCTTCACCTCATAGACGGGATCCTGCCTGAGGACGAGGTGGTGGTGCTCTTCGAGGATGGAAGCGAGGTTTGCGTAGTCCTCTTTGCGTGCGTTGATCAGGACTTTTTTCATTTGAACGACCTTTCTCTCTTCGATCGGCTCTGTAGAAAACTTTTGGTTATGCTCCTCGCGAGAGGGCGGTGAGGGGCGGGAAGGCACAATCGGTGAACCTGTAGGGGGTTGCAGTCCACCGCCTATCTTCGCGCGGGGGGACCGGGGGGCGGCCAGCCCCCCGGCGTGAGAGAGTGACAAAAATTTGGCCCTGTAGAAAACCTCACTTTTTCTAGGTTTAAGTCTGATTCAACCGCCTTCCCCCATGCTCACGCCGGGGGCTCTGCCCCCGGACCCCCGGGATTGCGATGGGGCCAGGAAGGCAGAGGGGGGATCATGAAGAGACGGTATGGTTCTCTACGTTCTCTTCACGCAAGGAGAGAGAGATCTCTCGTTCAATTGCATCGTGGTGGCGACCTTTCATTCATTCTTGACGCATCACTAGATCCATTTTTTCTTCCTGAAATAGGCGAGCATCCCAATGGCGACCGCGGCCATCAACCCTAGGCAGGCATAGTACCCAAACTCCCAGGCCAACTCAGGCATGAACCTGAAGTTCATCCCGAAGATGCCGGTGATGAAACTGAGGGGGATGAAGATGGTGGCGATGATCGTCAGCACTTTCATCACCTCGTTCATCCGGTTGCTCGTGCTCGAAAGATAGATGTCGAGCATTCCGGCCGACATATCCCGGTAGGTCTCCAGGGCCTCGATCACCTGGACGATATGGTCGTAGACGTCCCTGAGATAGACCCCGGTCTGGTCGGCGAAGAGAGGCGATTCGGTCCGTTCCATGGAGGAGACCACCTCTCTCAGCGGCCATATCTGTCTCCTGAGGTACAGGAGTTCGCGCCGCACCTTCTGGATCGCCCGGATCGCGTCGGCGTCGGGGTCTTCGATGAGGGCGTTGTCAACTGCCTCGATCTTCTCGCCGAAGGTTTCCATCGCCGCAAAGTAACTGTCCACGACGGCGTCGACGAGAGCGTAGGCGAGGTAGTCGGCGCCGAGTCGCCGCGCCCGCCAGGCGCCCCCCCGGATCCGCGTCCGCACCGGTTCGAAGACGTTGAGCGGGCGTTCCTGGAAGGAGATGACATAGTTTTTGCCGAGAACAAGACTGATCTGTTCGTCCACGAGGGTGTCTCCCGCCTGGTAACCGATCCACTTCAGGATGATGGCGATCGTCTCGCCATAGTCCTCCATCTTCGGTCGCTGTTCGGTGTTGAGGACGTCTTCGAGGACGAGGGGGTGGAGGCCGAAGATCTCCCCGATCGTCTCGATGGCGGCGATGTCCCCAAGGCCGGTCACATCGATCCAGGTGATTGACTCCTTCTCCAGGTACGGTGGGAGGTCGCCGGCGTCGACCCCGGTCTCCTCCCTGATCTCATCCCAGGTGTAGTCGATGATGTCGATCCCGGTCGCTTCCTGTCCGGTGTCCCCGACATAGACGAGCGATCCCGGCGGGAGACCTGCTTTTTCCGAGCGTTTTCGTCCCGTCAGGGCCATCTCAGTCCCCCGCGCCGGTGTCGCAGGCCGGCAGCGCCCCCCGGCCCCGCCGTCCGCTCCGAAGCACCGTCCCGACGGCCCTGAAGGCGTCCTCGATCTCGGGGAAGTTCGGGATGCAGTGGTTCTTCAACACCCGCACCGCACCCCGCATCGTCTCGCCTCCGAGGAGACAGGGGACCACCATCTTCCCGGTCTTCCCGGAGAAGCGCACGATCTCGTGGGCGATCTCGATGGGGTTGAGGACGGCCGAGGGGACGGTGACGACGAAGGCGATGTCCCAGGCGTCCTGGTGCTCGATCATCACGTCGAAGACGCGGGCGTACCGCCCGGCCCCGCCGTCGCCGACGATGTCCATCGGGTTGGAGCGGTTCCAGATGGGAGGAAGGACGGCGTCGAGGTCGCGGAGGATGTCGTCCGGGATCGTCTGGAGGGCGACGCCGTGGCGCTCGGCATAGTCGGAGGCGAGGACGGCAAACCCGCCGGCGCCCGAGACGACGTAGGCGCGCTCGCCCTGCGGGTAGCCCTCCGAGGCGAGGAGTTCGCCGATCTGGAAGGCCTCCTCGATGGAACCGGCCTGGAGGATTCCGGCCTGTCTGAAGGCGGCCGAGTAGACTTCGAACGATCCGGCGAGCGATCCGGTGTGCGAGGAGGCGGCGGCCCGGCCCTTTGCGGAGGCACCGGACTTGACGGCGATGACCGGGACGGTATCGGCCACCTGCCGCGCCGCCTCCAGGAACCTCCGCCCCTCTTTCACCTCCTCGACATAGAGGATCATCGCTCTCGTCGCCGGGTCGGCGGCGACGGCCGGGAGGAGGTCGGTGAAACTGAGGTCGGCCTGGTTGCCGACGCTGACGACCGCCGAGAACCCGGTGCCGGTCATGACGCTCCAGTCGACGACGGTGGTGATCACGGCGCCGCTCTGCGAGAGAAACCCGAGGTGGCCCTTCTGCGGGGAGATGGGGTCGAAGGTGGCGTTGATCCCGAGGTGGGGGAGCATCAGCCCGAGGCAGTTGGGGCCGAGGAGGCGCATCCCATACTTTCGGGCCGCGGCAGAGGTCTCGTCTTCGAGCCGTTGTCCGACATCGCCGGTCTCGCCGAAACCCGCCGAGATGACGACGGCGAGGGGCACGCCCTTCTCCCCGCAATCCCGCACGACGCCGGGCACCAGCGAGGCCCTGACCGCGACGACGGCGAGGTCGACCTCGCCCGGAACCGCACCAACCGAGGGGTAGGCCGGGAGGCCGAGCACCTGCTCGCGGTGCGGGTTGACCGGGCAGAGCCGGCCGTCGAAGCCGAGCAGGTTTCTCATGACGGCGTACCCGACTTTGGTCGGGTCCGCGGAGGCCCCGACAACCGCAATGGTCCGGGGATCGGGAAATGAAAACTGGACTTTTTCAGGCATCTGCGTGACCTCCGGGGTGCCGGCGATGACACGGGCGTCGACGGCCGCGGCGCCGTCGGCGTACAGGACAAGGGGGTTGATGTCGAACTCGACGACCGCCTCGTGCTCGAAGAGGCGGGCCGCCGCGAGGACGGCGCGGACCAGCGCCTCCTCGTCGAGGGGGAGGGAGCCGCGGTAGCCCTTCACCAGAGGATAGCTCCGCAACTCCCTCACCATCGCCCGCACCCCGGCCTCGTCGATGGGGAGCACCCTGAACGAGACGTCCCGCAGGAGTTCGACGAGGGTGCCGCCGGTCCCGACGGTGAGCACCTTCCCGAAGGCCGAGTCGGTCGTCCCGCCGATGAGAAATTCCCGGCCTGGCGGGAGGTGCTCCTCGACGATCACCCCTTCGAACCTGGCGTCGGGCACGGCCGCAGCGGCGGTGCGGACCTGTTCGTAGGCCGCCATGACGCCGATCCGGTCGGCGACGCCGGTCACCACCCCGCCGACGTCGGACTTGTGCACGATCTCGGGGGAGACGACCTTGACCACCACCGGGTAGCCGATGGCCCTGGCCGCGGCCACCGCCTCGGCACGGTCGCGGGCGAGACGGTGGGCGGGCACGCCGATCCCGTATTTCTCCAGCAGGGCATAGCCTGCGGCCTCGTCGAGCCTCTCTCTCATCAACCGGCACCCTGCCGGGATTCAGACGGTGAGTATATACATCTGCCGCCCAGGTGCGGATGGGGAGAAATCCGGGGATCCGGCGGTTGCCCGCCTGAGAACCATTATGCCGTTCTCCTGCCAATACCTATCTATGGCAAACCTCACGGTTGCGGTGCTGGGCCCCGCCGGGTATGCGAAGGACCTGGGCAAGAAAGGGACGAGCACCGACATCACCTTCTACAACCTCAAGAAGGGCGCGGATACGCTCACGTTCATCGAGCCGACCCGATATCCCGACCGCCTCGCTCCGCTCTTTTATGCGGCGTCGATGGCCGACGCGGTGGTCATGGTGGTGGACCAGCTCGACGCCGTCTTCGGCGAGTGCCTGCTGATGCTCCGGGCGGCCGGGGTGCCCCGCGGCTTTTTGGTGCTGAGAAACTACATCACCCCCGAGCAGGTGACCCCGCTCCTGAAGGGTCTGGGCCTCGCGGGCTACGAGTGCATGGAGGACGACCTCATCGTGCTCAGGGAACGGCTCCTGGAGGCGGCGGCGGCCCCCCGTGCAGACGCCGAAGAGAAAGAGACCTGCATCGTGCCCATCGACCACTTCTTCAATGTCCGCGGGATCGGGACCGTGATCCTGGGCACCGTCGCCGACGGCACGCTCAGGAAGCACGACACCCTCCGGGCTTTCCCGACCGAGAAGACGGCACTCGTCCGCTCCATCCAGAAGCACGACGACGACTTCGACGAGGCGACCGTCGGCGACCGCGTCGGCCTCGCCCTCAAGAACATCGACGAGGCGGACCTCGACCGCGGCTCGGTACTCTCCAACGACCCCGCGCTCAGGTGCGAGACCACCGTCACCGGCACCCTGGACCTCGTCCCGGTCTGGAAGACCCCCATCACCGAGGGGATGGTCCTCCACCTCGGGCACTGGGTGCAGTTCCTGCCGTCACGGGTCGTCGCCGTGGAGGGCAACCGCGTCACCGTCGAACTGGAGAAGGAGCTGGTCTTTAAGGATGGTTCGAAGGCGGTCGTGACGTACCTCGAGGGTGGGAGTCTGCGGGTGGCCGGGACGCTGACTCTGGAGTAATCTTTTTTTTTGGGGGGGGGCTCGATGTGGTGCGGCCCTGTCTGTTGATGAGGAGAGGCGAAGGTCTTCGCATTCGATAATAAAGCCCGCTCTGGGATAGGATCGTGGGAGAATTCCATGGATTATTGAATTTGGGCTCTGTAGAAATGCTCTTGATGGTTATCTCTGCGGGGGGGCTGGCCGCCCCGCGCGAAGATAGGTGGCGGACACCAACCCCCTCTTCAGGTGCATCAATAGCGCCTTCCCCCCCTATCTTCATCCCGGGGGTCCGGGGGCAGCGCCCCCGGCGCAAGCATGAGAGAAGGCGATGGATGCAGGTCAGAGGGGGGTTGAAGTGATGAAAAGAGAATGGTTTCTACAAGGCCATTTATCGGCCATATTTCCCATGATCGACCCGCCACACCCTGCCGCCGCCGGAGAGGAGATCACTTTCGCACCGCACGGCCCATATTTATCCTCGCGACCGTTTTATGATCGTTCATGCCACAGCGATGTGGCGAAATACCCGGCATGAGCAGACCCCTCTGCTCCTCCGGGAGTGAAGACCTCGAACCCGACACCGGCACGTTACCGCCGTATCGTCGGTGTGTGTTCAGGAGAGATTCTTTCAAACCTCTTCATGATGGTCAGGATCCGTCCAACCTTCACAGAACTTTTTTTCACAATTTTTCGGGCCCTGGAAAGATCAACTCGCGTGAACCCAGACCTAAACGCCTCCACTCTCAAGATCCGTCCGGGAAGGCAAGAAGATCTTGAAGAGGCATTCTACAAAGCCGGTGAACTACCCCGCCCTGAAGGGCGTGGCTTCCTGCTTCATGGACAGTACTTGCATCACAGAGATGTGATGGAGAGGTATCGTCTCCACAGGCTCAAAGGGCTGTTCCATCCCCACGCGGTGAATATTCACCGCAGCATTGTAATCTCTATCGGCAACAAACCCACAATATGGGCATTCGTGGACTCTCTCAGAGAGGGTCTTTTTCACAATACTTCCACAGTTTGAGCACATCTGTGATGTATTCCTGGGATCGACTTTGACGAAATCCGTACCAGCACTTTCAGCCTTGTACGCAAGATAAGAATAGAATCGTCCCCATGAAGCATCATGGATGCTCCTGTGCAATCCTTTAGAGCTGCTTTTCTCCTTCAGACCTTTGATATTCAGGTCTTCGACACAGATTGTTGCATAGGTGTCAACGTACTGCCTGGAGAGTTTGTGCAGGAAATCTTTCTTCTGGTTGGTGATATGATCATAGGTCTTCTCCAGTCTCTTCTTTGCCTTCTTCCAGTTCTGCGAAAACCGTTTTTTCCGGGCAATGCTCTGCTGTAATGTCTTGATCTTCTTCAGTGAATGATCATAGAACCGGGGATTCTCGATCACCGCCCCCTCGCTATCGACTGCAAACGAGCTCAGACCGACATCGATCCCGACAGATCTCCCTTCCCGCTTTGACGCGGCGACCTCCTGCTCTGCCTGAACAATCACGTACCATATATCACCAGAACGGGTGATCAGAACGCCCTTCACCTTTCCCGTGTACGGTCGATGCATCGTGAACGGAATTGTCCCGATCTTCGAGAATGTGATCGTGCTGTGTTCACGGTCGATCTTGAACCCGGACTGGTTGTAGTTGAGTGTCCGGTACCGGAATGTGCCCTTGAACCGGAGTTTGCCGATCTTTCGCCCTCTCTTCTTTGTCTGCGAGAGTGCAGCGATGTTGCTCCAGAGGGTATAGTTGACCATCTGAAGCACTTTGGAGTACACGCCCTTCAGAGATGGATTTTCATCTTTCAGCGTGACGATCCGAGCCTGCGTTCCCCGCATCGTCGGAGTGATCCCGTTTTCCCGCGCTGTGTTGCATTCTTCAAGGAGTTTGTTGTAGAGCCACCTACAGGTATCAAGGGTCTCGTGCAATCGTGTTTCCACGGGTGCATCTGGATATGCTCGATACTTGTAGGAAATGATCATTCACTTCTCCAATTGAGAATCGACGTAATCTTTCAGGGTGTCAAGGCTCACCTGTCCAGATGTTGCAAGAAAATACGATGGAGACCAGAAGGATTTTCCCCACAGCATATTCTTTGTTGCAGGAAACTCCTGCCGCAGTCTCCGTGCTGATACTCCCTTGATCACATTGACAACGTTGACAAGGTTGGTTTTCGGAGTCGCTTTGAAGACAAGATGATAGTGATCTTCGGCGGGTTCGTGAGCAACAACCTCTATACCCAATTCATCAGATAGGTTCCACACAATATCTTTCAGACGTTCTCGAATGTCGTCAGAATACAACGCTTTCCGGCGATACTTCACTACTATCACCAGATGATAGTAGAGAGCAAAGACCGAATGCGCCGACCTATCAAGTTTATACATCATATTGGGTGAATCATAATATTATACCCAATATGATATATCTGTCGTAGGGAAGAAGGGTGGTTCTGCTTTCATCCCCGGCCTGAAGACCGGGGACTTCCCGCTCCACCCCCGTCATCCCCGCAAGTTAAAAAAATTAGAAACAGTTTCCAACAATAGTTTCGAAATTGTAATAATCCTGAATATCCGAGATCTGATACATTACTTCAAACTCCCACAACTCTCCGGGCTCAAGGTCTCTGACGAGATCAGACTTCGTTTGCAGGAGAACGCCGTCTTTGTCATAACACTTGGCATCGATCTGAGCAGACGAGAGGGTTTCATCACCGACATTTTTTGCGGTCCCGCTAACGTGGAGGTATCCTTCCTGGCTCCAGTCATATTTAGTGTACGCGATTTCCAATTCTCCTCCATGAGAACTTGAATTTGCCGGGGCGGACTGAGAGTCATAGGCTGTGTCTGCTGGTCCGGAACACCCTGCAGTGAGAATGACCGCTGCAGAAAGAACAAGAAGCGCCGAAAGGAATTTCAGTGCATTCATCTGTATAATTTCACTTTAAAGACATAAATATCCCCCATTTACAAATAAGAGCACAATTTTTAGGCCCAATAATAACGGCCCATTCGTGCATTTTACTCTTGAAAACTAATGTATGAGTGAACCGAAATATCTTCAGTGTTCGATCTCACGACGGAGTTCTGGGAGCCGGACACAGATTTTTCCCAAACTCTCAGACCACAAAATATCTCCACCCAGACAATACATGATCATCCATATATCCCCCCGCCCTCAACGAACTCCCCATGGGAAACCTCCCAAACATCGCAACAAAAATCATCCTCGCCCTCGTCATCCTCATCGCCATGCTGGTCGTCTCCTTCGCACTGATCCTGGGCTACTTCACGCTCACCGCACCCGAAACTTCACAGGCGGTCCACATCTATGAACTCGAACTCTCCACCTCCGGCCCGCTGGAGAACGCGACCCTTCTGATCCCCGTACCCTCCTATTACAACGCGACCACCGGAGAGAACGAGACGGTCGTCGACCTCTCCCGCACCAGTTTCAAAAATTTCGATCAGGATACCATATCGGTCGAGATCGAGCGGGTGAACGGGGTGCCGATGCTGAAGATCGCGGCCGACCGGATCACCCCCCTCTACACCAACCGGATCGAACCGATCCCGGTCATGCCGGGCGAGAACGAATCCGACCTCCCCCAACCGACGCATATCTATTCTGACCAATACTCTGAGGAGACGCCGGTGCTGATCGAGATGGAACTGCGTATGTACGACACCGCGGTCGACCACGAGATCGAGACCAGGACGCCACTCGGCCACGAACACCTCTTCATGCCCTACCGGATCACCGAGAATTTCAGCAGGGCGGAGGGAGGCATGCACGACGGCTACCACCTGAGCGAGGGATCTTCCGGATATTTCGTCGAGGTGCCGTTCATCCTCTCCTACGACGCCGACGACGAGAACGTCCTCACCATCTCCACCGAATTTCAGGGGACCAACCAGTGGTGGGTGCTGGGGTGGCAGTCGAACTCGTATAGGGAGAGGATCGAGCACGAATTCGAGGGAGCGTGCAACGGGACGTATCAGGTGAGAGGCGTCCTGATCACCGGGGAAGGAGTGTACTGAGAAGAGGCCGCAATCATTTTCCTGACAACGATGATCGAAATTATCCTCCTCCTCGGATTCATCCTCGCCCCGCCGGTCCTGTACCGGCTCTTCGAGAGATTGCCCTCCGCTCTCCTCCGCGCTCTCACGCCCGCCCTCCTCGCCCTCGCCCTTGCGCTCATCGTACCGCAATACTACCAGTTCCGGCTCGCCGGCCCTGAGGCACTGCCCGGCACCCTCACGATCGTCGCCGTGCAGGTGCTTGGCATCATGACACCCCTCCCCCTCGTCATGGAGAGGTTTAAAGACCACAAAAAATATCTCCTGGCCTCTGCCGTCTCCTGTGCCTCGGTCCTCTTCTTTTTCCTGCAAGGGTTTGCGACTGAGTTCAACGCCCCGCCGGTCACAGAGGCCGTCGGCCCCTTCTTCTTCTCGCTGGACCTCCTCTCGACCTACCTCACCGACCTGCTCGTCGCCGCCTCGATCTGCGGGTTCGTCCTCTTCGTCGACCTGATCAGAGACGACTCCCCCGACTTCTTCTCGAAGATCGGGTGGATGAGTGCGGTCGTGGTTCTCGCACCGGTGCTGTACGTCGCGGACTGCTTCTTCATCGTCGTCCTCGCCGCCGCCGGACGACACCTGGCGAAGTCCATCCGCCACCCAGGGTTTGCGCTCTCGTTCCCGCTCCTGCTCGCATTCACGGTCTCGGCCCTTCTTGCCTCTGCCGGGAGCATTGTCACCGCGTATGACAGACCGCTCCTCGTCCTGCTGCTCTCGCAAACGATCCTCTCGCTCGGGATGGTGGCGGCCCTTGAGGCCGCCGACTTTCTCCGGCTCTCCAGGTTCACCCCGACGGTCGGGATCCTGCTGGGGGCGGCATCGATCAAGGTCATTGATGTATTCCTGGGACTCACCGGACATCCCGATCTTTCCATCCTGGTCCCCGCCCACCCCCTGACCGGGTTCGTCCTCGCCGGGGTCATCGTCGCCGGCGTGCTCCTCCTGGCAGGCGGGATCAAAAATCGATCTGGATGAGAGAGAACATGATGCCTCACCTCAGGTCGATCCTCAGGAACCGCACATAGGCAAACCCGAAGAAGATCGCCGGGATGAGAAAGAGCGCGACGACGTTCTGCCAGAGGTAGCCGAGCACCACGCCATAGTCGGGTTCTTCGTCGGGGCGGTGCCAGGGGTCGTCGGCCTGCCCGCGCATGATCAGATATTTTTGGGGCCGGGTGATCGCCTGGCTGATCGCATGGAAGTTCTGCTCGGGCGAGAAGAGTTTCCCGGTCGAGAGGACGGCCGCCCGCAGTTCGGTGCGGTGCTCCCATGCCTCCCATCTCTCCTGGTAGTCGTACCAGTCGTCGAGATCGCCCCCGGCGGGCACCTTCTCAGGTGCCTCGCCGACGACGGCGTCGGCGACGACGAGCCCGGCGGCCGGCATCACCAGGGAGAGGAAGAAGAAACAGACCAGACTGTACATCAGCGCCTCGCCGCTCCGGCGTGCAACCGTCGACATCGCCAGGGCGATCGCAAAGCACCCGACGAGGTAAAGGAGGGAGAAGGCGCCGAAGAGGAAGATCTGACCCCACTCTCCGGGGAGAGGCATGTGGCCCGAGAGGAGGAGGACGGCAAGGGTGATGAGCAGGGCGGTCACGGCTGTGAGGGTGAGGACCGCCACCCCGCCGAGAGCCTTGCCGGTGATCACCTCGTCGCGGTACACCGGGTGAGAGAGGAGGATCTTCAGCGACTTCTCCTCTTTCTCGCCTGAGATGAGATCAAATCCCACGGCGATCCCGAGCACCGCCCCCAGGACCGCGACCATCTCGCCCATCCGGTAAAAGACGTCCAGGAGCGTCGGCCGCACCTGCCAGAGAGGCGAGACCGACTCCGCACCCATGGTCAGGGCCTGGGTGTAGTGGTCGAGGTCGGCGGTATAACTCTGGATGCCCTGCAGGGTGCCGATGAAGGCGATGATCAGGAAGATCCCGAGCACCATCAAGAAACGCCGGCCCCTGAGGGTCTCGGCAAATTCTTTCCCGGCGATGATGAAGATCCGTCTGCTCTCCATTGCGTCCTCCTTCAGGTCAGGTCAGGGCGATAGTCGCAGGCAAAGACCTCGCCGGTGTGGGCGTCGACCCAGGCCGTGGCGTTTCTCGGCCATGTGAGCGAGCGGTAGTGGTCGTTGTCGAAGGTGACCTCCCACCCGAGAGGCACGGCGGTGGACGGGTCTCTGGCCCAGAAAGGATGGTCCGCCCACTTCAGGAGTGTGGTGTGGATAGTGAGCCCCGGCAGATCCCCGTAGGTTTCCTTGAGATATGCCCCTGCACGTTCCTCCGCCTCTTCTGCCTGTATCGAAGGGGTGGTGTCGGCACGGCAGCGACTTTCGTCGAGTGCCCAGGTTTTGCAGAACCGCCTCGTCTCTCCGTTGACCGCGTCAACTTCAAGGTCGCACCCGTCGCCGCTGCACGGCACCTCCCTTACAAGGCGGGCATACCAGATCCGATAGAATCCGGCCACCTCCTTCCCGCCTTCCACTAGGCTGGTGTAGGTCTGGTAGAGTACATCAGGCCGCCGTTCCAGAATGGCACCTTCTTCTCTTCCCTGAAAGAATTCATCGGCACATGCACACGCTTCTTCCTCGCTGAGGACAGGGTCGTCAGGTCGCCCCTTTTTACCGGTATGGATGGCAAACTCCATGATCTCGCCGGTGGCCGCATCCACCCAGACCTGAGCATGTCTCGCACCCTCGACGTTGAGGTTGGCGCTGTAGTCGTCGACTTCCCATGAGCGGCGTTCCCCAAGTGCGTCGGTAATCTGCTCGAACCTGACCTTCGCTGTGTCAGGACCGACAATCTCAGGGAAGGCGTCGGCGGCGATGGCCTTCGCCTCTTCTTTGGTGATTTCTGTGGCGGGGGTTGTCGTCTCTGGAGGGGTTGGCGAGGGAGAAGGGCTTTGCCGGACGGGATCGGCCTGCCCGGAGCCGGAGAAGGAGATGAAGATGAAGATGACGAATACTGCAAGGACAACAAAAAGAGAGAGAAAAAAAGATATTTTTCTATTCATCTCGACACCCAGCCGGGTACCCACCTAATGTTTGTTGCAGTGAGTCTGAACCCTCCTTCTCCCGCCTGCCGCGGGGTAAAGTGGAGTTCTATTGTTTTTGTTCCGGTCCGGTCCCGTGAATATGACGTTTTGTACTCCCTGCCTGATGCGTCCCAGACGGTCATCGTGTAGGTGGCGCGGTTGCGGTCGAAGATGCCGTCATTCTTGTCATGACAGGTGAAAAGAAAACATTGCCGTTTCATTCCGGTCCTGAGATCAGGGCCAGGATATACCCAGGTCTCATTATTTTCTGGATCGGTGTGAGCCTCGCCCAGGGAATAGGTGCCACCTTTGGAGAGGTTGTCATCAAAATAGATTTTTCCCTCGACCATATCACTGGAAACCACCTCCTCACCCCACCAGAACATCATAACCGCGGCACCAAGTACGACAGCAAGGGACACAACAATCACGATACCAATGATCCATCTCTGCCTCTTCATCATCTTCCCTCATCAAGAATCAATCATCATACCGAAAAATGGAGACACTCCCTTTGGGGTGCAGGTCTGAGAACATTCACCTGAAAATAAGATCGTCTTCATAAGTGTCTTCTGCCTGAATCGCATCAAACCAGGTGTTTGTCTGACAGTAGAGTTCATATCTGGATTCATTTGGATTTTTTATGTTGACCCTGATTTGAAGAGCGTGCGATCCTGCACGGTCAGTCTCCCATCTATCGGTGTGACAGACGTCATTGTCATCCCAGATTTTCAATGTGAAAACCGCTCCCTGTCCATCGTTGTCCACATCACCTGAGTTATGGCAGTCAACGGAGAAGATATTCCATCCTGGTGGTGCTGTGACCGATCCTGCACCATATGCTACAGCAGTGTCTGCTGTACCATTGGTGTACATTGATCCAAGGTCTCTCATCGCGAATGGTGTGATGGGGGTTGCACCGGCTGCTGGCACAAAGAACGTTGTAACAAGGATTGTTGCAAAGAAAATAGCCAGGATGCCTTTTTTTCTTTCCATGTCTAATTCCTCCTTGCTCCTACCCGAAAGCACGGCGTCACAATAGGTATCAAAGATGATGACCAACAGCAACCTGGCCTCCGTGCGAAGTGTTGAGGTCGGGAAGTACTCTCGTCAAGTTCGCCGACCCCGACGGGACACCTATTCAGGCGTCCTCGACTAGAAGTATATTTGTATGGTTATATGTCGCTTGTGTGTCGTGTCTATGCATATCAGAATAATGAGAACCTCTTCTTCGGTGTAAAAAGCCCGCACACTGTTGCGACCGGTCACCTTCTCCAAGGGGATCATGCTATCTATCGTTCATATGAGAGAGATGACACTCCAGTGTTCACTCTTCTTCATCTTCTGCTCAATAACGAAAGTAGCCTTCCTTTCCAACGCTCACCAAAGGAATGGCGGATCGCCGCACAGGTATCCACACTGCCATCTCCTCTCCTGGATCCTGTGGAATCCGGCCGCAACAGGCATACCTGCTCTCCCCCAATTCGCGTCGATTTCCGCTCGTTTTATCGCCTCCTCTCGTCTCCTCGACACGCCAACTCAACCCATGAATCATCTCCCGCCAGAAAACTCGTCCTCAGCCGGATACAAGGGCGGTTTCCGGCGGCGGATCCGCAATTTAACCTTTAAATGCCGATTACCGAAACTCGGCCCGTCCTGACTGAATTGAATGGCCGGAAATCAAAAATAGAGCCCAAAATATGGATATCAGAGGGGCCAGGGCACCGACCCTATCCCCGCTCAGCCCACAGGTCGTCCCAGTACCGGTTGACCTCCTGCCGGTAGAAATCGAGAAAATCCGGCGACGGGATGAGCGGTTGTTCGAGGCGCTCCCTCGTCTCTTCGGAGAGCCGGCCGGCCGTCACCACCTCTTCCCCGGCCGCCCGCACCTGCTCCCGGTACGCAGCGACCGCCTCCGCGGCGGCCGGTTCGGTCAACCAGGGCCCGCCGCTGCGATAGATCTCGGCGATGAACTCGGTCTTGTAGTTGCGTGCCATCCGCTTCGTCAGCAGCCTGAGCACCTGAAAATGGCTCTGTTCGGGGAAACCGCAGTTCGAGATCATCACGAACTTCGGGATCTTCCCGCCCCGCGAAGGGTGTACCGTCTCTCCCCCTTCGTCCACCGCAAAATGGGGATCTCCGATCGGCAGCAGACGGTCGATGAAGACCTTCAGGTGACTGGAGACGTTGTCGTTGTGAAGCGGCGTCGCAAAGACGACGATGTCGGCGGCGGAGTAGCGGCTGATGAGATCGTCCATGTCGTCTTTCAGCACGCACTTCCCTACCGGCGACGCCCAGCACTGAAAACACCCGAGGCAGTGATCGATCTTTTTGCGTGCGAGGAAGACGTTCTCCACCTCGGCGTCCGCCTGTGCCGCCCCTTCGAGAAAGGCGTCGACCATGACGTGGGTGCCGCTCTCCTCGGCCCTGGGGCTCCCGTTGAATGCCACGATTTTCATTGGTTCCACCGGGGCGGGATGGGGTCATGGGGGATAAGAAGGTTGTGGGCGGGGAAGGACCCTTGATCAACTCCTCGCGAGAGGGGGGTGAAGATTCTATGATCAGGGCAACCGATCAGGAATCATCGAAAAATGATTGAAAGTTTGGAAAAAGATGAAAAAATTACTTCTTATTTCCACCGCTTTTTGATGGGGCATGATTGGGATTCATCTGATTTGACCGATTATCTGCTGCTGCCTTATAACTCGCATTGTTCGGATTCTTTACATCTGCACGTTGATTGCTTGCCATAACTTTCCTCCATTTTCTATGTATTCAAAATACTATACCTCACTTTACGATGTTCTGATGCTGCGCACTACATATCAACACCTCCACTGGAGATCCTGAAACCAGAGATAAGATCAAGAGGATGTATAGTTTTATCACCAGGCATAAACCGCACCTCTCGAAAAATAATTTTCAACATTGAGAATCCTCGGCAGCATGTCGGCACTTACGGATTCGATAGGATACTCCCGAAACGGAAATTCTGTGTTCAAAAAGATCGAGCCAGAAGGAGTAAGCATCAGATATGAATCTAACATACAGTCCGCAGACTCAAAGACCGGAGATGTGCCGTGTCGTAACCGAAGATCTTGATTGATGTACCGGAACCAGGAAAACTCCTCATCAGTTATCCCGAGAGATGCAACTGCGTCATCGTTTTGACCGGGAACATGGAGGAACTGGAAAACTTTCCAGCGGTCAGGATTGATGCTCCGGATAAACTCGCGCATATCTTCCTGGCAGGTCAGTTTCGTAACCGTCGTGTTGATCTTTAATTTTATTCCAAGACCCTGAACCATCTCTGATACTTCGGTACAATGCCTGACGTGGGAACCATCGCCGCGGCCCAGACGTTTTTCAATTTCATCAGATGCTGAGTCAATGGAAAGACCAATCCAATCCACCGAACCGGATAGCCGGTTCAGTGTATTTTCAGTCAGCAGAGCGCCGTTGCTGGTGATTCCAACGACGAACCCCATCTCCTTCGCACGCTGGGTAACATCATATATCCAGGAACTACACAAAGGTTCGCCACCGACAAAATTGATCTTCTCAATCCCCAGACGTTTCAGATGGTGCAGGACTTCTTCTGCCCGGGTCATTGAAGTGAGGTCGCCAGTGAGTTTTTGCATACAGCAAAACTTGCAGTGGTAGTTGCATGCAGAGGTCATATGCCAGTTCGCTGATCTGGGAAGCAGTTGGGGCATGAATAATACGTTAAATCTAGGAACTAATAGGCAAAATGTCGCCGTAAAGAACTTGAACCAATGCTTTACCCAATGTGAAAATATATATACCACAAATCAACTGACAATGAGTGATAAAACCGTTTGAGATTTTTAAAATGACTCAGGTACCAAAACTAACAGAAAAGGAATGGATTATTTTAAAATTATTCATTATCCAGGAGGGTTTCGCAATTGAGAATGCCAAACACAATCCTCGCCGCAGGATGAAAGGATTCGACCCACTATATCTGGCTCCAAACCATTTCTATTCCTATCCCGACGATATCGTTGCGCGTCTGACCACGCATAAATATGTCAATCCGGAGGAAGAGGGCAGTTACCGTTCTAGATATGATGATGGTTATGTGAAGGATATCCACGCCGTTACAATTCCAACAGCGGGGAAGACGTGCAGAAAATTGGTTGATCTGGGAATATTTGAACGAGTTGAAAAAAAGCGGACCCAGAAAAAATTCCAGGAAACAACTCAGTATTTTTTAAAAAGTGATTTTGAAACCTTTAAATCAGTCCTTCTTTTCCTGATGCAAAATTGTGATGCCTATGAAAGAGTCGAAATGTTGAGTCACTCATATTGCAGAAATATCATCACTGAAGATCTGGTCAGGACGAGATTATTTGAGAAGCAGGTGTCGATCATAAGCAAACATGATATTTTCGATTTCGCCCCGGATGAAATCCCAAGTGTCCTCACCATATTAGATGATAAAAAAGAGGGAAATGATGCGGATTTTGAAAAGATGATTCTTGATGAGATCAGGGAAATAGAAAAACATCCAGGATATAAGACTAGAAACGCGTCTGATTGGGTTTTCTCTACCCCGTTCTTCGCTCAACATAGTATTCCTATTTTTCCCGAAGGTATGCCCAGAAAGGAAAAACTGGAAAGAATACAAAAAGAAAATAATTCACCCCCATCTTATAGCCCAAATTCTATAGATGCCATTACACATTTCCCTGGCATTCTCGATGATCAATTCAAAACTATCGAACAGGAACGCCTGATCCTCCCTATCCTGGCACTGATCCAATCTTCACCGGCGGCGTTGGCAGAATTTGTTTTGGGCACATGGGAACCGTTCCAGATATACCATGGATTTACTCACAAAAAAGACGAAAAATTCAGTAATCTCCTTTTCATGCGTCTGATCAGTCTCGCCATCTCCGATATGGCCCGTACCCTGACCATTCCAGGAAATAAAAATGTTGATTCCTTTGATCTCAGAGAGATTTCTGACCGGCCGACGATAGACGGCGAATACAGCCAGGAAGATGCGCTTCTCAGGATCGGCCTGACCTGTGGGTATGACATTTATTATGATATGGGGTATTCCACGTCAAAGAGAAAGTATCATTCAATTATTCCAACAATCGAAGAAAAAAACCCTCAGCAAAACAAATTTTGGGTAAAAGTCAGAGTGAGGCAGGTGTCGCCGTTCTTTATAAAGAAGACTGAAATCAAGGATATCACTTTATTGCTAACTTTATTGGCTGAAAAGAGCCGGGTATCAAATCATATCCGAGGTAAGTTATCGAACCGGATGCAAAACTTGCTTCTGCGGTATGATAACATCAAGGCACCGACGTCCGCATTTACTACGTTTCTGATCGAGGAAATCAATCGAACATTATTGCGAGAGGATTTCGACGATGTGAAAGCGTTTTCAGAGATTGAAATCTCACCAATGACTCAAGATCTCATCGATGGGTATTACACATCTAATGAATACGACGATGACAGCACAGGATCGAATTATAGATTTTTGTTATATCGAAACCGTTCCCTTCTTGATGATACATTTCCCTATGCGATAGCCAGATACGGAGATGTTCAGAACCCCATTTGAAAAGAGACAGTGGAAATTGACGAAAAAAGGAAGAAGAAAGGGTCTCGTGAACATAGATACTGAGCACATTGGTGCGGGGCCTCTCCACCTCACTCTCTCTCACGTCCGCCGAAACATCGCCGCCATCTCATCAGGCGAAAATAAAATCACCGTCGGCCGCCCGTGCGGGCAGGTGTACGGGTTCTCGGTATGCGCCAGTTGCTCGACGAGCCGCTGCATCTGCTCGGTGGTGAGGGGATCGCCGGCCTTGATCGCACCCCGGCAGGCCACCCGTCTGGTGATCGCCTCCCGCCGTCCCACGGGGTCGGAGGGCCCTTCGCGCACCAGGGCGGAGACGAGGTCGCGGATCACCTCGGGCTCCTCGAGTTTGCCCAGAACCACCGGGATGGCGTTCACCGCGAAGGTCGAGGGCCCGAACTCTTCGACGACGAAGCCCTCCTCCGCGAGGAGGGGGAGGGCCTCGCGGACGAGTTCGACCTCGGTGGGGGAGAAGGTGACGAGCACCGGGACGATCAGTTCCTGGGTCTTCGGCCCGCTGGCCTGCTTCGCCTGCACCTGCTCGTACAGGATCCGCTCGTGGGCGGCGTGCTGGTCGATGAGCACCAACGAGCGCCCGCCGGTCGAGCCGACGATATAGGTGGCGTCCACCTGCCCGAGGACCGTCACCTCAGGGAGACGGTTGCGCTCCGCACCCGCGAGCGGGAGTTCGGTCTGGCGCAGACGCCGGTCGGACTTCGCATAGAGCGCCGGGCTCTCGCCGACGCCAGGACGGGGGGCGGTTGTGGGGGCGGGAGCGACAGGGCGGGCCGGACGACGCGGCGCCGGCGGCGGAGTAAAGACCTCGGCCTCCCGCTCCCCGGCGAGGAGGTCTTCGCCGTGGAGCGCCGTCCGCACCGTTTCGGTCACCGCCTCGTAGACCTCCCGCTCATGGGTGAAACGCACCTGCCGCTTGGTCGGGTGGACGTTGGCGTCCACCAGGCCGTCCTCGGTCGTGAGGGCGAGGAAGGCGATCGGGAACCGGTTCGCGGGAAGCAGCGTCCCGTAGCCCTCCTTGATCGCCCGCACGATCCCGGCGGAGTAGACCGGACGGCCGTTGACCGAGAGGAAGATCTGGTACTGGTCGGCCCGCGTATGCGACGGGCGGGCGACAAAGCCCCCAACCCGCACAAACCGGTTCCCGCCGCCTACCGGCACCAGGGCGCGGGTGAGGTCGGTCCCGAAGAGGGCGCCCGCCGTCTCGCGCAGGTCGTCGGCGGCATGGGTGGCGATCCGTTCCCGGCCGTTGTGGAGGAGGCGGAAGGCGACCTCGGGGTGGGCGAGGGCGGTCTTCTCGACGACCCCGTGGATGTGGGCCAGTTCGGTATGGAGAGACTTGAGGAATTTGCGGCGTGCGGGAGTGTTGAAGAAGAGGTCTTTCACCTCCACGCTCGTCCCGTCCGGCGCCCCGACCTCCGAGACCTCGGGATCGCCCCCGCCGCGGACCCGCACCCTTATCCCGGCGATGACCCCGCGGTCCCGCGGTTTCGTGACGATGGTCACTTCCGCGACCGAGGCGATGCTCGCGAGCGCCTCGCCCCTGAACCCGAGGGTGTGGAGACAGTCGAGGTCTTCGATCTCCCGGATCTTGCTGGTCGCGTGCTCCTTGAACGCGAGCACCGCATCGGCCCGCCCCATCCCTATCCCGTCGTCGACGACCCGCACGCCGGTGACCTGCCGGCGGTCTGAGGTCACCTCCACCCGCACCAGACCGGCGCCGGCGTCGACGGCGTTCTCCACCAGTTCCTTCACCACCGAGGCCGGGCGCTCCACCACCTCGCCGGCGGCGATCTGGTTCACCGTGCCGACCGGGAGCACCCGGATGGTGGCGTCCTGCATGCTCATGCCGATCCCTCCTTCCTGGCCATATCTCTCAGTTCATAGAGTTTTTCCAGGGCGACCCGCGGCGTCATCGCGTCCGGGTCCAGGTCGCGGAGCGCCCTGAGGGCCGGGCTCTCCTCTCTCGGCGCCGGTGCCGGCGGGGCCGGGTCGTCCTGCGGAGGGTTCGAGAAGAGGAACATCTGCGCCGAGTGCTTCCGCCCCGTCTTCCCCTCGCCTCTCGCCTCCCGTTCAGTCTCTTCGAGCACCTTCCCGGCCCGCTCGGTGACGGCCCGCGGCACCCCGGCCAGGCGGGCGACATGGATCCCGTAGCTCCGGTCGGTCGCGCCCGGCACGATCTTCCTGAGGAAGACCACCTCAGACCCGGTCTCCTTCACCGCGAAGTGGTAGTTCTTCACCCGCTCCAGTTCGCCCTCCACCTCGATGAGGCGGTGGAAGTGGGTGGCGAAGAGGGTCCGCGGCCCCTTCACCCCGGTGCCGTGGAGATATTCGAGCACCGCCTTCGCGATGGAGTAGCCGTCGACCGTGCTCGTGCCCCGGCCGATCTCGTCGAGGACGACGAGGCTGCGGGTCGTGGTGTTGTTGAGGATGTTGGCGAGTTCCTGCATCTCCACCATGAAGGTACTCCGTCCGCTCGCCAGGTCGTCGGAGGCCCCCACCCTGGTGAAGACCCGGTCGACGATCCCGACCGAGGCGGCGGCCGCCGGGACAAAACTCCCGACCTGGGCCATCACGGTGATGAGGGCGACCGCCCGCATATAGGTGGACTTGCCGGCCATGTTCGCCCCGGTGAGGATGAGAATCTGGTCGCCGGCGCCGTCGAGGCGGGTGTCGTTGGGCACGAAGGTGCCGGGCACCATCTCCTCGACCACCGGGTGGCGACCGTCCCTGATCTCGGTGCGCACCGAGTCGTCGAGCGTCGGGCGAGTGTAGGTGTTCCTCACCGCCACCTCGGCGAGGGCCGCATAGACGTCGAGGAGTCCGACCGCCCGCGCCGTCTCCTGGAAGGCCGGGACGTCGGCGGCGAGCGTCGTGAGGAGGTCGGCGAAGAGTTCGGCCTCCAGGCCGAGGAGGCGCTCGTCGGCGTGGGTGATCATCGCCTCCTTCTCCTTGAGTTCCGGGGTGATGAAGCGCTCGCCGTTCGCCGTCGTCTGCCGGCGCTCGTATTCGGGCGGCACGAGGTGGAGGTTGGGTTTGGTCACCTCGATGGAGTAGCCAAAGACCCGGTTGTACTTCACCTTCAGCGACTTGATCCCGGTCCGCTCCCGCTCCTGCTGCTGGAACGCGGCGATCCAATTCTTGCCCGATCCAGAAACCTCCCTGAGGTCGTCGAGTTCCTTCGCATAGCCGTCCCTGATGAACCCGCCGTTCTTGAGGTTGGCCGGGGGGTCGTCGACGACGGCCCGGCCGATGAGGGCGCTCACCGCCGAGAAGTCGGAGACCCCGGCGAGGGCGTCGGCGATCCGGACGGGCAGGTCGCCGCCGAGGAGGGCGCGGACCGTCGGGAGGGTCTCGACCGAGGCCCTGAGGGTGACGAGGTCGCGGGGCGTGGCGTTGCCGTAGGCGATCCGGCCGGCGATCCGCTCGATGTCGGCGCATCCCCGGAGGGCGTCGCGGAGATCGCTCCTGAGCGCGGCGTCGCGGTGGAAGAACGCCACGGCGTCGAGGCGTGCGTCGATCGCCGCCGGCGATATCAGCGGGTTGACCAGGAACTTGCGCATCGTCCTGCTCCCCATCGAGGTCGCCGTCCGGTCGAGGAGGTGGAGGAGCGTCCCCTCCTTCCCCTCGCCCTGCATCGTCTCGGTGATCTCCAGGTTCCTCAGCGTGATCGCGTCCAGGGCCATCCGATCGGCCGGGGCCCTGACCGAGAGGCCGGTGATGTGGGTGAGGGGTTTGTACTGGGTCTCGGTGGCGTAACTGAGCGCCGCCCCCGCCGCCCCGACGGCCGCCTTCATCTCATCGCCGCCGCACCCGAAGCCTTCGAGCGATTGGATTTTGAAGTGTTCCAGCAGGAGCGAACGGGCCCGCGCCGGTGCAAAGACCTCGGGGCGGTACGGGGTGAGGAGCACCCCGGCCTGGGAGAGGCGAGTCGAGAGGGCGTCGGGGAGGGGGGTGCCGACGATGCACTCGTGTGGGTGGTAGCGTTCCACCTCGGAGAGGACCGGAGCGACATCACCGTCGCCCCCGACCTCCTCGATAAAAAACTCCCCGGTCGAGACTTCCAGGAAGGCGAGGCCCCACCGACCGCTCTTCCCGTCCGGCGAGAGGGCCATCAGGTATCGGGCGCCCGGCGAGGCGATCATCGAAGCGTCGATGACCGTGCCCGGCGTGACCACCCGCACCACGCCGCGTTTGACGATCCCCTTCGCCTTCTTCGGGTCTTCGAGTTGCTCGCAGATCGCGACGCGGTAGCCCTTTGCAACAAGGCGGGAGACATAGGTCTCGGCCGCGTGGTACGGGACGCCGGCGAGAGGCATCTTCTCGCCGTCTTTGTCCTTGCCCCGCGAGGTGAGCACGATATCGAGCTCGCGGGCGACCACCTCGGCGTCGTGACCGAAGGTCTCGTAAAAGTCGCCCATGCGGAAAAAAATGACACAGTCAGGATGTTCCTCTTTCATCGCGTAGAACTGCCGCATGGCCGGGGTCATCTTCTCCGCCTTCATTCACTATGAGATCGGCCGTGAATCTATAAGGTGTTTATTTCACGGAGGTGAAAGCCGGGCTTCAGTTGAATCTCTGACCCTGTCGACCGCCTCCGGATGGATCGGTCCGCATCTCACAGCGCCCCCCGGCCACTCCCCCGTGAAGTCGTCGCCTGATCGGGGCCCGGGACTTTCAGAGGTCTCACTGCAGTTCTCCACACCGGTCGGCGTGAAGAGGGATCACCCCTGATTTTTTAGGGGGCAGAATATGAGCTGGAGACCAATAGGTCTCAAAATATTGTTCCATATGAATTTTTTCCACGATGAAACGCATATTCTTGAATCAAAAAGTTTATGTTTCATCTTCGGAAATTCTCTGTGAAGATGGGATACGCGATGATCGTGCATAGCAGTAGAATATCAACCCTCTGGCTCTGTCTCCTCCTCCTCAGCATGCCTGCCGGCGCTCTCGCAGAGGATACCCTCTGGGACCATTCGGTGTCGTCTGAGATCAATGGACTCACCATGACCCCGGACGGTTCATATATCCTGATTGGTGGGGAAAGGCTTCGTTTTCTTGCCGGTGACGGCACTCTGCTCTGGGACGAGAGTTCTGCAGCATGTGCCGACTGCTCCGCAGACGGCCATACCATTGCCAGGGCAAAAGGATATCAGATCGATCTCTTCTCCGGAGAAGGCACGGTCCTCTGGCAGAACTCCCTGCAATCAGAGTGTGCGGCCCTCGCCCTCTCCTCAGACGGGAAACGGCTTGCGGTCGCAGACGGTCCCGTGAAGGTGCGCTTCTACGATGCAAACGGCGTCCTCAAGGCCACCACCGATACTGCGGGCGATCCCGACGACGAGGACTACGATCCCCTCGCTCAGATCCACGAGATCGCCTTCTCAGAGAAGGGCACCTATGCCGCGGTTGTCTCCAGCCGGGGCCTCTTCTATTACACCGGGGCCGGACGCAAACTCTGGGCCCGCGAGGAAGGAGGGGACGGGGGTACCGCCGTCGCCGTCTCCGGGTCGGGCAACGAGATCGCCGCGGCCTCAGACGCGGGCGTCCGCCTCTACAACCGGACCGGCGACCTCCTCTGGGAAGAGAAATCTCGTCGCCCGATCACGGCACTGGCCATCTCCTCGAATGGTTCCCGCGTCCTCGCCGGTTCGCAGGACAACATCGTCGCCTGCTTTGACAGCAAAACCGGAGAGGCGCTCTGGAAGTTCACGGCCGACGGGTGGATCCGGGACCTCGCCGTCTCGGAGAACGGATCCCGTGTCCTCGCCGGTTCCATGGACCGCCAGGCCTATCTCTTCGACGGCGAAGGAAATCTGCTCGGGACATATACCCTTGACGGGTGGGCCAATCATGTTGCGATCTCCGCCGACGGCACCTCGGGTGTCGCCGCCTCGCCCCACCAGGTCGTCAGGCTATCGCTGACCGGCGCGGCAACGGCCGTCGTCCCCACCACGCCGGCCTCGTCTACGGAGAGTCATGCTCCGACGACACTCTCCACTCCCGTGTCCACGACAATATCCCCGACACTCTCCACCACGCCGCTCCCGGCGAACATGACGACGCCGACCGACGCCGACGGCGGGGAGGGTGGTGGGTTCCCCCTGTTGCTTCTCGGTCTGCTGACCGGCGCCGCCGTCGTCGGTGCCGGGGGTTTCCGCCTGAGGGGCAGGAAGAGGTTATCGGTCTCAGAGACAGGAGTGCAGAACAATCTGTCAGAGGAGATGCCGGCAGATGAAGGCGGGCAGGAGAGGTCCGCACCGTCTGATCCGTGGGATCTCGCCCTCGATGAAGGAGATCTCAGGGAGACGGCGCGGATCCTCTCACGAGAGATGACCGCCCTCATCAAGAAACACAGCAAGATCCACATCTGTTTCACCAACGATGCCGTCGACGCCTGCCCGGCAGAGCGTGACGACCTTGCCGCGTTCTTTACGATGGCCGGCCGCCTTGGTTATGGTCCGGAGGTGCCGGAAAAGAATGAGGTGGAGGCGCTTGTGGAGATGTATCGGTCTCTTGCCGGGCGGATCGAGAGCAAGAAGTAGGATCAGGTGAAATGTTGGAGTTCGGGGTGTGTTGAACTCTTCTTCCTGAACACCCCGGTGCTCCCGTGAATGATAACATGGGGGCGGCACCGCCGCCCTTTACGATTTTTGTTCTGTCGTTCTTCTTTAAGACCAAAAAAGAGATCGCAGGTCAGAGCCCCTCCTCGACCGTCCAGTCAAGCCACTGGACCGACCTGAGTTCTTTTGACGCCACTTCGTCGACCTCGTAGACCTGCTGATAAAAGTCGAGCGTCCACTCGCCGATCCGGTCCACGTCGGGGCGCTCCTGATAGGGCGGGCCGACAAGAACGACGAGCGGAATGCCAAGCGACTCGATTGTCTTGATCGTCTTCTCAAGGTTCTCGTCGGATCCCCTGAACGAGGACGCCCCCTTGCGGAGGAAGACGACGTCGGGATCGAGGGAGGCGAGTGACTCGTAGTTGATCCCATGCCTTCCGCCGATGCATCCGCAGATAAGGGCTGCAAAGAGCAAACAGATAAAAAGGAGAGTGATCCTGCAACCGAAAGATTACGTTTCATAACAATACTATGAAATGATGCCATTTTAATTACAAAATTCCCATTTTTAAAAATCATATGTCTTAGCACTCACAATTTTTGCTACCAATATAAATAAAATCGACACTAAAATTAGGACATCCACGCCGATCGGGCTGGAGGAGACTGCATGACAGAATCAACAGGTTTCAAACAGTTCGTTACCAATCTTGGCTATGATTCCGTCGAAGGATTTGACGAAGGGAGAAAGATCGCTGTTCTTCTGGGTCTCGCCGCCCTCCTCTTTATAACGGCATGTACCGCCGTCGTCATGGGGTCGTACGACCTCACAATCTTCGATGTATACCGGACGATCCTCGTCCACATCACCCTCGGTGACGTGACTGCGCTGCCCAAACTGCACAACACCATCATCTGGAACATCCGCGTACCGAGGATCCTCCTCGCCATCTCCGTCGGCGGAGCGCTTGCCATTGCGGGCGCCGTCTTTCAGGGCGTCTTTCGAAACCCCCTCGTCGAACCCTACATCCTCGGCGTCTCGTCAGGAGCGGCCTTCGGGGCGGCGCTTGCGATCGTCTTTCCCGCGATCTTTTTCTCGATACAACTCTCCGCGTTCGCCTTCGGCGCCCTTGCGGTGACGATGGCCTACCTCCTCGCCCGCGTCCGCGGCGAGACTCCTGTCATCACGCTCATCCTCGCCGGCGTCATCATCGGATCGATCTTCGCCGCCCTCGTCTCGCTTCTCAAGTACATCGCCGACGACACTGCACTCAGGGAGATCGTCTTCTGGTTGATGGGCGGGTTCTACTACGCGACATGGAACGACGTGATCCTCCTCGTCCCCATTGTCCTCCTGAGTTTCATCGTCCTCTGGGCACTGGGGTGGAAACTGAACATCCTCTCGATGGGCGACGAAGAGGCGCGGACACTCGGGGTGAACCCTGAGAAGTATAAGTTCGTCGTCGTCGCGTTCGCTACCGCCATCACCGCCTTCGCCGTCTCGCTCGTCGGGATCATCGCATGGGTGGGACTCATGATGCCCCACGCGTCCAGGATGATCCTCGGGCCGGACAACCGGTTCGTGATCCCCGCGTCGATGATGATGGGCGGGTGCTACCTGATCGTCTGCGATACGCTTGCCCGGACGCTGACGACGGCCGAAATCCCGGTCGGCATCCTGACCTCCATCCTCGGCGCCCCCTATCTCTGCTATCTGATCCGCCAGAAGGGCAGGGTAATCTTCGGGTGAATGCCATGCTGCATGTCCAGGATATCCATTTCAAATACGGGGATTTCCCCGTTCTCTCCGGGATCTCATTCTCGGTGGGAGAAGGCGAACTCTGCGGACTCTTCGGCCCCAACGGGTCGGGAAAGACCACGCTGTTCAAGTGCTGTCTCCGCTTTTTGCACGCCGAACAGGGCGCGGTGCAGATGTGCGGCGAGGATATCTCGCAGCGTTCGATCGAACAACTCGCACGGGTCGTGGCCTACGTGCCGCAGGAGCACAAACCCCCCTTCCCCTACCTGGTGCGGGAGGTCGTTCTCATGGGACGGACACCGCACCTCGGCGGGTTCTTCGGCGTGAAGAGGCGCGACAAGGAGATCGCGATGGACGCCATCGCCGCACTCGGCATCACCGATCTTGCCGATCGCCCCTACAACCAGCTCTCCGGCGGTCAGCGTCAGATGGTCCTGATGGCCCGCGCCATGGCGCAGGACACCCCGATACTTTTCCTTGACGAACCGACGAGCGCTCTGGACTTCCAGAACCAGATGCGGATCTGGGAGATCATGCGCGATGTCGCCGAAGACGGCAAGACCATCCTCGCCTGCAGCCACGACCCGAACCATGTCGCCTGGTTCTGCGACCGGGTGGTGGTGGTGGGAGAGGGCCGCGTCGTGGCCGAGGGCGAACCGGCGGACGTCATCTCGGAGGGGGTGCTCGGCAGGATATACCAGGACGCGTGCACCGTCCGAACGCTTGACGGCGTGCAGATGGTGATGCCCAGTTGTGTGACCGATCGTCACGGTGCCGGGGGCCATGAAGCAAGAATGAGCGCGAATGTGGACGTATAAATCGTAGAATTATCAGAATCGGAGAATTTTCAATGAGATCGAATGCAATTGACTGGAATGCAATCTGGAAAGAACAGTACGATGAAAACCTGCACTGCCGCGACAACGGCGGATGTGCGTCGATCTGGGAGTCACGGGAGAAAGCGCTGGACTTTCTGAACCAGTCGCGGGAACATCCCGAAAGAATCCTCTCCATCATCGACAGCCTGCCGGTCGAGGCCGGGTCACGGGTGCTCGATATCGGGGCGGGGCCCGGAACCCTGGCGGTGCCGCTCGCAGGCGTCGCCGCCCACGTCACCGCCGTCGAACCGGCGGCAGGGATGACAGAGGTGATGGCCGAATATGCAAAAGAAGAAGGCGTGTCAAACCTCTCGGTCGTGCGGAAACGCTGGGAAGATCTCGACCCCGCCGTCGATCTCGACGGGCGGTTCGATGTCGTCGTCGCCTCGTATTCGCTCGGGATGCCGGAGATCAGGGCGGCGATCGAGGCAATGTGCGAGGCGTCCTCGCGGTGGGTGTATCTCTTCTGGTTTGCCGGCACGACGACCTGGGAGCAGGGGCTCATCGACCTCTGGCCGGCGCTTCATGGGACGGAATATCACCGGGGGCCGAAGGCGGACGTCCTCTTCAATGTCCTCTATTCGATGGGGATCTGCCCGAACGTCGAGACCTCACAGATGGAGCACACCCGCAGGTTCCCCGACCTCGATGCAGCGGTTGCCGAGTTCAGAGAGCAATACAGGGTCGAGACGCCCGAGCAGGAGAAAGTGCTCAGGAACTATCTCGCCGGGACGCTCACAGAGAACGGCGGCGATCTTTTGCTCTCCGGCACGACGACGCGGGTGAAGTTCTGGTGGGAGGTGAACGAATGGCGTTGAGGGGCGGCATGCGCGGTCGGGTGGCCGTCACCCTCTTTCTGGCACTTCTGCTCGTCCTCTCTGCGGGATGTACAGGAGTGGAACATTCAGGAAATGCATCGGGTTCGAGCACTGCTGATACCGATTATCGGACGGTCGTCGACTCACGCGGCGTCGAGGTGCAGGTGCCGACGGATATCGAACGCGTCGTCACGGTCTCCGACGGCATGGTGGAGGGGACGATGGCGGCATTCGGCGTCGAGGACACCCTTGTCGGACTTGGATCCTCGTGTATCCAGAAAGACTGGACCTACTCCTATCCACTCGACGACGGCGGGTTCGTGAACGGGAGCGGGGGATGCAACGTCTTGCAGGTTCTCTCCCCGCGGGTCAGAGAACTGCCGCTGCCCATGGAGTTCGGGGCGGCGATGAACTACGAAACTCTTGTTTCCCTCGATCCCGACGTCTTCATTCTCAGGCTCGGGAGTTGCAGCCTTGATAGCGAAGATAACGAGATGACGCAGAAGACGATCAAGACCATCGAATCTCTTGGCATTCCCCTCATCGTGCTCTATAGCCCGAACTGCTACGACGATCCGAGCCTGAAGATGATCTCGGGCGAGATTGCCGTTCTTGGCGAGGTGTTCGGGAAAGAAGCCGAGGCGAAGCACCTCTCCGACTACCTTGAGTCCCAGGTCGACCTGGTCGAGGCGCGGACAAAGGACATTCCTGTGTCCGAAGCGCCCGAGGTGCTCATCTTCGGCCTCTCGCCCAAGCACCGGGGAGAAGGAGGGGCAGGCACCGCTCATGGTCTGAGGACGACCGAGTCATACATGATCGAGGATGTCGTGCATGCGAAGAACGCCTTCAGGTCTGACACCGGCACCTTCCAGATCCTCAACACCGAAAAGGTGCTCGCGCTCGACCCTGACGTCATCGTGCTCTGCACGGCATGGGGTTACCATCCGCCCGGCGAACTCTATGACGCCACCTACTATGCAGACCTCAGGGAACTCACGGCCGTCAAGAACCATCGGGTGATGTCGCTTCCCTGGACGCCGTGCAACTGCGCCAAGCGTCTTGAGTATCCCATCGACGTAATGGTGATCGCGAAGGCCGCGTACCCCGATCGTTTCGCCGACATCGACCTCGGCGAGTGGCTGCTGGACTTTTACAAGAATGTCTATGGCGTGGACGACGAGACAGCGAAGGCGTTGAGATCGGCGCAGTGGATGGACTGGTGCGTGGAGGGCGGAGCGTGAGACCGACACACACGCTGCTGCTGGTTTTTGTTGCACTGGTGTTGGCGGCCGTATGTGCCGGGTGCACCGGCGGGGGAACGAAGCAGGTTGACGCGGTGTCCGACACACCCGTACAGAGCGAATCTAAAATTGTCACCGACATGCGGGGCCTCGACGTATCAATCCCCAAGGATCCGCAGAGGGTTGTGGTGATGGCCGACGGCATGGTCGAGAGCGTGATGATAATTTTCGGGGTTGAAGACCGGATCGTAGGTCTGCCGAGAACCCCTAAAAATTATGTCTACAACTACACCAGCGTCGTTGCAAATGAGAGTTATTCTTACAAAAACGGAGAATATGTCCCTGTTGTCTTATATCCCGGCTTGAGAGATCTTACGGTTGTCGGACGGGAGGTCCCGAACTATGAGACGATCGCGTCTCTCTCGCCCGATCTGGTTCTGTTACGATCAGGTTCCTGCAGTTTCCCGGACTATCAGACCGATGAAAATTCAAAGAAAACCGTCGAGACCATCGAATCCCTTGGCATCCCCGTAGTCCTCCTCAGCGCCCCTGAGTGCAGCGACCGGCCTGACCTTGAAAATCTCTACAGGGAGATAGCGATCCTCGGGGAAATCTTCGACCGCGAGGAGGAAGCAGGACAGATCGTCGACCTCCTTACGGAGAAGGTCGCTCTCATCGACGAGAGGACACGCGACGTTCCAGACGCCGACAGGCCTTCGGTACTCTTCTTCGGTCTCTCGTCATCTGATCGGAAGAAGGGGGGCGTCGGCAACGTGCGGGGAATCGACACGCCGGACTCCTATTTCCTTGAGGAGATCGTTCATGCGAAGAATGCTTTCCGCGATCCCGGTCGGCATACGCTCTCGGTCGAACAGGTGCTCACGCTCGATCCCGATGTAATCCTGCTTCCGACATCGAGCGGCTACCATCCGCCGCGTGAACTCTACGAGAGCGAACCGTTCCGGTGTCTCCAGGAACTGAAAGCGGTGAAGAACAGGCAGGTATATGCACTCCCCTGGACACCGAGCCGGTGCGGGACTCGCCTTGAGTTTCCCATCGACTTGATGATCGCAGCGAAGGGCGCCTATCCCGAGCTCTTTTCGGACATCAGGATCTGCGACTGGACGCTTGAGTACTACAGCGATCTCTACGGAGTCGATGAAGAAACAGCCAAAAAAATACGCTCGGCCCAGTGGCTGGATTGGACGGTGGAAGAGAATTTCTGATCCGTTCGGGAGCAATGATGTTATCGGTCGGAGGGCTGAGAGCCTCGATCGGTAAAAACCGGTGTGATCCTCGATGAGGAATGTTGAAAGATTGCAGAAGAGTACGAGGAAGTGAAAGTCAGTATGAAAAATGGCATTTCTACCGGCGGGCAGCGGAATAAGCACCGTTGCCGCGCCGCTTGCCCGCAAGTATGCACCGAGGTACCGACCCGCGATTCACGACGCATTGGAGGTGATATACGTGCCTGAGAGGAATGCACGCCATGCCAGTGCCGCCCTTCTCCTGGCGGTGCTGCTGGTCCTCTCGGCCGGATGCGTCGGTTCCGGGCAGGGTGGAACAGCAGCGGAACCCGGAGACTCCGGGGACGAGAGTTACCGCACCGTCGTCGACTCCCGCGGCGTCGAGGTGCAGGTGCCGACGGATATCAAACGCGTCGTCACGGTCTCCGACGGCATGGTCGAAGGAGTAATGTACGGGCTCGGGGTGGAGGACACCATCGTCGGCGTCGGTTCAACATGTCTCCAGCGTGTCTACAATTTTACATGGCCGAGCGTGACAGGGACTCCTATCGTGTACGAAGACGGAATGAACACGGCTTCGTACCTCAACCCGAAGTTGATGGACCTGCCGTTGGTCGGGAAGTCGGGGCAGGCGATCAACTACGAGTCGCTCGCCGCACTCAACCCAGACCTTGTCATCATACGCCTCGGGGACTGCACCCTGCGGTATGACGACGAGAATGTCCAGAAAACCATCGATACGATCGAGTCGCTCGGAATCCCGCTCGTCGTTCTGAAGAGTTCCCACTTCACCGAGAGTGCGGACGTCTCGACCATCCAGGACGAGATCAGGATCATCGGCTTGACCTTCGGCAAAGAGGCCGAAGCATCCAGGATGAGTGCTTACCTTGAGGAAAAGATCGCGTTCATCACCGATCGTACTCAGGGAATTTCGGAAAGCGACAGGCCCACCGTCCTCGTCTTCGGCCTCTCTCCGACCGCAAGGACGAAGGGAGGCGCGGGAGTCGTCTACGGACTCGACACCATCGAGGCGCGCTTCATCGAAGATCTCGTCTCGGCAAAGAACGCCTATCGCGACGAGGCGTACTTCAGGACGGTGAGCGCCGAACAGGTTCTTGCGATCGATCCCGACGTCATCGTACTCAGCACCTCTTACGGTTTCCACCCGCCCGAGGAACTCTACAACGCGCCATACTACCAGGACTTGCAGGAACTGAAGGCCGTCAAGGAGAAAAGAGTGTATTCAATGCCATATACTCCATGCAACTGCGACAAACGTCTTGAATACCCCCTCGAAGTCCTGATCCTCGCAAAGGCCGCGCATCCGGATCGGTTCGATGATGTCGATCTCGCCGAATGGACCATGGACTTTTATATGGGGTTGTACGGGGTGGACCGCCGGACTGCGGAGAATCTCCTGGAAAAACAGTGGCTCGGATGGATGCTTGAAGATTCGGGCAAAGACGGGGAAGCATGAACTCGACCGCCTGTACTATCGGCGATTCCTGGCCTGAGTATTCCATCCGGGAACTCGCGAAGTTCCATGGTCATCTCGGGCCTTATGTCGTGCTCGGATACCGTGTGGGCAGGTACGCCCGCGCCTTTTTTTCAGGCTCCAGGGAGATCTCCGCAGCGGCCTATTGCTCAGATTTACCGCCGGAGTCATGTTTTGCCGACGGAATCCAGATCGGAAGCGGGTGTACTTTCGGACGTCGGAGAATCGAACTCAAGAAAAGCGGCAGGCTCGGGTGCATCTTCCGCTGCGGCGAAGAGACGCTTGCAATCAGAGCACATAAACCTGAGTTGCCTGAGATCTCGAAGACGGATTACTGGGAAGAGATTCGCGGGATCGCAGAGGCGATGTACGCCGCCCCGGACGACCGGCTCTTCACCGAAGATCCGGATTTTGCAGACCTCGAATTGCAAGGTGACGTACTATGAGAAAGAGATTGATTGTAGCCGGAGCGATCCTGGTGATCGCACTCCTGTTCAGTGCAGGGTGCGTGGGTTCGACGGTGACCGAAGAGCATGCACCCCCGGACGCGGGAGAGTTCCGCACCGTCGTCGACTCACGCGGCGTCGAGGTGCAGGTGCCCACAGATATCGAACGCATCGTCACCGTCTCCGACGGTCTCATCGAAAGCGTGATGACGGTCCTTGGTGAGCAGGAGAAGATCGTCGGCGTCGGGTCGTCGTGCATCCAGAGAAATTTCAACTACACCTTCCAGACCAGCGGCGGGGAGACCTACGAGTATAAAGACGGGATGAACCCGGTCACCTACCTGAACCCCAGGCTCATGGACCTGCCGCTTATCGGGAAATCGGGTGCGGCCATCAACTACGAGACCCTGGCAGGACTGGATCCCGACGTGGTCATCCTGCGGGCGGGGTCGTGCACGCTCCGCTCGATGAAAGACGAGGGGGTGCAGAAGACCATCCGGACCATCGAAGATCTCGGCATCCCGGTTGTCGTGCTCAAGGCGCACCCGTGTTATGACGAACCCGACCTCTCGACGGTATCGGACGAGATCAGGATCGTCGGCGAGGTCTTCGGGAAGGAGGAGCGGGCAGGCAAACTTGCGGACTACCTTGAGTCCCAGACCCGTCTGGTGTTTGAACGGACTAAAGAGATCCCCGACGATGAAAAACCGGACGTTCTCGTCTTCGGCGCCTCGCCGCGTTCCCGGAAAGATGGAGGGGCCGGGAACGTGAAGGGGACCGATACCATCGAGTCGTACTTTATCGAGGAGATCGTCCACGCGAAGAACGCCTACCGGGAACCCGGAAACTCGGCCATCGTCTCGGCAGAGCAACTCCTCGCCCTCGACCCGGACGTGATCGTGCTCGGCACCTCGTCGGGGTACCACCCGCCCGAAGAACTCTACTCGGCGCCTTACTACCAGAACGTCGCAGAACTCTCGGCCGTGAAAAACTGGCGGGTTTCGTCGTTCCCGTGGGAACCCTGCAACTGCGCCAAGCGTCTCGAATATCCTGTCGACGTGATGGTGATCGCGAAGGCCGCGTACCCCGACCGCTTCGCCGACATCGATCTCGGCGAGTGGCTCCTGGACTTTTACAAAAATGTCTACGGCGCGGACGACGAGACCGCGAGAGCGTTGAGGTCGGCGCAGTGGATGGACTGGTGCGTAGAGACCTGTCCGACCTGCGGGTGAGCGAGAGATGGAGACGCAGACGGCGGTCTCCCGCACCTCATCGTCGGCCCGATGGAATGATTGAATGACTATGGCGAGCAGATCGCGGTCGTCCGTCCTGATCCTTCTCCTTATTTTTTCGCTCGTCTCCGGTGCACATGCCGGCGGCGTAAGTTCCCCCGACACGCCGCCATCGGACGGTGTGAACACCTCGATATCGGCGGATTATTTCTACAGCCCGACATGCTCGCAGTGCAGGCAGGTCAGGCCGCTCGTCGACGCACTCGCCCGCGAGTACCCGCAGGCCGGCATCCGGTACCGCGAGATCTACTTCAACGCCACGAACCGCGAGATCTTCCGGGATGTCGTCGACCGCTACGGTATCGAGTCCGAGACCATCCCTCTCCTCCTCCTCGGCACCACGGCCCTCGTGGGGGAGAAAGAGATCAGGGACGGTCTCGGACCATATGTCGCGCCCGCAACCATGAAGAGATTGGATCAGTCCGATATCAGGCTGTCTCTCATACGGTTTGCGGAGTCGGGCGACAGAGCGTACAGAAGCGATACGGTTTCCCATAACTCACCGTCGTCCCGCGGGGCGGAGGTCACGGTGGCTTCGGTCCTGGTCGCGGCGGCGGTCGACAGCGTCAACCCGTGCGCCATCGCCGTCCTCGTCGTCCTCCTCGCCTATCTCACCTCGCTGCGCGACCGGAAGAAACTGCTCGGGGTCGGGATTGTCTATATCGGGACGGTGTTTGTCGTGTACCTCCTGTCGGGACTCGGCTTTTTCGCAGTCGTCCAGACGTACGGGATCGCAGAGACGGTCTCGACGTTTGCCGGACTCGTCGCGGTCGCCGCGGGTCTGGTCCAGATGAGAGACGCACTCCTGAACCGCGACGGATTCAGTCTTTCCATCCCTGCGTCGAAGAAGGCCGCGATCGGTCGGTACGTCAGGCGGGCGTCGATACCCTCCGCAGTCGCACTCGCCGCCCTGGTCAGCGTCGTCGAACTCCCCTGCACCGGCGGGATGTACCTCGCGGTCCTCGGCCTGCTCAGCAGCAGGATGACATTTGCAGACGGGTTTCTTTACCTCGTTCTGTACAATTGTGTCTTCGTGCTCCCCCTTGCGTTCATCCTCCTCGGCGTATACTTCGGGGGTTCGCCCGACCGCGTGGATGCATGGAGAGTTGAGAAGAGAAGGGGGATACGGTTCGCAATCGGGTGCGTTATGCTGGGGCTCGGCGGGGCGATGCTGCTCGGACTTTTGTAATCGAGTGAGTCCTGAAAGAGAGGGCCTCTCATCCCCCGCCGAAGAGTTTCCCCTTCAGGATCTCATACGCTTCCTCCGCGATCTCCCTGACGTCCTCGTCACGATCGCGTATCGCCGCAAGAAGCGGCCGCTGCCCCCGCATATCCCCGATCTGCCCGAGGGCCCATGCCGCCTTCTTGCGCACCCTGGGGTCGGGGTCGTCTTCCAGCGCCCGGATCAGGGGCTCGACCGCCCGCGAGTCCCCGAGCCGTCCGAGCGCCTCCGCCGCCCCCCACCTGAACTCCGGCCTCTCGTGGTCGAGGTTCCCGAGAAACTCCCGCACCACCAGTTCCCGCTCCTCCTCTCTCATACACCTCCTCTGGGCGCGGCCCGGCAAAAACCTGCCCGCCGGGAAGGTCTATATGGTGTCACCCCCATGAAACAGGGAGGAGTTATCATGGCAGAACATCCGGAAGGACCAAAGGTCGTCCTGCACACCACGATGGGCGACATCACCATCCAGCTCTACGCCGACATGCCGATCACCGCCGGCAACTTCGAGAAACTGGTGAAGGAAGGTTTTTACGACGGCGTCATCTTCCACCGTGTCATCGCCAACTTCATGATCCAGGGCGGCGACCCGACCGGCACCGGGATGGGCGGGCCTGGGTATGCGATCCCCGACGAGTTCACGGCCTCGAACAAGAACAACCGCGGCACCATCTCGATGGCGAATGCGGGCCCGAACACCGGGGGAAGCCAGTTCTTCCTCAACCTGGTGAACAATGTCCACCTCAACCCGATGCACCCGGTCTTCGGCGAGGTGGTCGAGGGGATGGAGGTCGTCGACGCCATCGGGAAGACCCAGACCGACCGCCAGGACCGGCCGCGCACCGAGGTTCGGATCACGAAGGCCGAGGTCATCTGAGTCCGTTCTCTCTGTTTTTTCCCTTTTTTCCGCGGGGTCCGCCCCTACCACCATCCGCAGATTTATCCCCGCAGGTTCAGACCTGTGTACAGATATGGACGTCAATTTCAAGCGTTACGGGCTGTACCTGATCAGGTGGCAGCTCTCCACCCCTCTCCTCGCCGGCGTGCTCATCCTCCTCTCCACAATGGACCCGATCACCGCGACGGTCATCGCGAACCTCATCGGCGGGCTCATCTTCTTCTGGGTCGACCGGTTCATCTTCACCTCGAAGGCGCTCGCCGCCCAGTGGGAAGTGAAGGAGAACATCAGGTGCGTGGACTGCGGAAAGGTCTGCCGCGGCTACCGACTGGTGAAGACCACCAACTACGACAAGACCGACGACAACACCCCTGAGTTCAGGTGCGAGACCTGCTCGCAGAAGAAGACCGAGGAACTGAGAGAGCGCGGCGTGGACTGTTGAGGGAGGGTGTATCTCGGGGCGTCCGCCCGCTCCCGGCCGGGAGGCGGGCGCATCCCGGATCGCTCCCCGCTCCGCCGGGCACGGCCGAGTTCCGGGGCAAGAGAGAATTATAATCGGTTTTTTCTCCATACGGCGCCACGATCGCGGCGATATTCTCGATATTCCGACCCCTACTTGTTCGAACGCCCATTTTTGCCCGGATCGTCCCCTGCAGCGACGGAAGGAAATTCAAAAGGTCTGTTTAACATAATTAACAGAAACATGAAAATCCATTTATATTGTACGCCCTGAGATGATATCGATCTACAATTTACAGGACGATATCACATGAAATCGAGAAATGATCGAGCATACAGATTATCCAACCATTCTCATCTCAAACCAGGGATAAAACCGGGAGTGTTCCTCCTCTTCCTCCTCCTTGCCGGCCTCCTGCTCGCGGCGCCGGTCTCGGCCGGATTCCAGACGACCGAGGTGACGGTCGTCAAACTGGCCGAGGACGGGGAGACGGCCCTGGACGAGCGGACGGTGGACTACCGCTGGATGGAGGAGAACCTCCCGATAGTCGGGGACGGCGTGACGCATTATTATATGCAGGGGCCGACCTTCGTCGAGAGTAACCCCTGGGATCCCGAGGAGACGGAGAATGTCAATGACTACCATGCCATGCGGGGCACGGACGTGCGCGACCTCTGCAATCTGGTCGGCGGGATGGGACCGGATGATATCATCCACATCTATCCCAATGATCCCTACAGCGCGATGAAGCATCCGTACAAGAATGTCTATTACACCGACACCGAACACGGGGGCAACCCCGAGCAGGGGCCTTTGGTCCTGACCTGGTGGCGGCCTGACGACGGGTACGTGCCCGACTACGATACCGGGATGCGCACCTTCTTCTTTGCGACCACGACGAACGCGAAGGGACAGTATGTCTTCGGGAACGACGATATGCGCCGGTTCCTGGACGAGGAGTACTGGACCAGATACGAGGGATGGCCGTGCTCACGGGCGCAGTGCCAGAAGTACGTGAAGAGGATCGAGATCAAAAGCCACGAACCGGTGCCCCCCTTCCCGATCACCATCGAGGCCAACCGGACCACCGGCTATCTCCCCCTGACCGTGCAGTTCACCGGGGCGACGGAGGCGGCTTCGCCGACGGACTGGCACTGGGACTTCGACGACGGTGCGACCGAGAACGTGCAGAACCCGACCCACACCTACGAGAAGGGCGGGCTCTTCAATGTGAGTCTCACGGTCACGGCCGCGGACGGAAAGGCGACGAAGACGCGGTATCAATACATCGCGGCACAGGAGCGGCCGGTGCCGACGACTCTGGACGTCCTGCCTCCTGAGGCGACGGTGATCATCGACGGGACGCAGGTCTTCACAGCGATGGTCCGCGACCAGAAGGGGCGCATGATGAAGGACGTCGCGGTCGAGTGGTCGAGTTCCAACACCACCGTTGGGACGATCGACGACGGGGTCTTCAAGGCCCTTGCCGAGGGGACGACGACCGTCACCGCCTCGACCGCCGGGATCAGCGGGACGGCCGGGGTCAGCGTGGTCCCGGTCCCGCCCGAGCCGAAGACGTGGTACGTGGACGACGACGGCCCGGCGAACTTCACGTCCATCCAGGCGGCCGTCTATGCCTGCAATCCGGGCGACACCGTCGTGGTGAAGGACGGCGAGTACACCGAGAACGTGGTGGTGGACCGGCCGATCGTGCTCAGGTCGGAGAACGGGCCGGAGACGACGGTCTTAACAACCTCCGATATAAAGGCGTCACCGGTGACGCTGACCGCGGAGAATGTCACGGTCGAGGGGCTGACGGTGAAGGGAGGGATCGTCGAAGGCACGGCAGGTGTCCTGGTGGACCATGCCGACAGGTGCACTCTCCGGGCGATCAGGACAAGCGAGAATTATGACGGCGTCTTCCTGAACGCCTCGGCCGGCACCCTCATCACCGGGATCACCGCGGATGCGATCACGGGGTCGGGGATCAGGGGCACGGATGCGAACGGCACCGTGATCGAGGGGTGCAGGGTAGAGGTGAACAACAGAATGGCGAAGGGAATCTCTCTCGCCGCCTCCGAGGGCCCGGTGATCCGGGAATGCTCCATCACCACACAGGGCGAACCTGCGTACGGGATCGTCCTGAGCAGGACCGACAATGCACGGGTCGTGCAGAACACCCTGAAGCACCTGAGCGGGCGCTCGGCGAAAGGCATCACCGCCTCCTCCTCCTGGAACGTCACCATCGAGAAGAACACGGTCTCGTCCTACGGAAGCAACGCGATCAATGTCGGGATCCGGAACTCGACCATCTGCGGGAACATGGTCTCCGGCGGGCACGCCCCTATCGGCTTCGGAGGCGAGCACAACCTGCTCTGTGACAACATCGTCTCGAATGGCTACAATGGGATCTATTGTTCTGCAAAGAACAGCACCATCACCAACAACACCTGCGTGCACAACGACGCCCGTGCTCTCTGGACTCTCGCCGGCGGGAACGCGGTCTATCTCAACGACCTGCTGGAGAAGAGCAATAGGCCGGGGGTCAGGTATACCTCATGGCAGAGTGATAACTCGGTGAACACCACCGCCCGCACGCCTGAGGCGGTCGACTACATCTACAACGGTACGCTCCACCACGGCTACCTCGGCAACTATTACTTCGACTACGAGGGCACCGACGACGACGGCGACGGGGTCGGCGAGACCCCCTACAATGCCTCGGCCGACGACCACGACTTCTACCCGCTCGTCGCCCCGGTCGAGAACTACGAGATCCTCCCGCCGATGCAGACGATCATGCACGGGCCGTACATCACCGGCACCACGGGAACGGAGACGACGATCAACTGGCGGACCGACGTGCCGACGGCCGGGCGGGTGGACTATGCCCCGGCGGCGGCGTACGCGGACGGGAACTACACCCTGAACGTCGCCGACGGCGAGGAGACCTGTCTCCACCACGTCGCCCTCACCGGCCTCGAACCGGGGACGACCTACCACTACCGGGTGACGGCCGGGCGGAACGTGACGCAGGACTTCACCTTCGAGACCTTCCCCGAGGCCGGGGAGAGGTTCACCTTCATCACCTACGGGGACTCGCAGGAGCAGATCCCGTACTACACGCAGCTGGAGCGGCACAAACTCGTCGCGGACCGGATCGCGGTGGAGGAGGAGGACGCCCTCTTCATTCTGCACCTCGGCGACACGGTGAGCCAGGCGCAGGACCCGACCGAGTGGGACCGGTTCTTCGCGTCGGCGAGGCCGATGCTCGCGAACACCACGCTGTACACGGCCCTCGGCAACCATGAGGAGAAGTACAAGAACCTCGCCGAGGAGACCTTCGCCCTGCCGCCATGGTACTCCTTCGAGTGCGGCGACCTGCATGTGGTGGTGCTGGACTCCACCAGCATGAAGGGCAGCGAGATGGCCGAACAGACCGAGTGGCTCAGAGCCGACCTGGCAACCGACGGCGCACGCTGGACGATCGCCGCCTTCCACCACCCGCCGTACAACTCCGGCGGGCACCATGGAAGCGGGTGGCCGGACACCGGCTGGCGCGATGCCTTCGAGGAGAAAGGGACGGCGGCCGTCTTCAACGGGCATGTCCACTCGTACCAGCGCCACCTGGCCAACGGGACGCAGTTCATCATCGCGGCGACCGGCGGCGGGATGCAGTACGAACTCGAGGATGAGAAGAAGCCCGAGTACCAGGCGGGCATGGAGTATATCCTGGGCTATGAGCGGGTGACGGTGGACCCGGCAAACGAGACGGTGACGATGGAGTTCGTGCCGGTCGCCGATATCTCCGAGGACAACCGGGAGGTCGCCGGGATCCGCCCGCCGGGCGAGGTCTTCGACCGGGTGGTGATCGGCGGGGCAGGCGGGCCCGATCTGGCGCCGGTGACGATCACAACCGACGGCCCGGCGGTGGCCGGGGAGAAGGCGACGGTGGTGGTGACGGTCGAGAACCTCGGCGGGACCGAGGCAGGGGCCTTCGCGGTGAACCTGACGGCGGACGGTGCATCTCTCGGAGAGCAGGAGGCCGCGGCGCTCCCTGCCGGGGAGACGGCGACCTTCGCCTTCGCCTGGAGTCCGGCGACGAGCGGAAGCCACGCCTTCGTGGCGACGGTCGAGGGACCGCCGGGCGAGCGTGAGCGCGAGAACAATGTGATGAAGAAGCAGCTCTATGTCCTCTCGCCGGGCGAGGGCCCGGCCTTCAAGGAGGGGGCGATCGAACTCGCGCCGGGCTGGAACCTCGTCTCGGTCCCGAAGCGGCTGGCGCCCGGCAATGACACGGCCCTGATCTTCGCGGGGGTCGAGTCGGCCGGGCACTCGCTCTGCACCTTCGATGCCGGGACGCAGTGCTGGCAGGCGCTGGGCCCAGACGATCCCGTCACGCCCCTTACCGGGGTGCTCGTCTATGCCGAGGACGCCGCCGCCGTGTCCCTGACCTTCGACAACGACCCGATCCATCTCCCGCCGGCAAAGGCCCTCTCGAAGGGCTGGAACTTCGTCGGTGCGGCCGGGACCGACGCCGAACCCGCGGCCCTCGCCCTCGTCTCGGCCGAGGGGCGGTGGGAGCGGTGCGTCGGCTACGACGCCCTGCGCCAGGTCTACGAGGCGCCGGTGACCGTCGACCTCCCCGACCACGCCCTCTTCCCGGGCCGCGGTTACTGGCTCGGCATGAACGAGAACGGCACCCTCGCAGGGACAGCGGTCTGAGGGCGCCGGGACCGATCGAGGGCGCAGAATACAAATCACTTTATTTTTTTCGTTTTTCCCGGTATGACGCCCGGAACGCCGAAACCGATCCCGAACCCCGACGAATATTCTTGATTTCCAATAATGCCGACACCCCGGCGAGAAATTCCGGCGTGTCGCACGGAACCGCAAGATTTCATACCCCCACACCGGCAGGATCGGGTCAACTCCGTAAAGGTAATTTGCTTAATATAATTTACAAAATCATGAAAAGAGATTTATAGAGTTCCAGATTGAGTATTCTTTGTCGCTAAGGCGATAGGACACTAAAAATGAACCTCGGAAAAACGCATCTTGCAAAAAGAACCCCGATGGCACTGCTCTGCCTTTGCATTGCCATCGCATTATTGGTCGTACCGGCGGCCGCGGCGACGACAAGTGTCACCGTGACCCGGTACTGCGACAACAACTACACGGCGGTCGACAACTCGACGACCCTGACCTTCCAGCAACTCAGGAACATCAGCGAGTTCCAGAGCAACGGAGACATCCGGATGCAGGGTCTGGTCACCCCCGACGACTGGGCAAACTCCGGCCTTAACCCGAGTGATTTCCAGGACGGATGGGATGCCACCGAGAGCATGAACTTCAAGAACTACGGCGCCCACAACGGCACCCTGGTCGAGGACATCGTCCAACACATCGGCGGCATGACCGACGGCTCTGAACTCGAGGTCGCCGACTCGACGTACCCCCTGGCGACGAGGCACTTCAGCAAGACCAATGTCTACACCCCCCCCACCGGCCAGGGCGAGATGGTCCTCACCTGGTGGGACTCCGTGGACGGCTTAGTCCCCAACTGGGGGAAGGGCATGCGCCTCTACTTCTACACCTCAAGCGACCGGGACTTCAGCAACATGGACATGAACACGTCCTTCTCCTCCTGGTATTACCAGTTCGCGGATGACAAGTACTCCGACTTCTCCGGCCCGTCGGCAAAGGGTCTCTCCGTCCAGACCGTCGACACCATCAACATCTACCCCCCGCACCGCTATGACTTCGCCACCGGCAGCGACACCGTCGAGTATGCGTACGAGGGCGGCGTGACCGGCCTGCCGACCGCCAGCAATGTGCCGAGCGCTACCACCGTCAACACCTCGAAGATCACCGCCATCGACAGCGACGATGACCCCTACACCACCTCAGTCACCGGCGAGTATGCCGCCCAGCGCTTCGTCTTCACTCTGAACGAGAACGCCACGAACATCGAGAAACTCAACGTCACCTGGATCGGGACCGGCACCAACGCCGGCGGCACCAACGGTGCCGACCTCTACATCTGGAATGGCAGCAGTTACGAGCACCTGCAGGGCAGCACCAGCAGCACCGAGGTCTCGCTCACCGGCGAAAAGACCTCAAGCATCAGCAACTACGTCAACGGCGGCAACGTCACCGTGCTCGTGAAGCAGAAGAGTACATCAGATGGATTTGATGCATCAACTCTTGCAACCGACTACGTAAAGTTCGTGGTGACGCATCACCACTAACCAACCCTTTTTTCTTTTCTATGGTGATTTTCATGAAAAAATCGATTGGAATTTTCTGCCTTATTCTGCTTGCTCTCCTCATCGCACCGACAGCGGCGACGACCCTCTATGTCGACGACAACGGTGGCGAAGGATTCTACACCACAATCCAGGGAGCACTCGACGCCGCCGAAGAGGGCGACACGATCTCTATCCTGCCAGGCACCTATTCAACTTTCACTGTTCGAAAACCTCACCTGACCATTTTGAGCAGAGATGGGGCTGAGTCTGTCATCGTGGACTGTCAGAATGAAGAGGGTGCCCGGATCCCAGATGGGAGCAATGAAAACGCGACAGGAACGATCCTTGATGGACTAAAATTCCTCAATGGAAAGCCGGGTCTAAAAATAGGAACTTACGGTCCTGCCAACGATTCGATTGTTAAGAATTGCATACTAAATGATATGATCGTCCAGGTACTTCCAAAAGGTGACAATATCACATTTGAAAACAACACCTTCATGGGCACCACAGGAACTCCTGCCTGTTATATGATGTTGAGAGATTCGACAGACTGCAAAATCATCAATAACACATTCACCAATATTACACCCAAATTTGGGGCTATCTTACTCTACAAGACAACAGCAACCAACAACACTATCACCGGCAACATTTTCGATAGTTCCTTCGATGGAAATTCCTTCTACTTCCGTGAAGCCGGCGACGGAAACAAAATCTTCCTCAACACCAACGTCTCGGGCGTCGCCCTTCACACAGGCACCGTCGCCCCCACAACCCACTGGAACTCCACCGCCCCCCTCACCTACACCTACAACAACACCGCCCACACCGGCTACCTCGGCAACCTCTGGTCCGGCTACACCAAGACCGACGAGAACGGCGACGGCGTCATCGACACCCCGTACGTCCTCCCCGACGGCCTTGGCACCGACCACGCCCCGCTGGTCGCGGCGGCGGGCGAGTATGAGATCGTCGTCCCGCAGACCCTGTACGTCGACGACGACGGCGGCGAAGGAGTCTACACCACCATCCAGGCGGCCGTCGACGCCGCAAAGAGCGTCGACACCATCGTCGTCAGGAACGGCACCTACACCGAGAACGTGCTCGTCGATAAGGGCCTGACCATCAGGGCCGAGAACGGCACGGAGGCCGTCACCGTCACGGCCGCCTCCCCCACCAAACCGGTCTTCGACCTCAAGGCCGACGGCATCACCGTCGAAGGCTTCTCGGTCCGCGGCCCGACGAACACACATGTCGCCGGCATCGAGAGCGTCGGGTACGACGAATGCCGCATCATCGGCAACGACTGCGGTGGGGCCTGCTACAACGGCATTCACCTCGGCGGCGACGCCACCGGCAACCTCATCGAGGCAAACGCCTGCCACGATAACACCCGCCGTGGCATCAGCCTCAGAGACAATGTCACCGGCAACACGGTGTACAACAACACCTGCTGGGACAACGCAGACGACGAACTCTGCGTCAAGGACTACCCATCCGACAATGTCATCTGGGCCAACGCCTTCTTCGGTACCGTCGAATGCCTCAACGCCAACACCTATCACTCGCCCGACGAGGTCACCTACACCTACAATGGCACCGAACACACCGGTTATGTCGGCAACTACTACGGCGGTTACGAGGGCACCGACGACGACAACAACGGCATCGGCGACGATTCGATGCTCCTCGGGACAGACGACGTCACCGGGGAACACCGGGACGAGTACCCGATGATGGGCATCTGGAAGAACAGCGAGATCATGAAGCCCGCCCCGACACTCACCACCGTCACCGTCGACGCCGAGACCACCGAGTTCGAAACCGGCGAGACCTGGCAGTTCGCCGCCACCGGGGTCTACTCCGACAGCACCGTCGTCCCCGACCTCGCCTTCACCTGGACGAGCAGCGAACCTGCCGTCGGCACCGTGAACGAGACCGGGTGGTTCGAGGCCGTCGCACCGGGCGCCACCACCCTCACCGCCGCGTGCGACGGGGTCGAAGGCACCGCACGGGTCACCGTCGTCGCACCCGACACCCTCCCCTCCATCGAGATCATCAGGTACGCACCCGACGGCGTCACCGTCGAGGAGAAGAAGACCGTCACCATCAGGTGGATGCAGCGTCACCTCCCGGTGCTCGGCGGGGAGGAGGGCACCATGCTCAGGTTCCAGGGCCCGTCCTTCGACAAGAACGACCCCTGGAATCCGGCAGAGAACCTCAACCTCGGCAAAGTCAACAACACCGTCAAAGGCACCGCCCTCGCCGACCTCTGCGACCTCGTCGGCGGCGTCTACGAAGACGGCGAGATCCAGTTCACCGGCAGGGACAACTACCCCGGCGTCATCCCCTCCTCTGTCGTCCTCGCACCTCACGAGCGCCAGGGCCCGGCCATCATCGCATGGTGGGACGCCGAAGCCGGCGAATACCCCGAGTGGAAATGGGGCCCGCAACTCTTCTTCTTCACCCCGGACGGCGTCTTCGGCAACGAAGACATGCGCATCTGCTTCCCCGAGGCATACCACCACTACTGGACCGACTGGCCCTCGGCCGCAGGCATCTCGGTCAAGAAGATCGTCACCATCGAGATCGTCCCCGAACCCAGGGAAGACTGGGACCTCGACCTCGCCGGTGCGATCATCAGGACCATCGACCGCTCCTACTATGAACAGGCCGTCGCATGCTCGGCACCCGGACACGGCGCCACCTGGACCGACGACGGAAAGACCTGGTCCGGACTGCCCCTCTGGCTCCTCTGCGGATGGGTCGACGACGCCGACCAGCACGCACCCTTCCGCGACGACCTCGCCGACCAGGGCTACACTGTCCTCGTCGTCGACTATGGTCCCGACGGCATCGAAGGCACCGAAGACGACCGCACCGTCGAGTTCGCAAGCGCCGACGTCAAGAGGAACAACAACATTCTCCTCGCCAACGAGATCGACCAGTGGCCGCTCGAAGAGGGCGACTGGCCGCTCAGACTCGTCGGAAAAGACGTGCCCGCCGAGAAGAGACTCGGAAGCGTCGACGCCATCAGGCTCGAAGGACTTGGAGGGACCGGAGACATGATCCTCACGCTCCACAAGGGCTGGAACTTCGTCTCCGTCCCGCGGACCCTCGCACCCGGCAACGACACCGCCGCGATCTTCGCAGATGTCGACTCCGCAGGACACTCCATCCTCACCTTCGACGCCGCCGCAGGGCTCTGGAAGCCGCTCGGGAAGAACGACACGGTCAGGCCCCTCGACGGCATCTGGGTCTACGCCGCAAAGAACACCGGCATAGAGATCACCTTCGACCCGGCCAAACCGACGACCCCGCCGACCAAACGGCTCTCTGAAGGGTGGAACGCCGTCGGATACTCAGACATCGAACCTGAACCGGCCAGGGACGCCCTCACATCCGTGAAGGAGAAGTGGGCCATCCTCATCGGCTACGAAGCTGGGAGCCAGGCATACGAACACTCGGCCATCAACGGGGCCGTCGGATCACACGCCGACACCCTCCCCATGATACCCGGCAAAGGGTACTGGCTGTACATGCGTGCCGACGGCACCCTGGCGGCCATCAGCACCTAATTTTTTTTCTTGAGGCAGAGACCATGAACACGACTAGAATTTCCATCGTTCTCATCCTCGCCCTCGCCCTCGTCACGGGCGCCATGGCGGTGGAGGAATTGCCGCAGTTCCCTGACGAGTACAAAGGCACCGTCACCATCGACGGCAAACCCGCACCCGCGGGCACCACCATCCTCGCCCTCATCGACGGCGAGGTGCGAGGCACCCTGACGATCGAAGAGAAAGGCACCTTCGGCGGCGACATGAACATCGACAAGAACCTGATCGTCACCGGGTATGCCGACGATGCCGGCAAGACCATCACCTTCACTGCCAACGGCAAAAACGCTGGAAAAGCCACATTCAGGCCAGAAGAGATCCACACCGTCGCCCTCGCGGCGAAGAGCGGCGGCACCACGCCGGGTGGCGGCGGGGGAGGCGGCGGCAGCAGCCCATCCAACCCCGCACCGGTGAAGACCGTCGCACCCTCCGTCGAGGCACCGGCAGCACCGCCCGTCGGCAGCACGAACCTGACCACCTCATCCGGCGGCATGGTGGACAAAGCCACCGCCGTCGTCTCCTCGGACAGGATCGCCACCATCACGGTACCTGAAGGCACCGGAGCCCACGCCTCAGACGGCACGCCTCTTGACGAGATCAGCATCAGGCCCGCCCTCTCATACGAGGTGCCCACGGTCACGGGAGAGACCGGGTTCGCCTTCTCAGGGTATGCATATCTCTGCGGACCTGCGGGTGCTACCTTCAACCCACCCATCACCCTCACCTTCGAGATCCCGGCAGAGGAGTGGAAAAAACTCAAAGGCGACCAGTTCACGATAAAGTGGTACAACACCGACGCGGGACGCTGGGAAGAGATCCCGACGACCGTCGACTACGAGACGATGACCGTCACCGCCAAGGTCTCGCACTTCAGCACCTTCGCACTCTTCACCGCAGCGCCCGCCACAGGCGATGACAACCTCCCGGCCGCCCAGGTCACCGACCAGACCAGAGATGGAGCGACCGGCGGCAAGACGAACGACTGGACCATCCCGATCGTCGCAGGCGTCCTCGTCATCATCGTCATCGCGGGCGCAGGGCTCTACCTGATGAAGAGATAATCGCGACCATCCATCTCCGACCCTTTTTTTTCCTCGCAGGCCCGCCCCGCCGATGCCCCTATATCTCACCACCCTCCACCCTTCTCCCATGGACTACTACGATCTCATCTCCATCTCCACCCGCGACATGGCCATCATGAACCCGACGACCCCGGAGAAACTCCGGCGGGCCGGGGAGATGGCGGGCCTCGCTCCGGGCGAGGAGGTGATCGAGTTCGGGTGCGGCTACGGCACGGTGCTCACCATCCTGGCCGGGGCCTTCGGGATCCGGGGACGGGGGATCGACCTGCGGGAATACGCCTGCCAACGGGCGGCCGACCTCATCGAGGCCGAAGGATATGCGGACCGCCTCACCGTCACCTGCGCCGACGTCCTCGACGCGACGCCCGACCGCGCCTACGACCTCGCCGCCTGCATCGGCTCCACCCACATCTGGGGAGGCCTCGCCCCCGCCCTCGACGCGATGGCGGCCTGGCTCAAACCTGAAGGACGGGTGATCGTCGGCGAACGCTGCTGGCAGCACGCCGCAGTCCCACCCGACTTTGCCAGGGCCTGGCCCGACGTCCTCACCGAGTACGAGATCTTTCAGTGCGCGAGGGACGCCGGCTACGAAGTGCGCGGCGTCCTCCACGCCACCGCCGACGACTGGGACGCCTACGAATCCGGCAACTGGGGCGGGCTCATCGGATGGCTCGACGAGCACCCCGACGACGAAGATGCGGACGAGGTGCGCGAATACCTCCACCGGATCCAGGACGAATTCGCGGGGTACGCCCGCGAATATATGGGATTCGGGCTCTACGTCCTCGTCCCCGTATGACAATTGATGAAGTTTAATACCGCTCACGGAAAAACTATACCAGACTATGGAGACCAGGGAAGAGAAGTTCTCCTTCATCGCCCGCATGCCCGACCACCCCGGCGCCCTCCAGCAGGCGGCCGCGATCGTCACCGAGCATGGCGGGAACATCAACCGGATCCAGTACAGCCGACGCATCGATCCGAGGACCGTCTTCTTTGAGGTGACTGCCCGGAAAGAGGCCCACGCCGCGATCAGGCAGAGACTCGCCGCCATCGGCTACCTCCAGACCGCCCTCCCAGGCCCCGGCATCCTCCGCTTCCACGTCCACCTCCCCCACACGCCCGGCGCCCTCGCCGCCTTCCTCGACCTGACGACAAAGGCACGGGCCAACATCGCCCTCATCGACTTCGACGACGCCGGCCCCCATCCCGATCGGGTGACCGTCTCCGTCAGCCTGGAGGAGAGCGGGCAGGCCGAAACCCTCCTCGACGCCCTCAAGTCGCGCTATCCGCTTGAGATCCTGGAGTACGACACCACCGGCAGCTCTCTCGACGAGACCGTCTTCTACCTCTGCTTCGCACAGCGGGTCCGCGAGATCATCGGTCCGGCCGGCGACGGCTTCCTCCTCCGTCTCCTCCACGACATCAACCACGTCGTCCAGGAACTCGGGGCGCGGGGCGAAGACCCGCGGGCCGTCTTTGCCAGCGTCCTGCAGACCGGCGAGAGTCTGCAGCGGACCTGCGGCGACGGGTTCTACGCCGACGTCCAGCAGGTGGCGGTCACGCCGGAGATGGACCTCTTCTGCTTCCAGTTGCCCGGCGGCGGGAGCGTCTACCTCCTCAACACCCCCGAGGAGAGCATGATGATCGATACCGGCTACGGCATCTACTACCCCGACATCATCAGGATGCTCAACCACTACGGCCTGGGCAACGGCACCAGGCTCAGGACAATCCTGCTCACCCACGCCGACGCCGACCACTGCGGCGCCGCCGGGTTCTACGAGGCCCCGGCCATGATGCACCCCACCTCCGCGGCGATCATCGAGACCTCGAACCGCGCCTTCGCCTCGCCGGTCGAGGGCTCGGTCCTGGAAATGGTCTACACCACCATCATCAACCTCTTCTCGCGGTTCAACCCGCCGGAGAACTACACGCTCTTCAGCGGCCCGACCGGCGAGACTCGCGGGATCTTCCCGGTCCTCCACCGCTTCACCTTCGGCGGGCTCGAGTTCGAGGTGCTGGAGGGGTTCGGCGGCCACGTGCAGGGACTGGTCTACGTCTTCTGCCCGAAGTGCGGCCTCCTCTTCACCAGCGACACCGTCATCAACTTCGGCAGCCTCACCGAGGAACGCAAGACCTACAGTTCGCTCGCCGATTTCCTGGTCACCTCGGTGAATGTCGACTCAGGGGTGGCGAGGCGCGAGCGGCACGCCCTCATGGAGATCGCGGCTGAGAGCGACCGGGCCCTCGCGGAGAAGGGGCGGCGCTGCTATATCTGCGGCGGGCACGGGGCGGTCTCGGTCCTCGACGAGAACGGGAGACTGGAGGCCGTCGGCGAGGTGGAGCACTACACCCACCAGGGATGACGGGCGAGAACACAAACCATCGCCGCCCCGCGGCACCCCGGGATTGCGATAGGGCCGGGAAAGCGGGGGGAATTGTTCAGAGGGTGATCCCGTCCTCTGCCGATCCGTCACGAGGGGCAAAAGAGGAATTCTCCAAAGCCGAAGATCAAAAATCATCTCACGATCGCTCTCGCTCATTCCTCAAATCTCCGGATACAGAAGAGAACCAGGGAGAAAAAGAGTGGTCTGTCCCTGCTCTCTCCAGGCGTTTCGGAGTTTCTCTCCAGAACCCCTACTTCTTCTTCATCCCCTCGATCAACTCTTCGACCTCGTCGGCGCCCTCCCGGTAGAAGGCCTCCTCCTCGGGGTAGAGTTCCTTGAGCAGACGGAGGAACTCCCCGGCATGCACAAGTTCCTCCTCGGCGATGTCCAGGAGGACCGCCCTGGCCAGGTCGTTCTCGACCGACTCGGCGAGTTGCTGGTAGAGTTGGACGGCCTCATATTCGGCGGCGACCATATACCTGATCGCCCTGACGAGTTCCATGTCAGTTAACTTTCTCCCATAGGCATTCCCTGCAAAGGGGTTGGCAAACTCAGGCATTCTTCTTCCCTCGTATCCTGAGAACGGCGCGGTTGCTTATATACCTGATCTTTTGAACCCGGCGCCCCCATGAGCCCGCCGGATCCGATCAAAACGTCCCAAAATTCTCTCTTCGTACCTGCTACCCCCAGGGTCGGGACAAGGTTTAAAAATTATGAACTGCACCCCCCATCCGGGGGACGATAATGAAAAGATTGATGGCCGCGGGTGCGGTCCTCGTGGTCGCCGCCCTCTGCATCGCCGGGTGCTCGCAGATTCCCGGCGGGGGCGGCGAGACGGTGGTGGTCGGGGCGAAGACCTTTAATGAGCAGTACATCCTGGCCGAGATGGTCGCCCTTCTCCTGGAGGACGCCGGGTACACGACCGAGATGAAGGCAAACCTCAACGACCTCTCCCTCTATGAAGGGATCAGAAAAGACCAGGTGGACGTCTATGTCGAGTATACCGGGACGGCCTACTCGCAACTCCTCAAACTCCCACCCATGGAGACCTGGGAGCCCGAGGTCGTCTACGCAGATGTGGTGAAAGGGTTGAAGGCCGAGAACATCACCGTCCTCTCGCGTCTCGGGTTCAGGGACGACTACACCATCGCCGTGCCCGAGGCCTGGGCCGAGGAGAAGGGCGTGACCAAGGTCTCGGATCTCGCGCCCCATGCCGGCGAGATGGTCCTGGTGACCGACTATGTCTTTGCCGAACGCGAGGACGGCCTCCCGCAGGTGGCGAAGGTCTACAACTTCACCTTCAAGGAGGCGAAGCCGATGTCGCCGACGTTGATGTACGACGTGATCAAGAGCGGCGAGGCCGACGCAATCACCCCGTACACCACCGACACCAGGGTGGACCTCTACGACCTGCGGATCCTCGAGGACGACCGGGCGGCCTTCCCGCCGTACCACGCGATCCTGCTGGCAAACGATAAGGTCGCCGGGGACGAGAAAGCGGTCGAAGCGCTCAGCGTGCTCTCCGAGCGGATCGACGCCGACACGATGCGAAGGCTCAACCATGAGTTCGATGTCGAGAAGAGGGAGGCGCGTGCGATCGCCCGCGACTATCTTGTCGCGGAAGGGCTGATCCAGGGGTGAACCCCCGACCCCCTATGGCGCGCCTCTTCGAGCGGGTCGACGCCGTCGATCTCGTCGGGCTCACCAAACGCTACGGTGAGCGCTACGCCGTCCAAGACCTGGACCTCGGGATCGAGGGCGGCGAACTCCTGGTCCTCATCGGGGCGAGCGGCTCGGGCAAGACCACCACGCTGCGGATGATCAACCGGCTCGTCGAGCCAGACGAGGGGGCGGTGCGGATCAACGGCACCGACACGAGGGATCTCGACGTGGTCGCCCTCAGGCGGAGCATCGGCTATGTGATCCAGGAGGTCGGGCTCTTCCCGCACATGACCGTCGGGGAGAATGTCGGTCTTCTGCCCGCGCTCGAAGGCTGGGACGCCGAACGGGTGCGGGCGCGGGTCGACGACCTCCTCGACCTCGTCGACCTCCCGCCCGAGACCTACGCCGCCCGCTACCCCAGGGAACTTTCAGGGGGACAGCAGCAACGCGTCGGCCTTGCCCGCGCCATCGCCACCGACCCGCCGCTCGTGCTGATGGACGAGCCCTTCGGCGCCCTCGACCCGATCCTCCGGCGGCAGTTGCAGGACGAGTTCGAGGAGATCAAGGCGGCGCTCGGGCGGACCATCGTCTTCGTCACCCACGACATCGACGAGGCCTTCAAACTCGGCGACCGGGTGGGGGTGATGCACGACGCCCGTCTCGTCCAGGTGGGACGGCCCGAAGAACTCATCCTGGACCCGGCCTCCGAGGTCGTCGCCAGGATGGTCGACGCCGACCGGAAGTTCAGGCACCTGGAGAGCCTCAGCGTGCAGGACCTGATGCTCCCGCTCCTCAGGAACTACCTGGTGCCCGGCGAGACGGCGGTCGGCCCGGGGTTTGAGGCGATGATGGAAGGGGACGTCGGCGTCGCGGTCGTCACCGAAGGCGACCGGGTGGTCGGGACGGTGCGGCGGCGGGAGGCCTACACCCGCCGCAAGGACGGGTCGACGATGGCGGCGATCGCCTCACCGCCCCTCATCTTCGCCCCGGCCGACCCGCTCCCGACCGCCCTCGCCGACCTGAAAAAGGCCGGGGCGTCCTTTGCCCTGGTAACCGACGAAGACGGGCACCCCGCCGGCCTCCTCCTCGCCGACGAGGTGCTGATGAGGCTGGTATGACCGACGGCGGGATGCTGGAACTCTGGCAGGACTACAACCTCACGGCCAGGACCGTCGAGCACCTCGCGATGTTCTCGGTCGCCCTCCTCCTCTCGATGATCATCGGGTTTGCCGTCGGTGTCCTCCTCTTCCGGAAACGGAAATATGCCGGGGTCTCCTTCGCCGCCCTCAACACCGTCGAAACTTTTCCCGACCTCGCCCTCCTCGCGATCCTCATCCCGCTCCTCGGCATCGGGGCGGTCCCGACGGTCTTCGCCTGCGTGCTGTATTCAATCCTGCCCATCGCCCGCAACACCTACACCGGGCTGACGAGCGTGAGCGCCGGGCACGTCGGCGCCGCGGAGAGCATCGGGCTCACCGAACGCGAGGTGCTCCTCCACATCCGCGTCCCCCTCGCCCTCCCGATGCTCGCCGGGGGCGTGCGGATCGCCGTCGTCTTCACGATGGGCATCGTCACCCTCGGCGGCCTCGTCGGCGCCGGGGGGCTCGGCGTCCCGCTCCAGACCGGGATCTTCAACAACATTCCGGCCCTGATCCTCCTCTCCGGCGCCTGGGTCGGCCTCCTCGCCGTCCTCTTCGACGGGGTCGCCGCCGCAATCGAGCACCGCCTCAACCGGAGGTACGGGGTATGGTAGCCATCGCCACCGTCCTCGCCGCCTCGCTCCAGCACGTCGCCCTCGCCTACTCCGCCCTCCTCGTCGCCGTCGCCCTCTCGGTCCCCCTCGCCGTCCTCTCCCTCTCCTCCCGGACGCTCGCCTCGGTGGTGATGACCGGCGCAAACCTTGCCCAGGCGGTGCCGAGCCTGGCCATCGTCGCCTTCGTCGTCCCGCTCCTCGGGATCGGGTTCTACCCCGCGCTCATCGTGCTCGTCCTCCGGGCCCTCCTCCCGGTCGTCAAGAACACCTGGATCGGGCTCTCGAACGTGGACCCCGGCATCATCGACGCCGCCGTCGGCATCGGGCTCACGAACCGCGAGATCACCTGGCGGGTCAGGTTCCCGCTCGCCTACCCGGCCTTCTTCGCGGGCGTGCGCTTCGCCGCGATCCTCACCAACAGCGTCGCCGTGCTCACGGCGATCATCGGGAGCGGCGGGCTTGGCAACCTCATCTTCGAGGGGATCGCCGGCACCAACACCCAGACCCTCCTTGCCGGCGCCATCCCGGCGATCCTCATCGCCGTCCTCGTCGATGCCGGACTTGCGGCGCTGGAGCGGAGGGTGGTGTACGAGGGGGGATGAAGGAGGGGAGTGATGACTATAATGAAGGGGTTGCTGTCTCAGATCCTATCAGTCATGTGAAATACCGGGGGGCGGCCAGATACTGGAGGAAAACAGCGGAGAGAGGGATGATGAGGAGAGAGAATTTTTTACGTTTATGGCGATGCTCCAGAAGATCGTCTCCCCACCGAGAGAACCCGACCATAAGAAAGCACCGATATTACCACACCGGATTCAAAAAGATAGAGGACCGGAACCCGAAACTGCCCGGCCCCGAGTGCAAAGAGGATTCCATCGTGGAGTGAGTATGTGCGTCGATCTCTTTATTCATAATTTTTCAGAGGCTCTTTCATGGAAACAAGCATTATCTGAATTTCAGATCAGTTACATGATCGGGCTCCTGGAGCGTTGCCCGGAGACCGGCACTTGCATCTCATGCCGACCTCCATCGGGGCACCGCGTCCAGGGGCTACACTGGAGACTAAAATGTACTGACATTTATAATTTCTAGTACAATCATCTAATTACCTCAAAGGTTTGGAAGAGGGATCAGAAAAATCGAACCCGGAAAGCCGATGAAATTGCCACTGTCACAAATCCATCCATAAATCAAGTATCTGAGATGTATCAGGCTGATTTAAGCCGATTATTCATTATATAGATCAATTCTAAGATCCTATTGAAATATCTGCGGCATGTATTTCGAATGGAAGCCATGCGCGTCGTCCCGGTGCGAGAGAGCGGCACGGCAGATCAACCGATCCCGCGAGGCCTCTCCCCCTCCCCCCACAAAAAAGTTCAGAGGCTCTGTAGAAAACCTCACCTTTTCTTGGTCCGAGTATATTCATTCACTTTCCACCATGCTCGCGCCTGAAGCCCTGTCCCCAGACCCCCGGGATGAAGATAGGGCCGGGAAGACATCACCAATGATCCTGAAGAGAGAAATGCTGGCCATCGCCTATCCTCGCGGGAGGATCGGAGGCTCTCCCCTGACCGATAGATACCCGGTCATGAGGAGCGCCGGGATCACGACACCGAGACCGAGGTTGACGAAGATCTGAACCGCTGATTGGGGCAGGATGTCGGGCTGCACCAGCACCCCGGCATCTCCTGTGAGCATCCCGAGAAGCCCCACCACTAATCCTGCCGCAAATGAGATCAGGAAGACGCTGAGAACCCGCCGGGTCTCAGAAACCCGGGGAAGAAAGAACAGCACCGGTGCAAGTGTCGCGAAGGCCATGGCAAGAATGGGAAAGAGCCATACCGGTGCAAACCTCCCGACATCAGGCCCCATCGATCCCAGCCATGAACCGACCAGCGCCATGAGAACCGCACCCATGATGAGGGCCACCGAGACAGGTCCGGTGTCGGCCCGCACCTCCGTCTTCTGCAACGCGATGAGCATGAGCACGGCGCACAATGCCACCGCCGTCTGAAAGGTGAGGATCAAAGCCAGGAGTGCCAGTACACTCAGACCGATGACACAGAGGGTCGGCGAGGGCGCCTGTTTCTGGATCTCCCTGAAGACCACCAGAAAGCCAAAGAGTATCGCTGCGATAGCGACCGCGCTGACGAAGGGGTTCACGGCGGGCACCCAGGCAGGAAGATCGATGCCGCTGCCCGGCGTCATGGTCACATAAAGCACATAGTTGGCATAGATGATGGGGGTCGTCACGATCACTCCATAGAGGGAGAGACACCGCCACCGTGAACCGAGTTCAAGACGCGGCATGAGATAGACTGCCGGTACCAGAGTTGAGACCAGGAGACTCGCAAACCGGCAGAGTGCTGCGGATCGGTTCCTGAGATCATACCAGTTCCAGTCTGAGAGGCCGAGGATGAAAAGGTCGGGGAAATAGATCTGCATGTATTTCTGTATCCCATAGGAGAGAAGAGCGAGCGAGAGCCCCAGGACGATGAAGACCGATGCCTGCAGATGGGGTGATCTCAACCGTGATACCAGGACGAAGAGACCGAGGACGAGAAGAGCGCTGAAAAGATACAGGAGTGAGATCTCTGGCATCCCGAGGTCAAAGAGATAGGGGCCCGGAACCTGAAACTGCCCGGTCTCGACTGCAAAGAGGAATGCGTTGAGGAGTGAGTACATGATCTAGTTTCTCCCTCATGAACCATTGATGTTGATACAATAATTACAAAAATATATATTGAGAGTATTTTCAGGTGCGGACATAGACCACATAATCATCCTCCCAATTCCCAAAGGCAATGCAACGAGGTGTTCCTGTTGTCCATCCATCATTAATTAACAGCAAACTCAGGAATAAGGCCCCAAATCGATTTTTTTTTCATAATTTTATACCTCCTTTTGGATGTTCTTTTCTGGAAACATGAGATTCATACCTGAATCCAGATCGGTTAGTGATCGGTTTCCAGAGCGATGCCTGGAGACCGGCACTTGCATCTCATACCGGCTTCCATCAGGGCGCCGAATCCGACGTCCCAAATGATGAATAAAATTATAATTCATTTATAATTTCTGGTACAATCATTTAATTGTCCTGAGATTCAGTGATAGATATCAGAAAAACCGGGCCAGGAAATCTGACGGAATCATCTTCGCTAGAAAATCCTCAGCATAATAGCAGCCTGAAACAGATCAGGATGATTTCATAGGGATATTCATTGTAATACAAGATTTTCACACCCAATCAAGAAAATCGGCGACATGTATCTCGAATGGGAGCCGTGCGCGTCGCCGGCTAGCGATGGAACCGGCGAGGGCCATCCGCCTCCCCCAACCGATGTCCACCAAAAAAAAGTTCAAAGATTTTTCAACGCCACGATATCGACGACGCCGGTCAACTTCCAGATGTTCGAGCGCTCCTCCGAGGCGATCGCCTCGATCGGTTCGCCGGGTTTGTGGCCGAGGGCCGCGAGGATGTTGGGCGAGAGGGCGCGCTCCTCGATCATCTCCACGAACATCTTGCGCACGATCTTCTTCTGGATCGCGTCCTCCTCCTGGACCAGGTAGCCCTGCATCGTCACGAAGGTGTAGCACGAGAGGTCCACGGTATACTTCTCGATCTCCACCGAGACATAGGGGCTCTTTCTGAAGAGGTCGTTTTTGCGCCCGTACTTCGTGGAGAGGAAGTACAGAAACGTCCCGTCGAAGACATACAGGAACGGGGCGATGTACGGGTACTTGTTGCCCTGGAAGGCGATGCGAGCCACATATCCATCGGTGATGAGGGCGTCGTACTCCTTCTTCTCCATCTTCGGGATCTTTACAATCTCCATGGGTGCTTCCTCATTGCGTTTCTCTTGCACCCCGGTAAATAGATTTTCATTCGCATTTTCAGTCAATTATCTTCACCCCCCTCCAGAACGAGACATATTCGCGGATCTGCTCGGCTGCAGGTTTCGGATCAGGATAATACCAGGCGGCGTCCTTGTTCTCCTCGCCTTCCACCACGACCGTATAATAATGGGCCTCGCCCTTCCAGGTGCAGGTCGTCTTCGTCGGCGACTCCTTCAGGTACTCGAAACGGACAGACCCTGGTGGAAAATAGACATTGCCCTCGACCATCCTGACCTGGTCGCTCTCCGCGAGCACTTTTCCTTTCCATTCGGCCTTCGCCATGGTCACCCCCCTGTCCCTACCTGGAGCGCGCGACGGATAAGACTTTCCCGGGTCGTTCGGGCCCGACGGTTCCGCGCCCGTATCAACGGGTTTTGGTCGACATCAACGGTGCGACGGACGCGCAAGGAGGTGCCGACCGGCGTCGTTCCTTCAACGCCTCCCCGACCCGACGCCTCACCAGGAGAGAGAACTCCGGCGCGGGGGCAGGTGGGCCGGCCGGAAACGAGACCCAGAACAGAAACAAACCATTCCTCTCCCCCCCATGGAAAGCCGGGCGCATCCCGGAGAACCCATGAGCAATGCCCGGCCCGGCCCCTCCTCTCTCCCCCGGCGACCTCTCCAATCCGGGAAAATCAGTCATAATTCCGGTTGTATCAATAGGAATGATTATACCCGCAGAGGCGAGAGCTGTGAAAATGATGGCAGCATGGACAATCTATCCGGGTGCGGGCCGGGGGCGATAAGGTGCGATCATTTCTGCACATCGCGCTCTGCCTGACACTCCTCCTCGTCCCCTGGGGTGTCGCGGCCGACGAGAAACCCGTTCCCCTCTGGGACGTCTCCCTCGGGAGCAAAGTCCTTTCGACAACAGTATCGCCGAACGGCGCCTACGTCGCCGCCGGGACCGACACCAACGGAGCGATGCGCCTCTTCGACGGCGAGGGCAACCAGGTCTGGGAATTGCCGACCGGTTCGCCGGTCTTCCAGGTATCCATAACCGAAGACGGCAGGTACGTCGCCGGGGCCTCGGACAAGGTCAGGGTCGTCGACCGGAACGGAGAGGTGACGGCACAGATCGAGGACGACGGCTACTTCGCCTACAGTGCGGCCATCTCCCCTGACGGCAAACACGTCGCCGCAGGCTTCGACAACCAGGTCTTCGGCGTCTACTCGGTCAACGGGTTTGCCGAGTGGATGGGTACCCTCGGGGACGACGCCGCAAGCCTCGCCCTCTCCAGGGACGGCCGGTACCTCGTCGCGGGCAGCAAGGACGACAATGTCTCCTTCTTCGCCGACCAGGGCACCCTCCTCTGGAGTTACCGGACCGGCGAGACGGTCGGGAACGTCGCCCTCTCCCCTGACGGCGGGTACGTCGCCGCAGGCTCGATGGACCGCCTCGTCTACTTCTTCGACCGGGACGGCACCCTCCTCTGGAAATATGATCCTGGCGAGCGCATCTTCGGGGTGGCGGTCGCCAGAGACGGCGAACGCGTCGCCGTGGCCTCAGGGCACACAGTCACCCTCCTGGACCGTGACGGCGAGGAACTCTGGACCTACGACGCCGGGACCACCGTCTTCAGTCTCTCCATGACACCTGACGCCGGCATGATCGTCTTCGGCACCGGCGGGAACGACAACAGACTCGTGGCCCTCGAAGGAGAGATGATTAATGCCGGCGAGAACCGGGGTGCGGTGGCCACGCCGTCCTTCTCCGGCCCGGAGGGAGAGGAGAACGGGAGCGAGTATCTTGCCGATTCCTTTGTCCTCAGCGGAACGGAGACCGAGCCTGAGATCGCCGGCCCCTCGGACGGCGCCTCGGTCGCCGACGTGCTTCGCCGCACCGCCGACGCCGACGCAAAGGTCACGGTGAGGATGACCGTGGACGCCGCCTGGGTCGCCGCCCACGGCGGGCCGGACCGGGTGAAGATCGCCGCCTGCCTCCCTGACGAGAACGGTGAGGCGACGACGGATGCCGAGGTCGTACCCACCAGGTTCGTCGGCTACGACCCCGACGACCGCCTTATCTTCGAGGGGAAGTCGCCGTACCCGCTCACCGCGTACGGGATCGTCGCCGTGACCGGGGACGCCGCCCCGATGGGGGCCTTCCCGGCCATCCCCACCCTCGCCATCCCGCCGGACGCCTAAGGGATCCGGTACTCCCCCTCCTCCTCGGCCACAAACCCCTCGGCCAGGAGTTTTTTGAGGATCCGCGTCCCTCTTTTCTCGTCGACGACCCCCCCTTCCGAGAGCAGACGCTCCGTCGTGAGCGTCCCGTGGTCGAGGAGGGCCTTCAGCATCCTGCCCCGCACCTGCCGGTCAGAACCCTCGAAGGCAGACTGTTTGCTGTACGACGCACTCCGGCGGTTCGGGTTTGGGTACCGTTTCTTGAGCATGGTGCCGTAGTCCATCACCGCCCAGTAAAACTCCCGCGGGTGCGCCGGGTCCAGGGTCATCTCGACGAGCGGGAGGATCTCGGCGTCCCGCACATCCTCGCGGTCCCTGAAGAAGAAGTGGATGAAGACCCGGCGGACATTGGTCTCGATGAATACCGTCGGGCGGTTGTGGACGAAGGCGGCGATGGAGGAGGCCGTCGCCCGACCGATGCCGGGCAGGGTCTCGAGGACGGCGGGGTCGGCGGGCACCGTCCCGTCGAAGTCCCGCACGATCATCTGCGCCGCCTGCCTGAGGGCGAGCGCCCGCCGGTTGTACCCGAGCCCCTGCCACGCCTCCAGCACCTCGCGCTGTTCGGCCGCGGCGAGGGCGGCGAAATCGGGGAAGCGCTCGATGAACTCAGAATATTTCTTCCGCACCCGCTCCACCTGCGTCTGCTGGAGCATCACCTCGGAGACGAAGATGCGATATGGGTCGTCGGTCTCCCGCCACGGCATCTGCCGGGCATGATGATGGAAATAGTGGCAGATCACCTGCCTGAACCGTGCACATGCCTCAACTCCGGGCCCCTCCTCTCGCAGGGCCCCTTCAAACGCCCGGATCAACCGGGCGTGCTCGTCGACAGAGGTCGTCTCGCTGCCAGACACCGATAGGATCAGGGGATAAGACACAAAAAAGGTTGAGGTTGCACCCCCCGCCTCGCGGATACCTATATATATCGAGACCGGCCCTCTCTCCCGCAGAGGGGGACAGGTATGAGGACCGAGGATTATCGACAGATCATTGCGAGTGCCATCGACAAAGAGGTGGAGGCCTATGTCTTCTACGAGGAGATCAGGGACCGGGTGAACGATCCCGCCCTCCAGACGCTCTTCCGGGAACTCGCTTCCGAAGAGAGGCAGCACCGCAAACTCCTGGAGAACTTCCTGGCGGCGAGGCCGATGGAACTCCACTTCGACGAATCGAAGGACTACAAGGTCTCAGAGACCTTCGACCGGCCGGCACCGACGCCCGAGATGAAGCCGGTGGACGGGATCAAACTGGCCATCAAACGGGAGGAAGACGCCGTGGAGATGTACCGGCAGTTCGCCGAACTGAGCACCGATCCTGACCAGCGAAAGATCTTCGAGGAACTGGCCAGAATGGAACTCGGGCACAAGGCGCGGCTTGAGGACCTGTACACCGAGGTGGCCTTCCCGGAGGTCTGGTAGGGGGGACGACCTCCCTCCTACTCTTCGCCGAACCGCGCCGCATATCGGTCGGCGTCGAACTTTCGCCTCAGCCCCCGGGCGTTCATGTACCGCACTTTCCCGAAGACCGGCCGCTCCTTCCAGGCCCGGTCGTGCTTCCCGAAGCACCAGGCCACCCCGGCATACCCGTTCGGGTCCCGGCCGTCCAGTTCGTAGCGGTTGTTGAGGGTGAGGAGGGCGTGGTATGCTTCTTCCGGGGTCGAAGACCATTCGAGCACTTTTTTGCCCCAGTACATCCGCATGTAGCCGTGCATCTTCCCGGTGCCGAGGAGTTCGCGCTGGGCGGCGTTCCAGTACGGGTCGTGGGTCGCTGCCGCCTCCAGGTCGGCGAGGGCGTATTCGTACTCCCGCGGGTCGCCGGCGTGGTCGGCAAGAGTCGTCGCCGCCCATGCGGGGAGGCAGTCGGGGGAGGCGTACGCGGGGTTGTAGCGGACGAAGTTCATCGAGAGTTCGCGACGGACGACCAGTTCTTCGAGGTACGCGGCGGCGTCTGTGCCCCCGACCGCCCTGACCCGGCGGGCGACTTCGAGGGGGGAGATCTGCCCGAAGTGCAGGTACGGGCTCATGCAGGAGAGGACGTCGGCGTTCGGGTCGTTGCGTTCGTTTGCGTACCGCCCGAGCCGCTCGCGGACGAACCGGTCGAGAAGACGGCGGGCCTCGGTGAGTCCCCCGGTGAATGCCGCAGGCCCGGCGTCCTCCGCGGCCCCGAGCGTTCTGAGGAGGGCGTCGGGACGGTCGAGCCTGAGAGTCTCGTGGTTCCCATCGTCTGCCGACCGCACCCGGACCGCCCGCTGTGCCTGAGGGGCCGGGAAGGGTTCGAGGTGCCTGGCGATCCGGCGCCTGAAGGTCGCCGCCGACCACTCCTCCTTCTGCGAGGCCGTCTCCACCGGCACCACGACCTCCCCCTCCACCTCGACGAGCGGCACGGCGAGTCGTTCGGCAAGGAGGGCGCGGTCCTCCGCCTGTCCGTGCAGGTAGCCGCGGTCGGCGACCACCAGCGCCGCCTCTTCCCCGAGGGCGGCCACCACCTCGTGCGGCGGCCCGGCCCCGACCAGGAAGGCGATCCCCCGGTCGGCCAGATGTGCCCCGGTTTCGGCAAGCCCTTCGAGCATGAATCCGAGATGCCGGGCCTGCCGCCCTTCGCCCCGCGGGTCCAGGCAGAAGCAGACGAGCAGAGGGAGGGCACGGCGGTTTGCCTCCGCAACCGCGTACTCGAGGGCCGGGTTCCCCTCGGCCCGCTGCGAGGCCTGCATCCGGTACAGCACGTGCTCGCCTTCTGCCGGGGGGTGACGGTTGAGCCTCCTGAGCATGCCGGGGGATGGCGGGGCGAGGTGATAAAAGAGACGGCCGCGGGCCTTCAACGGCGGCCGGCGCCGTCGCGCCCGGGATCCCGCAGCCGCCCGCCGATGAGGAGGACGACCGCTGCGATGCAGATGACCGTGACGAAGATCCCGAGGAAGGCATCCTGCGTCGGTACTTCGACGCTCCACCCAGGCACCGCCGTGGTGTGGAGGGTGAGGAAGATCCCGGCGATGACCGGGCCGATCATCCCGCCGAGGTTCTGGACGGTGTGGTAGACCGCGGTCCCGACCCCGGTCTCCTCGGGCCGCACCGAATCGACGACGATGATGGTGTTGCTGGTGAGGGCGACCGACATCCCGGCATTGTAGACCAGACCGGCGACGACGAGCGAGGCGACCGAGAGGGGGAGGAAGAGGTAACAGACCGCTCCCGCCGCCACGACCGAGGTTCCGATGAGCATGGCGGTCCGCACGCCCCGCCGCCTGATCAGCACCCCGGTGAGCGGACCGCAGATCATGTCGGCGATCGCACCCGGCATCATCACGAGCCCCACCGTCAGCCTGGAGAGCCCAAGGCCCGTCGGGCTCTCGATGAGGTAGGGGAGCGTCTGAATGATGATGAACGAGATCATGCAGACAAAGAACCCGATCGCCATTGCGATGAGCACCGGTGGGTTTTTGATCATGCCGAGGTCGACCATCGGGTCGGGGGCCTCTTTCTCGATCCGCACGAAGACGACGGCGAAGAGGATGGTCAGGACAGCGCAGAGGAGCACCTCGGGCGAGGCCCACCCGACCTGCCCGCCCAGAGTGAGGGCGATAACCAGGGTGAGGAGGCCGAGGGTCATGACGACCAGACCTTTCCGGTCGATCGCGGCCTTTCGGGCCGGTGGAGAGGGGACGATGATGATCGCCATCGCCAGGAGGAGGAGCACCACCACCGGCGTGATCACATGGAAGGTCATCCGCCATCCGACATGCTCGATGATCCAGGAACCGACGAACATCCCGACAAAGGCCCCTGCGCCAAACATCGCGGCGATGGTCCCGATCGCGATCGGCACCTTCTCTTCGGGGAACTGCTCCCTGATCAGGGCGTAGCCGAGGGGGAACAGTCCCAGGCCTGCACCCTGGAGCGCCCGGAAAAAGATGAGCGACCAGATGTCGGGAGCCCATCCGCTCGCAAAGACGCCGACGAGGTAGACCCCGATGCAGAGGAGCATCATCCGCTTCTTCCCGTAGAGGTCGCCGCACTTGCCGATGATCGGGGTGACGATCGCCCCGACGAGGAGGACGATCATCAGCACCCACGAGGTCCAGACACTCGATACCCCGAACTCTTCCTGAATGACCGGGAGGGCCGGGGTGATCATTGCCTCGGTGAACATCGTGGCGGCCACGGTGATGCAGAGAACGAAGAGGGCGGCGAGATGGTATCGAGGATCGTTGAGATGAAAGGGTTGTTTCACAATATCGACCAGGAAATGGGTTGTGTATAGGATAGGTTCTCTGGCCACATCATACTTCGCCGGCCCCCCCGCGGGGGTGCAGAAGGTATATTAATCGCCGGTACGGATGGGGGTGCGGGGGATCAATCATGATCGGAAAAACGGTCACAAAACTGAGTGTCGAGATCGCTGTCCTGAAGCTCCCGCCCAACTACACCTGCGACGGCGAGGACGTCTCGCCAGCGATCAGTCTGGGGGGCGTGGACATCGAGCGGACGAAATCGCTCGCCCTCGTCGCCGACGACCCGGACTCGCCGGGCGGCGGGGGGTTCACTCACTGGCTCATCTGGAACATCGAGCCGGTGCGGATCATCCCGGAGGCGATCGCGAAGGATGCCGAGATCTCCTTCCCCTTCTCCGCACGGCAGGGGGAGAACTCATTCGGCAAGATCGGGTACAGCGGCCCGTGCCCGCCGCGGGGCGAGCAGCACCGCTACCAGTTTCGGGTTTTTGGCCTGGACACCGAACTCGACCTGCCGGCCGGTGCGAGCAAGAAGGCGCTCCTCGACGCGATGAACGAGCACGTTGTCCAGTACGGGGATACGTACGTGCTGTACGGGAGGTAGGAACCGCACCACCTCCGCGAGGATGACGATAACACTATAATAGTGACAGAAATAATCAACCTCTGTGAGTATCCTTCCCGAAAAGGATGAAACCACCGTAAGGTGGGCGGGACGAAGTAGGGAAGGGTTCACTGCTTTTTTATGGATCTTTGAAAACTGCCTCCGGTGGTTTCCATAGGAGAAAAACCCGGATTGACCGGCCCGGACCATTTCACACGGCACCGCCCCCCCCACACCCACGACAACACCGCCCCCCCATTTTTTCCTCACTGATACCGAATACCTCCCAGATCCCTCAGACCCGGGCAAAACCGAACCATTTATATAAATGTCCAATATATTTTTTACAAATCTCCGAAGACTTATGAGAAGACCCTCCCCCACACAGACAAAGCTTTCAGATGACAGATCATCAAAAGAGCCACAGATGAGCGACATCATCATCCAGGCACTCGAAAAATACGAGAGCGAGGGCAGAAGATAATCAAAAAAGACCAGACCCCCGGACGGTGCCGACCGGAACGATGCCGGAACAGGCAATTTCCCCCCTTTTTTTCGTTGCTTTTTTCTCGACTGCCATATGACACAAATGCAGCGCTTCCGGGATGGAACCGGGCTCAAAGAGGCACTCGCCCAGGCCATGGACCGTCTGGAGGATGCGGGCGTCGTCTACCCCAAGGGGCACCTCGAGCAGGTACTCGAAAGATATACGCTCAAAAATGTCCCGTATCCGTACATCGTCCTCCGCGTCTGGGTGCCGCGGATCACGCGGCACTTCTTCTATTCAGAGGCGGTGAAGTTGAGGGGAGAGTTTCTTGATTACGGGTGCGGCACCGGAGACGCCGTGCGGCATCTGCTCCGCGACGGGTACCCGCGGGAGAGGGTGCGGGGGTTTGACCTCACCTGGAAGAGCATCGACCTCGGCATGGACCTCTACGCCGACCGGGAGGAGGTCGGGGATCTCTTCCTGGTGACTGATCAGTTCCCGTTCCGGCCGGAGAGATTCGATACCGTCTATTCGGGGAGTGTCTTCCATGTGATCGAGGACGAGGACGAGTTCATGGAGTACCTTATGTACGCCCACGACGCCCTGAAGCCAGGCGGGATCTTCTTCGGGTCGACGCTGGGGCTCAGGGACGGGGTCGTTGCCCGCAGCAGCGCCGGACCCCCGCGGCTGATGAAACGAGACGAAATGACCGGGTACATGGCGAAGGCGGGTTTTCGCGAGATCACGGTGCGTGTGGGGGACCGTTCAGGCATGCCGGGCGCGGCGCCCGACCTCTGCGTCTTCGAGTTCTGCGCAAAGAAGACCGCACACCAGGACGAGGGCGATCGGTGAAACGGTCCCGCCTGTACATCCACAGGACATTTATTCAAAGAATCTTGAACCACAGACAAGATATAGTGCTGACGCATACAATCCAACAAATATCAGGTGCTCTATGTCCGATGAAAAATCGTCGCGTTCAGAAACCTCAGAACCTGACCCCCGCATGAGCGAGTTCGTCCTTCAGGCCCTCAAGGAAAAAGAGGCCAGAGAAGAAGAACAGAATGAAGAGCGCCCGTCAGACGCCGATGTGCCCACTCCCGAAGAGCAGGAGCATGAGGGGAAGAAAAAGCCAAAAAAATAGATCCCTTTATTTTTGTCGTCGCAGGTCCAGGTCGGCCGCCGCAACCTCGCCGTCCACCGCTGCATCGCCGTCGCCCTCTACCGCAGGGCCACCGGGGAGACCGACGCCCCGGCACTCGCTCTGGGCGGGGAGACGGAGGGAAGGTGCTGTCCGGGGGGACTTGCCCATATGGGATTTGCACCACGTCCCGATTTTATCAACCGGTTCGTCTCCACCGGCCGCGCGGAGGTGCGGGGCGGGGGGCGGCCGAAGGTGGCGTTCCCGGAGCACGGGGAGGGGGCATGAGGGTTTACTGCCCGATTTTTTTGACCAGGTCGTATTCGTGAATGAGTGCGTGCCTGAGCCACTCGACCTCTTCGGCGACCTCCCCCCCGGCACAGACGGCCCTGACCAGGTCGCCGTCATCTTCAAAGCATCGACCGTCAGGGAGGACAAAGACCTGTCTCTCTCTGTCCCACTCGGCGTTCCCCATTATCGCCCATACATCGATGTCGATGTTCTCGATCCCCGGACAGGGGATCCAGACAATGGGCCGGTCGTCGGGGTTCGACTCCCTGCCGACGATCTCGCCGACAAGCCAGGCGCCGCTCGGGTAGATGCCGAACCGGCACCCATAGGGGGCGGCCCAGAAGTCACCGAGGGCGGAGCCTTCAGCGGTGACGAGGGTCGTGACGTACTGGTCGAAGAGGATCTCTTTGATGGTGTAGGACCGACCGTCATGGGTGTAATAAAACCCGTCCGCGAGCCAGGTGCCGTTGTCGGCGCCGTCCTGGTGTTCAGGAGGAATCAGGCGTGCGAGGATTTTATTTCCCGGCGGTTCTGATGAGAGCAGAGACTCCGGCATTGCATAGGCCCTCTCGATAACCGGCCGCTCCGGGGCGGTGCGTATCCGTGCGTGAAATGTGTAGTCCATCGTGTCGTTCCCTCTCTGTCCGGGGCGCCGGGGCCCTCGGAAAGTTTTTTCCACCGGATAGATGTGTCGACGGAGTTGATGCTATGTTCGGAATGGAGTGGGGGGAGGGTACGATGGTTCGATCGCGTTCACCCAATCGCGCTGATTTTCGCTGTTTTCTCCGGTCCCTCTCATCCACGCACCGGCAACGTCCCATCTCTTCCCCCATCCGGAGCCGCACATCCCGTCCACGGCCGGATATAAGGGTGGTTCCCGCCGGCATACCCCAAAAATACTCGCAAAACAGCCTGTTTCAAAACGGGGTCCATTCCGCCCGGATCAAGAGGGTGAAATCTCGAAAAAGAGGCCGAACCGGGCAGATCCAGGGGGTGGGAGTGAGGCCCGCCCCCGTGCATACCTTTAATGCGGGGTGGAGCGTCTCCCCTCCCCGAGAAGGACTGTGTCCTTTGTCATTGGAGGTGAGTAAAATGTTATCAAATCTGGGAGTCGCACCGACTATACCGGTCGTGGACCTGAAACGTGCGCGTGCGTTTTACGAAGAAATCCTGGGATTGAAGGTTGTCGATACCGATCCCGAGGGTGTCTTCTTCGATTGCGGGGAAGGGACGGTTCTTTATATCTACAAAAGCGCGCCGACGAAGGCGGAACAGACGGTCGCGGGGTTCATGGTCTCCGATATCGAGGCGGAGATGCAGGATCTCAGGAAAAAGGGGGTCGTTTTCGAGGATTATGATCTGCCGGACCTCAAGACCGTGAACGGGATTACTGAGGAGCCCGGCGGCGCAAAGACCGCCTGGTTCAAGGACACCGAGGGGAACATTCTCGCCCTGCACCAGAAGGGCCCCTCATGATCGCTTTTTTTGCCGCCGGGTTCAGGAAAAGCCACGGTCCAGCGTCTCCTGGCTCTCCGGGTTGAGCCCGATGACGTACACCGATGTCCCGTGCTGCTGGTAGCGGTGGACGACGCGGGTGATCGCCTCGACCCCTGACTGGTCCCAGATATGCGAGTGCGAGAAGTCGATCCGCACCCGCTCCGGGTCGCCGGCATAGTCGAAGAGATCCTGGAAGCCCGACATCGTCCCGAAGAAGAGCTGGCCCTTCACGGTATAGACCTTCACCCCGTCCTCTCTCGTGGTGCTGGTCGCGGAGATGACCGAGATCTTCCACCCAAAGATCAGGGCGGCGAGGACGACGCCGGCGATGACGCCCTTCGCGAGGTCGTGGGTGGAGACGACGATGGCGACGGTGAGGAGCATCACCGCCGCGTCGCCCCGCGGGATCTTCGGGAGATCTCGAATAGACTGCCACTCGAAGGTGCCGACCGCGACCATGACCATCACCCCGACGAGGGCGGCCATCGGGATCCGGGCGACGATGTCCCCGAGGACGATGATGAGAAAGATCAGAAACAGCCCGGCGACCAGGGTGGAGAGCCGGCCCGACCCGCCGGACTTGACATTGATCACCGACTGCCCGATCATGGCGCACCCGGCCATCCCGCCGAAGAACCCGGCGACACAGTTGGCAAGCCCCTGGCCCTGCACTTCCCGGTCCTTGTCGCTTTCGGTCTCGGTCATCTCGTCGATGATCGAGGCGGTGAGGAGGGACTCGATGATCCCGACGATGACGAGCGTCACCGAATACGGGAGGATGATCCAGAGAGTGTCGAGGGTGAGCGGGACGGCCGGCAGGTGGAAGGCCGGGAGAGTCTGCGTGATATTGCCCATCCCGCCGACCGTGAGGATATCGAGGTTCAGGCCGATGGCCGCGGCCGTCGCCGCGACGATGGCGACGAGCGCCGGCGGAACGGCCGTGGTGATGCGGGGGAGGAGGACGATGGTGGCGATGGTCGCCGCCGCGATGATGTAGACGGCCGGGGATGCTCCGATGAGGAAGGGCACCTGGGCCAGGAAGATGAGGATCGCGAGGGAGTTGACAAACCCGAGCACGACCGAGTACGGGATGAACCTGATGAACCGCCCGACCCGGAGGCGGCCGAGGACGACCTGGATCACGCCGGTGAGGACGGTCGCCGCGAGGAGATATTCGAGCCCGTAGTCGCGGACCAGGATGACCATCACCAGGGCCATCGATCCGGTGGCTGCGGAGATCATGCCCGGCCGTCCGCCGGCGAAGGCGATGACGATGGCGATGCAGAAGGAGGCGTAGAGCCCGACCATCGGGTCGACGCCGGCGATGATCGAGAAGGCGATCGCCTCGGGGATGAGGGCCAGGGCGACGGTCATCCCGGCCAGGGTGTCGCCGCGGACATTGGAGAGCCAGGTCGTTTTGAGCGCGTGCATATCAGGGATTATATTCAGATTCACGGTCAATCCTCAGGGTGTATGGTATAGGACAGGATGCGTTCCCGGAGAGGTGCGGTCGTGCCGCAGCTGGCATTATATAAGGGCGCCCTCGGACTTCAAGGTTTCCGGCCAGGGAAGGGCCCGGCATGGTTTTAAGGCCGGGCGTTGCTCTCTATGGCACAGAGACGTCGCGGCGCCACGCTCCCGGCACCGGTCTTTCGAGGTTGTCATGTTTCATATGGTTCTTCTTGCAGTGGATGGCTCAGAGAATGCCAGGCGGGCGGCCGAGAGTGCAGTCGGCCTGGTCGCGGACCTGCCGGACTCGTCGCTCGCGGTCGTGTACGTGGCGGCCGTCCCGCCGTCCCAGTCCAGGATCGTAAAGGCGAACTTCGATGTCCACGCCCTCCTGGAGGAAGACGCCCGGACGGTCGCCGGACCGGTCCTCCACCTCATCGAGGAGGCGGGCGTCCCCTACAGCCTGGAGGTCGGGATGGGCGACCCGGCGTCCGAGATCCTCGCGACCGCCGAGAAGGTCGGGGCCGACCTGATCGTCATCGGGAGCCGCGGGCTTGGCGCCCTCAAGGGCGTCGTCCTGGGAAGTGTCAGCCAGAAGACGGCGCAACTCGCCGCCTGCCCGGTTATGATCGTGAAGTGAGGGGTTTCACCGCCCCGCCGCCTTCAGGGCCGCCCGCCGGATCAGGTCGGCGGGCACCGCCTCGCAGGTCTCGTCCCCGCAGACGATCGCCCGGCACGAGGCGTCGGTGCCGACGATGCAGGAGCAGGAGGCGCAGGGCGTCATCTCAACCCGCACCTCCTCGAGGAGGTCTTCGAGCGGGGTGCCGTTGAAGAGAATGGTGTTGGATTCGGCGATCCGTTCGGCCGGAAGCACGGTCTCCACCATCTCCACCCGGACCCCGCGGGCGGCGAGGGCGGGGCGGACCTCCTCGACCACCGCGGCGAGGACGCGGCCGGTCGCGGCGCACCGCTCGCAGGTGGCGTCGATGTCTTCGCCGATGTGCCGCCATTCGACGACGAGGACGGTCTCCTGCAGGAGCGCCTTGATCTCGGGCACGGTGGCGACCCGGCCCGCGACCTTCAGGTCGCCGTCGACGACGAGCGCCGGGGTCGGCGGCATGGCGGCGCCCGCCCCCTCGATCTTCTCGATCTCGGCGGAGACCCCGAGTTCCGCCACCGCGATCTCGACGTTCTTTATCATGCGTCTGCGTTTCATGTCGTCGGGTCCAGAAATCTTGATCTTCATGGCTTCACCGTGTGGTCATCACTCTCCGCGGCCCGCCAGATAATCATACTGCCGGCGGTCCTCGTTCGCGACCCTGCTCTCTTCGAGGCCGACCGCCTCCCCGAGGCCTTCGAATACCGCGACGCCCATCTCGATGCCCTCGCCTTCGCCTTCGCCCTCCGCCCGCAAAACACCGCGCTCCGCGGCGTCCCCGGCACCGGGAAGACGACGGCGGTCAGGCTGCTCTTTGCCGAGGCGGAGGAGACGAGGGCGCTGATCGTGCCGGCTCCCGGGGTGATGCCGCCCGCGGTCCTCGACCTCGTTGTCGAGCGGCCTGTGCCGACCTCCGCGTCGGCCTCGATCTGATCGGGCGGGCGGCGAGGGCGGCCGAGGAGGCGGGGCGACGGCGGGGCGACGTGCTCGCAGTCTATGCGGTCTCGAAGATCTGCCACCTCGCCGTGACCGTCGGGGCGCTCTCGAGGCCTGAGCGGGCGGTGCTCGCGGCGGCCCTCGACGAGGGCCGGGCCGAGGACGGGGCGGCCGGGGCCGGGCAGGTGTACGGCCGGGTGTGCGAGGCGGCGGAGATGAGTTACACGGTCTTCCACGAGCGGCTGAAGAAGCTCGAGCGGCTGCGGCTGGTGGATGTGCAGATGGTGCGCCGGGGCCGGGGGAGGAGGAGGGAGATCGGGGTGAGGGAGGGGGTGGAGGAGGTGCTGGATGAGAGGTGAGGGGTTTTCTCCTCTGGCACCTTTTCCACGTTTTTGTAGATTTTTTTCGGTTTCGGGGGGGTGATGGGGGCCCAGAGTCAGGCACCCTCCTGATGGTGTATTAATCCCTATCGGGTTTTCTCATCAGCTGCGACGCAAATCGGGCTACGAATCCCGCACCTGGGACCGCCTGTTTCAATCCTATCGGGTTTTCTCAACAGCTGCGACAGAGGGCGCGGGGGATCATCTCCCCCTTGTAGTAGTTTCAATCCCTATTGGGTTTTCTCATCAGCTGAGACTAATCTGCTTTGACGAGGAAGAGAAGAGTGCTGTTGAAGTTTGCGACTGTAACACATGAACCGTCGAGTTTCTCAGTACCAATAATGGCGTCTTGAGGACTTAGGTGTTTCTTGGTTAGGATCCTACGATGCTGGAATTAAACCACTTATACATTCTGTTGCCATACTTTAAAACAAGGCAGATGATAGATCAAGATGCAAATCTTGTTTCTCACTAATTTTAGAGGATTTTTGGCCATTTTTTTGCTTCAAGGTAGGTTTTTGGTGTGGAAATAAGGGTGATTTTCAGTCGGTGTCACACCGCTGAACAATGATCTCAATTGATTCTTCATATCCTCTCTCGTATGCAAAGACAAAATGGTCCATGAAACTGTGGACTGAGTTTGAGTGGACCATCTCCCCTTCGTATCCGTGTTTCACGAGGGTTTCATGGATCGCTTTATTTAGATCTTCGATGACCTCGTGTGGATAGGGTTCTTCTTTTGTTTCTAGACAAGCATAGTAGAGGTTGTTCCATACAGTTTTGGCGTCTTCGTTTTCGGGCTCCATTTTTGAGATCTCCTTTTACTTAGCTACAAAAGCCGGCCCGAGGAGTTCGATGGACCAGACCTTGGAATAGGTTTTCTGTGCCCAAGTGGCTACGTCGACCATGGATGGGCCGGTGACGTAATAGTGCATCTTGCCTTCTCCTCCCTTGATAGTCGCGACGACCTTGAAGCAGAAGAGTTCTGGTACAGGGTTGGTTTCTTTCAATTTATCACTCTCAGTTCTGTCTTCGATCTCTGTTAATTCTCTGTGGTTGTAGTCGTGGATGTCTCCAACAGAATCTTGTAATCGTTTATAGATTATAGGCGCTGCATTACCCTGTCACCTTGTTATACCACTCTCTCTAAGAAATATATTTGTCGGGGTAAGAACTAACGCACTTTGGATAAATCTGAGAGAGTGATCCCTCCTGCCTTGAGCATTATTTTTCCGCTGAACTGAAGTGTTACAATTTTGCTCCGTTTTTCCTGCTGGATCTGGATCATCTCCTCGGATGCAAGTTTTGCGCAAACCCGTGACGCCGTGCTCTCGGAGACCTGAACCCTTTCAGCAATTTCTGAAATAGAGGTCGGATTGTGCATGGCAATATCGGCCAATATCTGAAGCGTTCGTTCATCAAACGAGAGGGGGAGGCGCGGCGGCATGTAGGTTTCAATCTCTCGCGTAATATCTGAGAAAATTGCACATTGATGAATGTGTGATGAGAGAACGAGTGTGGCGGTGTTGAGTGCAACAAGCACTTCACGCGGGCCGCCGGAGAGATTTACTATCAGATTCCCCTCTGGAAGAACCGGCGGAGTTGATGCACAAATCTCGTCCATGATCATGAGAGTCATGTCCTCGATACTGCGACTGGCAATCTTCAGGACATCCACTCTGATGTCACCGCTGATCTTCTGGCTCATCGCCCTGACATCATCAATGGCTCGCTCTGCCCGTGCATCTTCCCCATACCCTGGTCTGATCAGACAGATTCGGTCTCCCCGTTCAATACCACATGTGACGATCAATGAGACGATATGAGACGTGTCAAACCCGAGTGGAGAGAGATATGTTTTCATTAAAACAGCAATTCGGCTCTACCCATATATATGCACATTTACGCAAATCCCAGGATCAAAATCCTCATATTTGAAAATATGGCCCCCAAAACATTCAAAATATTTATATAATCATGAATTCATGCTTAATTATGCGTCAGATCTCCATCACTGTGCGGCCGGAGAATGGGTTTGAAGTTCCGCATAACGATGGGTACCAAGTATACTCTTCAATTCTGTCCTGTATCCAGAATACAGACGAAAATACAAGTCGCCACATCCACGAAACACCTCTGCACTCAATATCGGTAAGCGGGTTACTCGGACATTTCTCAGGGGGGCGCAGACCGGGACACAAGTACCTTAGCCCGAATGTATCCTACGAAATTCGGATAGGGATTAGTGATCCTCAGGAAGAGGAGATTTATGAGTCCCTGATTCTGTCACTCTTCCTACCTGACACGAAGGTCTCACTTGATCAAGGTTCACTCCTCGTTGAGAAGGTGAAAAAAAGATCTCTGACTTATCCCGATATGATAGCTGAAGTCACAAAGTACAAACGACCAGTAATGGCATTCAAATTCCTGACTCCGACGTGCATTCAATTTAGAAACAGTAAAGTTACAGAGATGTTCCCCCACCGGGTTGCAGTGTTTCATTCTCTTCTCTCGAAGTGGAATCAGGTCTGCCCTGAAGAGATGCGGATGGGGATCGATCTGGATGATTTTGGGAGATATCTTATAGAAAAGCCAGAACCCGAGTCCTATCAAACCTACAGTGTCCTCGTAAATACGGTGCATGATGCCAAGAGAGATCACCCGCGCCCAATCTTCAAACAGGGCTTTGTCTGTGAATGTAATTATCTGGTTACACCAAACGCACCCATCACCTTCAAAAATGCCGTTACTCTTCTTTCATTGTTTGCACCTTTCAGCGGAGTGGGGAGCAGCGTTGCACGTGGATGCGGTCAGGTTAGTACTATGATTCAAGAGGGAAACAATGGGAGACGATAAAGACATTGAGATGCTTCCTCAAACAGATGAGGAACGTGAACGGTTGATACAGGAAACCCCGGATGTATATGAAGCCATTAGACCCTACCTGACTGACTATATATCTACAGTTGTCCCGGATTTATTCCGGGAATCGGCTCGATATGATGCAAAATATGAGAGAGATGTCAGTTTTCCGGCGCATGTTATTACCGCGGTCTTGACTGGGGCGACATTGTACCTCTATAACCAGCAGCAGGTCAATCACCATTCTATCAAAATGTTGGATGTAAAAATTCTCTGCACCGCCCTGACACTCCATGATGTTCAGAAATTCTGGAACGAAAAAACCGGGACGAAAATAAAGGGGAACTACCGTTCCGCGATCGAAAAATATTTTGAGACCGATCCGTTTCATCTCAAGCAATATTTCCCGGATTGGAATGAATATTTTGATGATATCGTATTCCTCGTGCAGCATGCCCAGGAATCAGACGAGGCAGAACATGAGTCGAGGTATTGTCGTTCAAAGTTTGGGAAACTCCTATCTTTTGTAAAGATCGGCGATAAAGTTGCCAGTTGGGGAAAATCAGAGTATTCTCTTCCCAATATCTGCAAAGAACTATCTGATCGAGGATTCGACGCTCATCATATTGTTCTTCCAGACATTCCTCAACAACTTTTCTCCCAGGTCATCTACCGGAGTGTAAAGAGAGCAATTACTGATGGTGGAGGTATTCCGCTTCTCCTGTCACCCCATGGAATTCTTTACCTCGCTCCAGAGCAAGTCCCCCTCGACCCGCACGTTCTCGAACACCTGATCGGAGAAGAGTTGATTCAGAATATTGAATCCAAGCCCAACATTTCTGATCGGAAATTCGATATCGCGCCACTTCTGTCAATTCCTCTTGATGTCAATACGCGTTTTACGGTATTTTTGAATTCTGTTCGTGAAAGAACAGAATCCGGCCTGCTAAGTGTTCTTGGCAAAACGACCTATCCCGCCGACACCCTCCTGCAGGAAGCGATTGCCTGTCTTTCGTATTTTATTTACAATGACAAGCGTGGTCATGACTGGACATCTTTCCCCAAGATCGAAACTGAAATCACTGACCAACGTACACTCCTTGCGCTTAGAAAAATAGGAGAGATACGACAACATTTTCCAGATACAGAGGGCGTAGGGGGGCAGAAATGTAAAGCATACTCTGTTCACGAAATTGTGCAGCGTTCTGATGAATTGAAAGACGAACTTCTGCAATTACATCCTGCAGTCACAAAAGTACTGCGAGATCAGTTAAGTCAAGAATGTTCTGTCCTTGATCCGTTTGTTCAGACGATCTTATTCCTGAATAAAGATGACCTGGCTTGTATGGATTTACCCTCCCCTAAGGGAGGGACAGATGTTTGTTTTATGTGTGGAGCGCCAGCACACCAGAATTACAAACCAGGAAAGCATTTCATTCAATCAGGGGGCTTTACCAAAAGTACAACTCTCCAGGATCAATACAAACGGTATTGCGATGCATGTCAGATCGAATTTCTGTTGTTAAATCGGTTGATCGAAAACAGTTCGTTCAATGTCCGGGAAGATCTGCTGTTCTTCTACTTTTACTTCGACTATACGTTTGCCAATCTCGATGCCTTTCGGGCCCCGCTCTCTCGCGTTGCAATCCATGCAAGCACGACCAAATCTGATGCTTGGGGGATAAATTTCACTCTTGGCGATTTCCGAACCCCTTTCCACATCAAACCAATGGCTATTCGGGTTCCCGGGAAGATGAACAAAAATCCGGACCTTGCAAGTAAAACTACGTGGAGAGCACGAGCAATCCATACGGCACTGAAGATGTGTACCGCCGCCGGGTGCCGTTGTATTGTGACCGCCCCCTATTCAACGGTCAAGATGCAGGCGTTCGCATTCTCCAATGAAATGCCAACCCGGCTTGAAAAGACGCTAAAACTTGATACAATCAAATCATTCGCTGAGGTAAGGTTGAGAGATGCACAACTGGATTTCATCAATCGCCTCGGCTCGTTGAAAGGACTTTTCCAGGTCCAGGAGTTCAAACCGATTTTTGTAATTCCATTTGCAAAACGACAGGTTGACAATTTTGAACCGTGGGTTGTTTCCCATGGGGACGATTTGAATGCATTATTTCGAGATGATGGTGATATGGAAATGAAAACCGTTGCACAGAAAGGAGCGGCGCTCTTTGGGACGCACCGTTTTGGCGGGACGCACAAAAAAGTGAAGATCTTCCGCACAACTCTTGAATCGCTGATGAATGCCCTTTCACAGGGATTTTCCGAAGATGAAGCAGTGCGGTTCGCATCTGCGGAGGTCATGAAAGATGTGCTCCGTGAGCAGTACAGCAAAAAGAAAGGGAAAGATATCCCTGCGGAATGCCTGGATTTTGTCAGCAGTGTTTCCGATTACCTGAAAGATAAGAAACTCTTGAGTGTGAACGGTATCGTAACGTGGGAGAACTCCCTCACAGATCTCTATGAATTTGAGTATATTCTCGTGACAAGGAAGGATGAGAAAAATGGCGAATGATGTGAACTGGAATGGACTGAAAAAAGATATGCCTGATGCAGGTTTCGTTGAGAACTATGAGATCTATCGTCGTGCACGCCCAACGACTACGCTTATTGTATTGAGGACGGTAACCGATCCTACCCTTTTCAGGAGTTCAGATCCTGAACGGGCGGAGACTCAGGAATTCTCCGGAGTTCTGCACGCACAGGTTAATGGAGAGAAGTTCGTAAGCAAAGAGCGTCTCACAGGCCTGAATTTGTGCCGTGAACTGGATGATAAGGGGAATATTATCAACCCAGAGTACACCTACAATGAACCGCTTTCTGATTTGAAAAAATCTCAGACTGCTGACATGCTGACCTATGGTCTTGCCGGGACTGTTTCGGGGGCGACATATTCTCAGAAGAGTAGGGTCATTGAAGGCTATACCTACAGCCTTGAGCGGTACGACCTCATGAACAAGGAGGTACATAATGCCCTCTATGAGAGCGGCACTATGCGCAACGAGAAGGGAGGTCAGTCAGAAGCCCTGTTCAGCCCAACGAAAGTTCAACCGGGCATGCACTTTGTTCATTTCGTTACCCTTGAGGCAGGAACAAAAGAGATGTTCCTGTACCTCCTCCACAACATCCTGAACACCAGCCGGTATGGTGCACGAGAAACGCGTACCGGCCGAAATATCAGGAATGAAATCATCGGATGCATTCAATCTCCTTCCGACTCGTCCTTGAGTTGCGGGGAGATGATTCTGGATCACATTCCTTCAGATACAGATGATCTTTCTGTGGACGATATTAAGGCCATATTATCATCCTACATCATGGAGCACAAAAGGGCGGATTGGAATGTCTTTGTCAAGGATGGATTCACAGAAGAGTCCAAAAAGATTCTTTTCAAAGACTTCCCGGAGTGGCTTACGAAAGCGATCAACGTCTGTGAACGAAAAGAGAAGGCCAGTTCTAATGTGTTAAGGGAAGCCCTCGTAACTCTCAGGGAGGAAGGCCTGAAAACTGTTGAGAAAGAGGATAAAACCGAAGAGAGCGGCACAGACTAACATGATTGCTGAGAGTTGTTCTCTTCTGCGACCAGGTGAACAAACATGGAAATGACGACCTATGTTGCAGAGATCCACTCGCCTCTCTTTTATGCAGCGAGTGAAGGCACATTAATCCGAACCGGTGAGATCTTGAGCAGCACAGCTCTATCATATGCACTCGGATATTCATTAGGTCTCCTTAAAAAGCGATATTTTCTGTACGGGAAGGAAGCGTATCAGCACCAGTATGAAGAACTGGCCTCCACGGGTCTCTTTGTAACAGATGGTGTTCCTCTGCACCTGACCTATACTGAGGAGGTGTTCAAAAGTACTGAATACCTTTCAGAGCGAAGCCTGACTGTCAATGTTTCAAGCAATCGCAAAGGTGATTTAGGGAGGTTTACGAAGACCGACCCAAAGAGGATGGGCAGTGACGCTCCCGCAGCGATAAACAAGGTTCGAAGATATATAGGCCTTGCACCGGGAAGCGAGTTTTCGTTCACAGTGTGGTCTCTTGAACCACTGCCAGATGATCTGCTGCTGACGATGGGGATTCGACGAAGTGGAGAAGTGCGATTAAAAAAGACGACCAACCCCAGAACCGTCTGCCTGAACCTGTTCATGTTGCACGATGTCTACGGGATCCCTTCGGCACGGGGTGCCGGTGAGGGTGCTGTCTCTCTTATCGATATTTACAATCATGCGAGCACCCTTGTCCGCGGGAGTGACTACCGGGATCACCACTTCCTTGATGTCGATGTAAAATTTGTCGAAGACGTCCTCGTTCCAGAGATTATGGCTACCTGACAATGACAACTGTTGATGAAGTCTATATCCCGCTCGGCCCTGACGGCGGAGATGATTCCCAGAGGCCCAGACAATTTCAGCAGGATTTCATCGAGTGCGTCCAGGAGGGGAACGCGGATGTTATCCATCTTGTCGCCCCGACCGGGGCCGGGAAGACCTCGTGCTTTGAGTACCTGCTGAAAGAAGAGGAAAAGGTTCTGCTCCTCTATCCGACAAACGCACTCATCGCAAGTCAAATGGATTATTTCAGAAAGAGAGGATACTCTGTTGCGACATTATCATCAAAGGATCTGCATCTGAAGGGCTCTGAACGGAGCAATGAACTCTGGGGTCTCATTGCCCGACATAATATCATTTTAACAAACCCTGATATCTTCCAGGCAATAATAGGGCGGATGTATCGTAATCCAGAAGAGAACCTTCTCGATGTGTTCAGGCAGTTCTCTTATGTGGTTTATGATGAATTCCATGCCTATCAGGAATTTGAGTTGAGCGGCATTCTGATGCAGATCGCACTCTTCCAGAATGGCTGCTACAACAGAGTTATCCTGAGTTCTGCAACTCCAAAGGATGAGGTCATCGATCTCCTTCAGAACCTCGTTCGGATCGGTGAAGAGCGTCTTCCTCAATCAATAGCCGAAATCATCGCCGAACCGATGGAGAACAACAATCGAAGGGAAGGAAGCAAGATCCGACATAAAACAGATGTGTCATTTTTTCAGGGGAAGATTCTTGATCATTTTGCAGAGGTTGTACAAATTCTGCGGTCCGCTCTCCAGAGCGTAAGAGGTGGGGAACCATCCATCCTCCTGATCTTTGACAGTGTGCGGGACAGCAACCAATTTTTCCGCAGGTTGTATCAGGAATGTCCTGAGGTCTACGCGTTGTCTGAAAAGGATAACGGATATGATACAAATCAGATCGGGGAGAAACCAAATTTAACGAAGCCAATCCTGATCTCGACAAACAAAAGTGAGGTCGGGCTGAACTATCCCATCTCGCTGCTCTTTATGGAGGAGGGATATAACATTGATTCGTTTGTCCAGCGGTTCGGGCGGGCCGCCCGTCACGAGCCCGCAGTCTGTTATCTTTTCACTCAAAAAGGAATCGAACATCTCTTTCCTCAGGGCATTATCAGTTATCCGGATTTTATAAAGACCATGAAGGATATCTCTACGGATTATTCTCTCAATGTCGATAAGGTAAAAATTCTCTTTACGTTTCGCCAGGCGTTGACCATAGATCAATACAGGCGCAGGAAAGAAGATCTGAAGGGATATTTCGCATCTCCAGAGAGTGGACCAGGCTATACCATATGGAAGACTTTCTTCATACTATTGGATAAACGGAACCCGGAGCTGGCGAATAAAGACATGGACCGGTTGATGTACTTTATCGATGATATCAAGAAGGCCTGCCAGAGTCTCCGTGGTCGTGCATTACGAGGTAATGTGAGGTACGTGCGGGGGCATGAAGTCCGCCAGACTGTGTATGACCTCCTCGCGGTCCTGAACAGAACACCGGTTGAGATCAGAGAAACTCCGGAGGGAATAGAACTGGAAGAAATTTCAAGCGATATCGATGGACCTTTTGTTCAGGCAATAATTCTTCCATATATCCCTGAACCTGTTGAATACCCCCTCCGTAGCGAGGCCCTAAAGGCCATAATTATGCCTCTCACGGACCAGGCATTGCAGGGGTATTCTCTTGGGCAGAAGAAATTTCTGATTAAATATCTTGGAGATCTGCTATACTCCATCGATCCGGGCCGAATGCTGGCCCCGGAGGAAGTCATTCTCTGGGACAATCAGGTGATTAAGGTACAGTAATGTTCCGGTGATCATGTGAGTGAGCCCGATCTCGTCAACATCTCAGACCTCAACCAGTTCCTCTACTGCCCCCGCCGCCTCTATTACCTGATGTTCTACCAGACGCAGGGGTTGAACTTCTACCTTGCCGACGGCCGGGCCCTCCACAAGCGACAGAGCCGGCGGGGCGGGTGGTACCGGGAGGTCTATCTCCGCTCTGAGGCTCTCCACATGCACGGGAAGATCGACGTCGTCGAGCGTGCCGGCGATGTCGTCGTCCCGGTGGAACGCAAACACGGTTCGAGATATTATGAGAACGACCTGGTCCAGCTGGCGGCGTATGCCATGCTACTGGAGGAGTATCTGGGGGAGCGGGTGCCTTTTGGGTACCTGTACCTCTACGAGACCAATGCCAGGTATCTGATCGAGATCACTGATCTGCTCAGGGAGAGGGTGATGAAGACGGTCGAAATGATACGGACGATGAGAGTCGATGAGATCCCTGCGTTTTCGGACAATCCGAATAAATGCAGGAAGTGCAGTGCGGTCACCTACTGTATGCCCTATGAGGCCCGTCTGCTGGAGGAGGTGTAAGGAGTATGGCTGAGTCTGATCGTGCGGTCGAGGGTGCCGAAGCATTCAGGATGGTGCGGACGTCCGAGGGGATGTTTGATGACGACGTGGTCTATGTCTCCGCACAGAAGAGCCGCGTCAGGGCGGAGGGAGGCAGGATCACGGTCACGCCGTGGGGTGAGAAGGAGGTTCTGGCCTCATTCCCGCTTGAGAAGGTGAGGACGATCAATGTCTTCGGGAGTGTGTCGGTCTCCTCGTCGGTTCTCACGAAGTGTCGGGAAAATGGTATGGCCGTGAACTATTTCACCTATTATGGGCGGTACGAGGGGAGTTTTGTCCCGGTACACAATACCATCGCCGAGGTCCGCCGCCACCAGTACGGCTGCACGGGTGCTCGGGCCCTCAGGATTGCCCGCGCCATGATCGGCGGCAAGATCAGAAACTCCCGCACGCTCCTCTCCAGGAAGCATGTCTCTCCTCCGGGGAGGTTGAAGGAACTGGAGCAGAATGCCGGGGGTGCGAGGGACATGGGTGCGCTGCGCAGTATGGAAGGCGAGGCGGCCAGTATCTACTTCGCGTCCCTGGACGAGTGTCTGATCGAGGGCTGGACTTTTCAGAAAAGAACGCGCCGGCCCCCACAGGATCACATCAACGCTCTTCTCTCTCTGACCTACGCCATGGTCCAGAACGAGGTCATCTCGGCCCTGCGGCAGTATAATCTCGACCCTTTCCTCGGGGTGATGCATGTGGACCGGCATGGGAGGCCGGCCCTTGCCCTGGATCTCTTAGAGGAGTTCAGGCCGATCTTCTGTGATGCGTTTGCCCTGAGGCTGGTGAATCAGAGGATCCTCACGCATGACGACTTCAAGGAGGATAATCACCTGAAGGACACGTCCTTCAAAAAATATCTCTCCCAGTATGATTCGTATATGAAAGAGGAGTTTCGGCATCCGGGTTTCAAGTATCGGGTGTCCCGGCGACGTGCGATAATCATGCAGGCGATTTTGCTCAGGAAGGCGATTACCGGGGAGATGAAGATCTATCATCCTCTGGTGTTCATGAGGTGATGAGCGTGCGGTTGGTGGTGACCTATGATATCTCCAAGGATAAGATCAGAAATCGGGTGTTCAGGATTCTTGAGGGGTATGGTGCGTGGAAGCAGTATAGTATCTTTGAACTTGAGATCACCGATGTGCAGAGGGTGCAGATGGAGGAGAAGATCAGGGGGGTCATCGGCCCGCATGACAGGGTGCGGGTCTATGAACTCTGTACCAGGTGTGTCGGAAAGATTACGGATCTCGGGGAGCAGTCGCCGGAGTCGCTCTCCAATGTGGTGTAGGGATAGGTTCTTTTTATTTGACACAGAGAGTTCTGGTGTATCATGCCTGTTTATATGGGCAGGGTATGCCATCGACCCATGATCTGATCGTCTCTGTTTGGTGCTGTGCATTGCTTAGTTTAGGTTTTGCAGGCAAAATGGGGGGCGGTCACAGCTGATGAGAAAACCCGATAGGGATTGAAACTCGGCGGGGGGGCCGCAGCAGCAGGCCCGGCGGTCGCCGTCACAGCTGATGAGAAAACCCGATAGGGATTGAAACATGAACTGGAGGACGTTGGTCTTCCCGAAGCCGGGTCACAGCTGATGAGAAAACCCGATAGGGATTGAAACTAGAATTAGAAGTTGATAACGGCGATAATGACGAAGTCACAGCTGATGAGAAAACCCGATAGGGATTGAAACCGGGCGGCCCGAAGGAGAAGCCCGGAGGGTTTGCCAGTCACAGCTGATGAGAAAACCCGATAGGGATTGAAACAAACTAACTTCGGGAGAGTAGCCCCCGGCGCACCGTCACAGCTGATGAGAAAACCCGATAGGGATTGAAACACAATTCTACCGATCCCCCATTGGTTGGCTTCAGTCGTCACAGCTGATGAGAAAACCCGATAGGGATTGAAACCCAACCTGCGCCTGTTTGACCTCGTCGAGACCTTGCCGTCACAGCTGATGAGAAAACCCGATAGGGATTGAAACATAATATATACTGCGGCCCCCGCCGACGCCCCCTTCGTCACAGCTGATGAGAAAACCCGATAGGGATTGAAACTCACCCAACGCAACGTCGCCCTCGCCGCATCGTTCGTCACAGCTGATGAGAAAACCCGATAGGGATTGAAACGTGGCCGATGCCACAGGGGAGATCGTCAGGTCGGTCACAGCTGATGAGAAAACCCGATAGGGATTGAAACCGAATCCCCTCCGGAGTGTCTCCCGGATGTCCGTCACAGCTGATGAGAAAACCCGATAGGGATTGAAACCAAGAGATTGGGCCGATGATATAATTTGACACCCGCCGTCACAGCTGATGAGAAAACCCGATAGGGATTGAAACTCAGTATGGGCGGACCGCTACAGCGCAGTACCGTGGTCACAGCTGATGAGAAAACCCGATAGGGATTGAAACAGGGTGGCGACTGCCTCGGCGACGGTGCGGGGGAGTCGTCACAGCTGATGAGAAAACCCGATAGGGATTGAAACACGAACATGGACCGCCTCGCCAACGGCGAACTCACGTCACAGCTGATGAGAAAACCCGATAGGGATTGAAACTGATCCGCACTCTGCGGCCGATCAGGTGCGCGAGGTCACAGCTGATGAGAAAACCCGATAGGGATTGAAACCAATCCTCCGGGGCGTTCTGGTCGCCGACCCCGACGTCACAGCTGATGAGAAAACCCGATAGGGATTGAAACTTAGAGTTCATTTGTGACTCCTTTGTCTTTGTCGTGGAGTCACAGCTGATGAGAAAACCCGATAGGGATTGAAACATCCGAAAGTTGATACGGAGGTGGAGAGCACAGATGTCACAGCTGATGAGAAAACCCGATAGGGATTGAAACGGGAGGAGGCGCACGATCCATGCTCTTCCCGCAGAGTCACAGCTGATGAGAAAACCCGATAGGGATTGAAACCGAGGGACGTAGCGGCGGCCGCACCTGGGACAGAACGTCACAGCTGATGAGAAAACCCGATAGGGATTGAAACTCGAAGTACTCGAGACCGGCGAATGGTGCAAGTGTCACAGCTGATGAGAAAACCCGATAGGGATTGAAACGGTGTAGTGTATTACCCTGACCGTTCCGAGTCACCTTCCCGTCACAGCTGATGAGAAAACCCGATAGGGATTGAAACGCGATTGGGGTAGTGGTGCTGCTGCCGGTCTTTTCGTCACAGCTGATGAGAAAACCCGATAGGGATTGAAACAAAAATTTTTATCCATACATTTTGAGACCCCGTTTTTGTCACAGCTGATGAGAAAACCCGATAGGGATTGAAACGATATTGTGGGACCACAACAGAAAAAGGTAATGTGTGTCACAGCTGATGAGAAAACCCGATAGGGATTGAAACCGACGGGGCATAGGACAGGATCAGGGCGAACAGCCCAGTCACAGCTGATGAGAAAACCCGATAGGGATTGAAACCGACGGGGCATAGGACAGGATCAGGGCGAACAGCCCAGTCACAGCTGATGAGAAAACCCGATAGGGATTGAAACACAGACAATGTGATAGTGCGGGTGTGGCGCGGGAAGTCACAGCTGATGAGAAAACCCGATAGGGATTGAAACATCTCCCTCGCGCCCGGAGTGGACCCCGCCAGTCACAGCTGATGAGAAAACCCGATAGGGATTGAAACAAGGAGAAGTTCGACGCCCTCCCTGAGCCGGTGAAGAGTCACAGCTGATGAGAAAACCCGATAGGGATTGAAACTCGAGCTGCACCAGGGCGACCTCCCCATTCGACGAGGTCACAGCTGATGAGAAAACCCGATAGGGATTGAAACGAAGACTGCCTGCACCTGGTCGACGGCGGCCTTGTCGTCACAGCTGATGAGAAAACCCGATAGGGATTGAAACCTTCCCAAACCCCAAGAACTCGCCAATTCATAGCGTCACAGCTGATGAGAAAACCCGATAGGGATTGAAACAACGACCAGAACTCCCTGGACCGGATGGCCCAGGAGGTCACAGCTGATGAGAAAACCCGATAGGGATTGAAACGACGTGCAATTGGGAGGAGTTGATTTCTCTGCTCCGTCACAGCTGATGAGAAAACCCGATAGGGATTGAAACATGATAATTATGTTGATTTAGAAGCAGCAATTGAGTCACAGCTGATGAGAAAACCCGATAGGGATTGAAACAAAAATTAGTTTCCATGTTCAATCACCTTCCAATTCCGTCACAGCTGATGAGAAAACCCGATAGGGATTGAAACTTGTAAAACTCGGTCTGGATCAGGGTCGTGCCCTCGTCACAGCTGATGAGAAAACCCGATAGGGATTGAAACATCGACATGCTGACACGGCGACTTGATCGCCTCGAAGAGTCACAGCTGATGAGAAAACCCGATAGGGATTGAAACAAGGTCTCGAATGTCGTTTGCGTCATGGTGCTCTCCGTCACAGCTGATGAGAAAACCCGATAGGGATTGAAACTATCAGCAGATGGGCGAGTCGGGGAAGGGTGCCAGAGGTCACAGCTGATGAGAAAACCCGATAGGGATTGAAACATGGTCTCATCGGCACCGGTGGGCCCAGGGGATCGTCACAACTGATGAGAAAACCCGATAGGGATTGAAACCCGGTCCGGCCCGTCGGAGCGGTGGCGTTGGCGAAGTCGCAGCTGATGAGAAAACCCGATAGGGATTGAAACGTGTCCTGATCGACCGATGGGGCGGTGATCTTCTGGGTCGCAACTGATGAGAAAACCCGATAGGGATTGAAGCCTGAGTATGGTAGGCGGGCATACTCACGTACTCAAAACCACCGTCCGTATTCCTCCTCTTCACCCCTCCACGAGCACCTCCCGACATCTACACGAAATCGAGCGCGATCTCCGAAATACTAATCTGACATGTTTTAGTAGTTCATTAGTAGTTCATACGACGAGGCAACACAACGGTGATCTCGTCCACCCACTTTGCGCAGTAGGCTGCTGCACCCCTGTACCACTCATCACATCACAAAACGATCACAACGCCGCCCGGCAGATCCGCCGAACAAAAAAAGAAAAGATCAAACCCGCTCCCCTTCACACCCCCCTCTTCAACCGCCCAACCTCCTCCACCAACTTCCCCTGCTCCACCGCAATCCTCGAAACCTCCCGCTCGATTTCCCCGCACCGCAACTTCCACTCCTCCGCCCGCGCCGACCCGCCGGCCAACCGCTCCTCCGCAACCCTCCCGAACCACGCCGACCGGGACGCGACCCCCTCCCGCGCCATCGCCTCGTCGACCTTCGCTACCAGTGCGTCATCCATCGAAACCGAAAACTCTGTCATAACGATCCATTATCAACCCCTGCCACGATAATGAGTTCCGCCATTCGGAGAACCGGGAGGCACAGGGCACATATCCCCCTCACCCCTCCCCCCGCTCCAGCTCCTCCTCCAGTTCATCCACCGTCGGCAACCGCCCGGCCAACTCCTCAGGCAGCGACGAGGTCAGCACATACCCGGCCACCCCGATCGGTCGGGCCATATCCCGCAGGGCATACTCGGCGATCACGCGGTTCTTCGCCTTGCAGAGCACGATCCCGATGCTCGGGTTGTCAGAAGAATGAGCCAGGAGGTCGTCGACCGCCGAGAGGTAGAAGTTCATCTTCCCCGCATACTCCGGGATGAACTCGCCCACCTTCAGGTCGATCACCACATAGGACCGGAGTCTGAGGTGGTAGAAGAGGAGGTCGAGGTAGAAGTCCTGCCCGCCGACCGCCAGACGATACTGACTGCCCACGAACGCAAATCCCACACCAAGTTCCAGCAGGAACTCGCGGAGATGGTCGATCAAACCCCGTTCCAGTTCTCGCTCCCGCACCGTCTCTCCCATCCGGAGAAAATCAAAAATATAGGGATCTTTCATGGTCTGGAGAGCGAGGTCGGACTGCTCCGCCGGGAGAGTCTCCGAAAAATTCGTCACCGCCCGTCCCTCACGTCTGATAAGCCCGCGCTCGATCTGGTGGACGAGCACGTTCCGCGACCAGCCGTTCGCGATCGTCCTCCGGATATACCATTCACGCTGTACCGGATCCTTCACCTTGTCGAGCAGCGTGACCGTATGATACCACGTAATTTGTGCAAGCACCTCCTGCACAAATTCCTCGTCCGGGTACGCCCGTGCAAACGAACGCATATATTTCAGGTTCCGGGAAGAGAAACCCTTCATATCGGGAAACTCCCTCTTGAGATCGGCGGAGAGCCGGTCGATCACCTTCGCCCCCCAGCCCTCCCGCTCCTGCCTCTGCACGATCTCTTTTCCGATATGCCAGTAGAGCAGGATCAGTTCCCGGTTCGCCGACAGGACCGCACGGGTCTGAGCTTCACGGATCCGCACCTTCAGGCCAGCAAGAAACACAGGATACTCTTCCGGGATACCCTCATACAGACTCATATCTATCCTCCGCACATTCCTCCAGCCCTCCGACCCGGCAGACATCGCACCCTTCAGCGAAGATCCGTAGGAAGACCGACTCATTTCGTTCTTTTGTGAGGGGGGCCTGATACGTTTTTCCAGATCTTTTTTCCAGACATATGTCGGGACACAGCGGGCGGCGGGCGACGCGGACCGATCACCACCGCCAGCGCAAGGAGCGGGCCGGGCGGGATCACGAGACTCCTTTCCCCATATTCCACTCCCGCACTACTCCGCCCAACACCTCTCCGGAAAAAAGAGAGAATTAGATCGCCGCATCCCTGAGGTGAGCCACCTCCTCCACCAGCTTCCCCCGCTCCGCCACAACCCGACAAACCTCCCGCTCAAGTTCCCCGCACCGAAACTTCCACCGCTTCGTCGACCTTCGCCACCAGAGGGCCGTCCATCGAAACTGAAAACGCTGTCATCACGATCCGTCATCGACCCCTGCGACGATAATGGGCTCCCTCATTCGGGGAAAAGGGAGTCCCTGCGTCGCGATTGCGGCGCCCCTAAGGACGAAGGAGACGGACCGCGCCCTCCTCATCGAGATCATAATCAGGCATTGACCACGACCGGAAACCCGCACACACCGGCCGTGTCGTGGAGAGCAACACGACGTTCTTCACAAAAAACGGCCCGATTTTGTCCCCTCGCTCCAGAGGTCGCACGCCTCGTTGAAGATGAAGACAAACTCCCGGCCGCGTTTTTCCTTCCTGATGCAGCCCTGACCGGCAAGGCCGAGGAGGTCGGTCCTCGCCGTCTGGTAGACGACACCGTGGGTCTCTGAGACTTCTCTGATGGTGAAGTACTCGTCGCGGTGTTCCATCATCTCCCTGAGAATGTCCGCCTGCCTGGGGTTGATAGTTTGAATCGTTCTCATGATCGCTTTCGTCGCGTGCTGTTCGCGCTGTTTCTTCTCGATGTAGGTGAGCAGGTCTTTGCGTGCTTCCTCGATGCACCTGATATGATACTGGATGAAGTAGGTGAGGTCCATCTCGTCGTATTCGGTGTGGAGATAGGCGAGGGCGTAGTCCCTCTTAGACCGCAGGATGATCCTGGAGATGGGCATATGCTCGAAGAGCCAGTAGCCCCGCGAGAGGACGTACCAGTAGAAGATGCTGCGTGCGGTTCTGCCGTTGCCGTCCTCGAAGGGGTGGATGTAGCCGATGAGGAAGTGGAGGATGATCCCTCTGACGATGGGGTGGATGAAGGTGCGGGCATCGTCGTCGTCGGCGTTTGCGAACCGGCAGAGTGCGTCGATGAGACCCGGGATCTCGGTGTGCTCAGGCGGGGTGTGGTGGACGACGCCGGTGACCGGGTCGGCGACCACGATATCGTCGTTGTCTCTGAACCGTCCGACGACAGACTCTTCGAGCGTGTGCTCGGTGACGAGTCGGTGGATGGCGAGGATGAACTCGGGGGTGAGGGGCGTGTCCTTGTGATCCCTGATATACCGCATGGCCAGGTAGTTGTTGATCACCATCTGCTCAGACTTGTTCCGCGGGTTTCTCCCCTTTCTCAACATTTCTTTGGCGACTTTGCGGGTGGTCGCCGCCCCTTCGAGGATACTGGAGGCGATGGCCTCCTCCATGAGCGAGTTGATGATGTAGGACTCTTCGAGTCTGATGGTCTTGTTGTGGATCTGGATCGTGCCGGAGAGATATTGGTCGAAGATGTGGAGACTGCGCGAGATCTCAGGAGTGGTCGAGTACTTGAGGTCGAGGGGGGGGTAGGGGACGGGTTCGTAGCGCATCGTCCTGAGTGTCTTCATCACCGACCATGCCGCCATCCGTTTCTTTTGGTCGGGGATGCGGTACTTCAGGTCGTCCCAGGCGAGGTAACGAGTGTTGTAGTCGGTCACCGCCTTCCTGAACGTGGGGTCGTGCTGGAGGGTGTCGATAGTACGGATGGCGGTTTCATTCCAGATCGTGGGTGGTTTTTCAGGGAGTTTTTTCATGGGCTCGACCTGCCAAATACTAATTTTACACGATTTAGTATTTCATTGATATTTTGATCTGGATCTATAAAATACTAATTTTACACAAATTAGTAATTCATGAGTAGTTCGGGGGTGAGAGAGTGGTCTCAGAGAGATCGTCCTGGCCGGACCGGCCCCATCCCCCGCACCTTCATCCCCTCTCCCGGCCGATATATGACCAGAACTCCTCGGAGCCCGACAGACCATGATCATCCTCGACAAACCCTACGTCTCCCGCCTCCTCATCGAGACCATCGCCGCGATGCACCTCCCCGTCCTCGCGAACCCGACCTCAAAAAACCTGGATCTTCCCGACGGAACCGTCCTCCTCTCAGACGACGCCTTCGTCGCCCGGATGCGGGAGGAGACGACGAAGGGCGGGGACGCCGAATATCGGCTCTACACCAACTCGGAACAGTCCATCGCCTGGATCGCAGAGCACCTTGGGTTCACCGGCCTCCCGGCCCGGATCGACCGCTGCAAGGACAAAGTGAAGTTCAGGGAGATGCTCAGGCCCCTCTACCCGGACTTTTTCTACCGCGAGGTCGCGGCCGACCGCCTGGAGAATCTGGAGATTTCCGCACTCCCAAAACCCTTCGTCATCAAGCCCGCGGTCGGGTTCTTCAGCGCCGGCGTCTACACCGTCGCGACCGACGCCGACTGGGCCCGCGTGCTCGCCTCGCTCACGCACGAGATCGACGAGATCAGGGCGCACTATCCGCCGGAAGTCTGCGATTCGGGGCGGTTCATCATCGAGGAGCAGATCGACGGCACCGAAATCGCCGTGGACGCCTACTATACCTCCGACGGCACCCCGGTGGTCCTGGACATCCTCAGGCACGACTTCTCCGCGGCAGACGACGTGGACGACAAGGTCTACGTCACCTCGGCGGCGATCGTCAGAGAATACCTCGGTCCAGTCCTCAGACTGCTCGGGGAGATCAACACCCTCGCGGGCCTCACCGCCTTCCCGTTCCACATCGAACTCAGGGTCGGCGACGACGGCACCACGACCCCGATCGAACTCAACCCGCTCAGGTTCGCCGGGTGGTGCACGACCGACATCGCGTTGCATGCCTACGGGATCAACGTCTACCGCTGCTTCTTCGAAGAGCGTGCTCCCGACTGGGACCGCATCCTCCGCGAAGACGCGGGCAGGAGGTACTCCCTGCTGGTCGTGAAACGCCCCGACGGGATCGACCCGGACGATATCGAGGGTTTCGATGCCGACCGGTTCCTCGCGACCTTTACCCACCCCCTCGAGTGGCGCCCGGTCGACTTCCGCAGGTACCCGGTCTTCGGCTTCCTCTTCACCGAGACCGACGAGAGCACCAGGGACGAGATCGACGAATTCCTCCGGTCGGACCAGGCGGAATGTGTCATACGCCGGGCGGACCGGTGACGCCGGTCACGCTCCCCGTCGGGATCATGAGATCCCCCGCCCCGCGTTCCACGCCTGCACCACCCCGGCAAAACACCCCTCGCAGAGTTTCACCTATCCATCGGCCGACCGGTGCACCGCCTTCCCCTCGGCACACACATCGCACCGGCCGAGATCGGTGCTCACCCGCGTGAACTCCCGGTGGTCCAGGACACCCGGCAACGTCTCTTGCAGCAGATCCCCTTTCTTTACAGCCGTTTGCAGCAGTTTGCGGAAGGCGCTGCAACTCAACGGGGGGCGTGCCTCCTGTCGATCGGGTTTATCTCCATCTCTCGACGAGATCGACCGATCGTTTGCAACATTCCGGACATCGCACCCACCCACACTCCCGGACACTGAAGACCCAGGGGGAGTGGGTGGGTGTGGGTTTTGCTGTAACTTAGTACAGATAGAGAGACGCGTCTCTCTATCTGTACTAGTACTGTCAGATCGAACGCTGTCTCGCGCCGATTGATCTTCGCGGCACCTGCTGTAAATCTGCTGTAAACCTGCTGCAAAGTTGCAAACGCCGTTGGTGCCCGGACCGGGATCATCGTCCCGGTCCTGGTCATGGCCCTCATCGTCGTCGCCGCCGGCGATCCCGACCGCCGCCCCGCGGGCCCACCGCAGATAGCCCCCGCGGTCGAAGAGGAAGAGGTGCTCCCGCCGGCGGACCGCACACCCGTCCATGTCTTCGGTGACGGTGGTATCCAGGTAACTGATCGCCGGACACTTCTCCAGCAGTCCGGAGTAGGTCGAGCCGCGGCTTGCGTAGCCGTGGAGGATCCGGTAGACCTGGTGGTAGGAAAGCCCCAGCGCCTCCTGGAGCATCTTGATCGTGAACTGGTCCCAGCCCATCGTGGCGACGGTTTCGAGGGCGGCCGCCTCGTTCTTCGTCACCTTCGTCTCCTGCCCGCCGGAGTCGCCGTTGATCGCCGCATAGATCCTCGCGGTTGGCCCGGATGCCGCCGTCGTAGCGCTCGCGCCCGAACCGGTGCAAGAGCGCCGAGGCCTTGATGAGGTCGAAGAGCATGCCGGGGTTCCTGCGGTTGGCCGTGACCGAGAACTGCACCCGCTGTGCGTACGGGATGGAGACGTGGAACCGCCCGGCTGTCGTGAAGATCTTCACTGCCGGGTTCACTGCCGCGTGGCCGACGATCGCCGTCCGGCCGGTCACCGGCACCTTCTTCCCCCGCGAGAGCAAGGCCCGCAGATCGTCGGCGGCGATCCGGAAATGTCCGCGGCCGTCACCATCTGGGGTACCGGGTAGAGCGGCACCGGATCGATCACCTTTATATCCTCACAGGTAGAGGAAACAAGTGGCAGTCATCGATGGTCCGGTGTTGGCGCACAGGTGGTCACGGGGGCTGCCGTCTCTTTCCTCCTGAGTTTTCACCATAGCCCTGCTCTTCGTGCTGTTCCTCGTCCCCCTTTCAGGGACCGTTTGAGATGGTTCTTGTATGATTTTTCTTCCTCCCATGCGGCCCGCCGCATCAAAGAATGTCCGGGAGTGTGGCGGCACCGCACTGAAGGGAGAATGAACCGTAGGTGAAATAATATTGAGCAACGCGGGGCGAATAAGAAAAATGGTATTATACATATACTTCATTGCGGCAGGGGGAGAGCCCTCCCCCTCCGGCGGCGTCAGGGGTGGTGCTCTTCGATGACGCCCTGCTGCAGTTCGCGGAGACTGGCAACGACCTGTTCGGCATGGGCGATCTGCATCTCGAGGGCCGCCGCGATCTCCCCGTCTTCCATCTCTCCCCGCTCGACGCGGCGGGAGATGCCGGTGAGGTCATCCCGGATGGTGCCGACCGGGGTCTTGATCCGCAGGCGCACCTCCTCGACAAAACCGACAAGAGCGCGGTGTTTCTCTTCGCGCTCTTCATAATACCGGTTGGCCGACTCGGAGAGCGCACCGATCACATACGCGACGATGACGAACATCGCCGCCCTGAAGACAGCCGCGGGATCCAGGGCGCCGGTCATCGCGTAGTCCACGCCGATATGAATCAAGCCGAAGACCAGGGCGATGACCGCCGCCTTCCGGTAGTACCAGATGCCGGTAAGGGCGATTACAAGGTAGAAGACATGGGTGTACGCCACTGCGGTGTTGAAGTGGATATGAACCCCCACTTCAAGGGCCACCGACAGGGCAATCAGCGTCACTACGATAGCGAGCCTGGCCCACGGGTATTTTTTGTCTATCTCTGAGAAATCCATCTCTGAAAACCCCCTGGATTTATGATACCCGTAAAGATCCGGGCTATTTCCTGATAAACCCACGCGAACAGATCACGTCATTTATGATCGTGAATGGTTTTTAACGCATTTTCCAGGGATAAACACGACAGATGCGATCAAATTCTCTGAGATCGAGTTCGCCGGAGGCGGGGCCGGGGGAACGTGCGAGACGACGGTTCGAAAACAGTGTATCGGAGTGAAGGCCCGCCAGGAGCGCAAGGGTGCCGGAAGGATCGGCCGTGCCTCCGTCATCCCACGCTCTCAAACTCACGGACGGCCGGTTTCCCCCCACTACCTGCGGAGCAACCGTGCATTGACCGCCACGATCACGGTGCTCGCACTCATCAGGATCGCCCCCGCCGCCGGGGTGAGAAGGATCCCGTAGCCGCTCGCCACGCCTGCGGCGAGCGGGATCGCAAAGGCGTTGTAGCCGGTGGCCCAGAAGAGGTTCTGCACCATCTTCGCGTAGGTCTTCTTCGAGAGTTCGACGACCGCCGCTACGTCGCGGGGGTCGTTTCTGACCAGCACGATATCGGCGCTCTCGACAGCGACGTCGGTGCCGGCCCCGATCGCGATTCCCACATCGGCGGAGACGAGGGCCGGGGCGTCGTTGATGCCGTCGCCGACCATCGCGACGACGTAGTCCTTTCTGACCTCTGCAATCTTGTCGGCCTTCTCGTGCGGGAGGACGCCGGCGAAGAACTGGTCCAGCCCCAGGTCTTCTGCCACCCAGGCGGCGACGAACCGGTTGTCGCCGGTGAGCATCATGCAGTGGATCCCCATCGCCTTGAGGCGGGCGACCGCCTCGCGGGACTCTTTGCGCACGATGTCGGCGAGGGCGAGGGCACCGATCGGGGTCCCGTCCTCGAGGAGGTAGACGACGGTCTTTCCCTGCCGCTGCAGCGCCTCCACCCGCGGGTCGGCTTCCAGGTGTTCGGGGCTCGCCACCTGCAGCCGCCGGCCGGCAACCACCGCCTCGACCCCTCTGCCCGGGACCGCCCTGAACTCCTCCAGGGCCGCCGGCGTCAGGCCCCGAACCTCCGCCTCCCGCAGGATGCCTTTTGCGATCGGGTGTTCGGACCGGGCTTCGAGGGAGGCCGCGAGGCGCAGCACCTCCTCCTCGTCGGTGCCGCCGAAGGTGAGGAGGTCGGTCACCCCGAACCGCCCCTCGGTCAGGGTCCCGGTCTTGTCGAAGACCACGGCCCCGATATCTTTCGCCCGCTCGAAGGCCTGACGCTCGCGGATCAAAAACCCGGACTGTGCGGCAAGAGCGGTCGAGACGGCGATCACCAGCGGGACGGCGAGGCCGAGGGCGTGGGGGCAGGTGATCACCATCACCGTCGCCGCCCGTTCGATCGCAAACCCGGCGTCGCCGACGAGGTACACCCACCCGAGGAAGGTCAGCGCCCCGACCGAGAGGGCGATGACGACGAGGTAGAAGGCGGCCCGGTTCGCGAGGTCCTGGGTGCGCGACCGGCTCTCCTGGGCCCGGCGGACCAGGTCGACCACCTGGCTGAGGTAGGTGTCGGCACCCACCTTCTTCACCTCGACGACGAGCGAGCCTTCGCCGTTGATCGCCCCGCCGATCACCGTGTCGCCCGCCCGCCGGGTCACCGGCTGCGACTCGCCGGTGAGCATCGCCTCGTCGACGCTGCTCTCCCCGTCGACGACCACGCCGTCGATCGGGATCTTCTCGCCGGGTTTGACGAGCACCCGGTCGCCGACGCCGAGCGCCTCGACCGTCACCTCCTCGACGGCGCCGTCCCCGAGGCGGTGCGCCTCCTGCGGCATGATCCGCACGAGTTCTTCGAGGGCCCGCGACGCCCCGAGCACCGAGCGCATCTCGATCCAGTGGCCGAGGAGCATGATGTCGATCAGGGTGGCGAGTTCCCAGAAGAAGCCCTCGCCCGGAACGCCGAAGACCACCGCGGCGCTGTAGAAATAGGCGACGGTGATCGCGACGGCGATGAGCGTCATCATCCCAGGCATCCGGGCCTTGAGTTCGTCGACGATGCCGGTGAGGAAGGGGTAGCCGCCGTAGAGGTATACGACGGTGGCGAGGAGGAGGACGATGTATTCGGCGCCGGGGACGTCGACGCTGAACCCCAGGAGCATCTGGATGGTCGGGGAGAGGATGAGGATGGGCACGGTGAGGATGGTCGAGACGATGAACCGGCGCTTGAAGTCGGCGAGGGCTGCGTGGCCGTGGTGGCCGCCGCCCGCCCCGTGCTCGTGGGTCGGGGGGTGGTGCTCGTGGTGTGGGTCCATCGCTCTCCTGCCCGGAAAGGCGATGGGGGTATAAAAGGGGATCGGGGGTGTGGACAATGTTCATATTTTTCCCCGGGATATTCGCCGCCATGCCGAGGATCGGGATCGTCGTCTGCATGCTGCTCTGCGCCCTCACGGCGGCGGGCGGTGCGGACACGTCGATGATGTACGATGAGGGCGCCGGGCATGAGGCGATGCAGTCCGTCGAGGAGCGATCGATGAATGCGAGCGTCCACGCCGAGATGGAGGGCCTGATGGCGAAGATGATGGAGGGGGACCTGACCCCGGCCGAGGAGGACCGGCTGGTGCAGTTGATGGAGCGGTACCCGGCGGGGTACAGCATGATGCTCGACCGGATGATGGGAAACGACTATTGGGGGCAACCGGACGGGGGGCCCTGGCATGATATGCCGGGTATGCCGTATTACGGGATGATGGGGGGCGTGATGCTCCTCGCCATGGCCCTGGCCGGGATCTTTCTGCTGGTCTGGTTGATCGTCGGCATCCTGGCGATCATCTGGCTGCTCGGCCTCGTCTCGAAACGGTGAGGGAGGGGGCCTCTCAACAAGCGATGAACTGCGACAGAGATTTTTCCTACCGGTAGGGTTCGAGGAGCACGATGGAATCTCTGCTCCTCCTGCAATATCCCTTTTCGACCAGGGAATCGATGGCCAGTTCGAACTCGACCGGGTCGACGGTGACGGCGTCCATTGCTTCCACGATCGGGATGTTATATTCGGCCCCGAAGACGTCATAGCATTCGAAGTACACTCTCCGCCCTTCGCCGGTCAGTTCATACATGTGGTGCGTCTTCATCGGGTACGACGAAATTTTCGCGGCCCTCTTGAACATCGACGACCACATATCAAAGACATATTTTACATCTTCTTTTCTGATCTCCGGGTTGGACTGCAGCCTGGCATACGAAGAGGCGAGTTTCGGAATGCCATCCCCGATATTCTGTTTGATGGGAACCTGTCCGGCGGATAGGTATTCGTCCCGCAGTTCATAGATCACGTTGCTCATCATTTTTCCAATGGACTCTGATGGTTCTGGCTTCAGGAGCAACCCGTCCAGCACCTGGGCGATAATGACTCCGGTCTCGACGTCCTGGTTCTCATGATGTCCCTTCGAAAACCTTCGTCTGGCGATCTCGTCGATCATGATCGGGACATCGGACACCATTTTTTCGGGCCTGAGAATGGCCTGGTTGATTTCTCCGCTCGATTTTCTGATCCGTCGATCGGTTTTTGAGACCGAATAATAGTAAGTAATCAGAACTGATCGTCTTGAATTCCGGGGGGATGATCTTCAACGGCCTTTGAAAGAGATCCCATTGATAGTTTTTCCCGAAGACCGCGGTCTTGATCCCGCCGGTCTCGCCGGTGATCGGCGGGGAAGAGAACGCAAACAGGGTCGAACAGGTCGCGATCTCCTGGACGATCTCTGCTTCGCCTTTGTATGGATAGGTGAAAAAATCGATGATCTCCATGAAGTCGAGATTTTTTCTCCGTATCGCGAGGGGGGCGATATCGAATGGTCTCCACTCGCTGATCGTTTTGACATAGCGATATTTTTTGCATGATCGGTCCAGGATCTCCGTCTTCCTCTCAGAGACTTCGACTTCGACAAACTCGTTCTCAGGAGGGGGAGTGCCGGCGGCATAATAGATCTCGTTTTTGACGGTTGAAAGGAAGGGCGAAGGATGGAGGTAAAAATAATGCCCGTCTTTCGTATCGTATTGCACATAGCCGACATTCTCGTATTCTTTCGTGCAGGCGATCGCCCTCTCGACAACCGAGAGTTCCGATCCTCTCGATCGGTTGTTCAAGGCCATGATAGGAGATCATCACGCTATGGACATATAATTCTACGGCAATTGATTTCTATTTCTCCAACTCGACCCGGAGGAAGATTCGGATGGGGTTCAACGGTGCATCAGGGGGGATTTTTGAGAATCCAAAACGATCGGGATCTGGCTCTGGAGAATTCACCATGAGCCTGAGATTCAAACATACGCGATGAAATACGCGATGAAAATTTTCTGAGTTTCGCTTCGGCATGTGGGCGGATCTCTCTCAATCGCCGCCCCCGCCTATCCTCGGCGTGGGGGATCCGGGGGTGAAACCCCCGGCGCGAGATTCCAGGAAAGATTCAACGATCGGGGGCGGCGCCTATGATCATCACGCCTTCCCACACCATCGGCCGGGGGCTCTGCCCCCGGACCCCCGGGATGGCGATAGGGGCGGGAAGGCGGAACACCGATCATGCTGAAGGCGTCTTTGTCATCTGCATATCATCTTCAACGAGATCAGGCGAGTTCAAATTCTCATGCAAACCCGAAGAGATAATCGTCAGGATCATTTTCATGGTAAACCCTCCCGAGAAGATCGATCACTGCGGCCTTCGCCTCCTGACGATGAACGCTTCCCCGGGGCCGGCACTCATTCGGCCTGAAGGATCTCAATGAGCCTGGTGATGACCGACTTCATGGCCTGATCATCGAGGTGGCCGGCCCGATACAGAATAAGGTTGATGCTGGCGGAAAATATCCGATTTGGTCGGACGTTGCTTGATTTTCGGAGCGTTCCTTCGGTAAAGTCAGTGTCGGCGATACCAATGGCGTAGCGGTCCCGGACCTGTTGACTCGTGATCTGGCAGAGGATGAGGTCGTCGCCATCGGGGGTAGCAACGACAAGGGCCGGACGTCGTTTTACGGTTGAGAGGTCTGAGAAGGGAAACGGTACGATAACAACATCGCCTTTTACAAATCGTCCCAAGCCTCGTCCTCCTCGGGCAGAAGCCAGTCTTTCCGAAGCACGGGCTCGCTCGCGAGGGCGGTGTCGGGAACAGCCTTCTGACGCTTCGATTTCAGGAACCTGATGAAACTGAGAACTTCTTCGGATGCCCTGGGCGAGAGGGTGTTCAACTCACTGATGATCTCTTCCTTGACCCGGCTCATGGGAGTTTCACCTCGGTACGTGATCGTGTGGCAGGGAATCTCCTTCTGGTGAGAGGTAATCTGCGTACTCCAATATAGTTTTTGGCTCTGGAGAAATCTCTCTCTGTGGGAGGCTGGCCGTCGCGGAGAAGAAGACGCGAGATTTTATTCTTCTTTCAACTCCGCCATCACCTGCTCCAGGGTATAGATCCGGCCCATCCTGATATCTTCACGGGACGACTCGATGGCCTTGATGCTCTCGTCACTGAGCGGTTCGTCGTCGACGGCCATATCCGCGAGGCGATCGGTCACGTCGGTGCAGGATTCCTGAGCGTGGATCTTTTGTTTGTCGAGCCGCTCCATATCGTGGTTATACATCGGTATGTGATGTGAAGATGATGGTTCTTTCAGGATCTCCGGGTGACCGGGAGTGCCTCCGATCAAGTACCCATCAAGTACAAAATAAAGAGGAGAACGCCGGCGACATCTCGATATCTCCCGTCGGTGCCGGGATCGATCCCCCGTGCAGGCGCTCTGAAGAGATACCCATCAAGTACTTCTCCCATCCGGTGCCGCCCGCAAAAAAAAGAAACCCCTAAACAATCACCACATACGCGAGCACCGACAGCAGAAACGCCACCAGCAGCACCGCCAGGGAGAGCGGCGGGATGAAGACGAGCATCGCGTTCACCGTGCTCGCGAGTTCCGAGATCCGGTTGGAGCCAAAGACCAGGACGTCCTCGCAGGCGGCCGAGGCCGAGGCCACCTCCGCATCGGCGAGGTCGGCGACCGCCGCCTCCACCGCCTGCTTCGCGAAACCGGCGAGGATGTCGGGGCTCACGTGGAGCCCGACCGGGTTCTTGCCGGTGACGGTGTTGACCACATGCGAGTCGGAGGTCATCACCTCGCACTCGTCGACGAGGTCGCCGACCGCCTTGCGCACCTCGGCACGGAGGTCGGTGACCATGTTGTTGCCGTCGAAGAGGACATAGGCCGTCCGCTGCCCGGCCGTCTCGACGACCAGCGCCTGCACCCCGAGGTCGCCGACTCCCTCCTCGCGGGTGAACGGGAGAGGCACGCGGGCCGCCCCGGCCCGGAAGGCATGCACCGCACCCCCGGCCGAGTCGGAGATGCATTGCTCCGCGGCGGCGAGGTACTCGTTCCCCTCCTTCGAGGCGATGTGGACCGGCGAGGCGACGTCGGCCATGCAGTTGTGGGCGTCGACGAAGGCGCAGTGCGCAAAGCACCGGTGCGCCTCGGCCATCACCGCCATCCCGATCGCGAAGTCGACGTCCTCGGTCTTCTGCGGCCAGCGCGTCGAGACCATCATCAGGGCGTCGCCCATCGGCTGTGCGAGCACCTCCACCGACCCCACGCGGGTGCGGCGGGACGGCCCCGCAAGCGGGGAGTAGACGAGATCTTCGAGCGAGTCCTCCACCGCCGAGACGATCTTCTCGCTCTCCGAAGCCGAGACCAGGTTGAAGTCGTGCGTCGAACACCCGTGGGCCGTGAGCACCTCCTCGGGGAAGGCCTCGTAGATCGCCCGCGTCAGGTTGCCGCCGCCGATCTCGCCCATCGGACCGGGGTGAACATTCGGGACCGTGAAGAGGATGTCGCGCCTGCCGTCCCGCCTGAAGGCGAGACTCACCTGCGGGACCGAGACCTCCTCGCCGATCTCGCGGAAGAAGTCCTCCATACTCTTCGAACCGTCGGTCATGTGCTCGATGAAGGTGTTGATGAAGTTGAAGGCGCTGATATGGAAGCCCTTGTTCAGCGGCCGCTCCACAAACCAGACAAAGAGCACGCACCCGAACCCGAAGACCAGGTGAAGAACCGCGCCCAGGATCAGGAACTCCTGCCCGAACGAGAGCGTGGCAAAGACCACCCCGAAGGCGCTCTGCGGCAGGGCCGGCATCACCACATGGGAGAGACGGTAGTCCGCGATGGCCGCGATGACCAGCAGCCGCACCCCGAAGACCAGCCCCATCGCGAGGGCGAAGGTGAGGGGGAGCAGTCCGCTCTGGCCGAGCACCACCGAGAAGAGCGTGACGATCACCGCAAAGACCGTGCCCGCCGCCGCCAGCAGGGCCGAACGGTTCCAGGTGATCACCTTGCCCCGCTCCATCAGGAGAGGGCGGGTCAGGAACGTCGCCAGGACCGCAGGAATAGTGAAGGCCAGCGTGCCGAAGAACGGATACGTATCGCCGGCCCGCAGACTCACCCCGTCGATGAGCAGGCCGAGGACGACGATGATCGCAAGGGACCGGGGCCAGGACGGGGCGGTGAAAATATACCGGGAGAGCCCGGCCATCCTGACGTCGCTCGTCTCGGCTCTACCGTTCATCTGAATCCCTTGAGGACCAGTTCGTGCCGGTCGCCGACCGAGTGCCGCTCGGCCGAGGCGTAGGTGACCGGTCTGGAGAAGAAGGGGGCGTTGAGGGTGAGACTCTCGTACTCACCCCCCTCGCCCGCCGGGTTGATCCGGTAGCGCTTCTCCAGGTCCAGGAGCCGCTCCACCATCGGCCCGTCGATATGCGCTCCCAGGAACTCCTCGGTCAGGCCCTCGGCAGCACAGACGACGATGATCGCATCAAGGCGGGCCGCCACCTCGCGGAGGAGGTCGGCATAGTCCATATGCCAGAGCGGGGCATAGAGTTTCATCCCGAGCCTCCCCGCGATCGCCTCCAGGCGAGAACGCTGGTAGGTCGAGGCCACCGCCCCGGTGACGATCCCGTCGAGCCCGAGGGCGGCGAGGCCTTCCTCCATCTCGAAGATCTCCTCCTCCTTCTTCCCGGCCGACGGGATCTCGTGGTACTCCATCCCGGCGGCGTCGGCCATCACCCGGACCGCGTCCAGGTTGGCCGAATGGAACATATACGAATGCGGGTTCTCAGGCCTGACCGTCACCAGGGCCGAGACCTCGATCCCGGCGTCGATCGCCCGCTGCACGGCAAGGACCGAGTCCTTGCCGCCAGACGTCAGTGCTGCCCATGTCATTGTCTCTTACCTCTTCACAATCGGTCCGAAGTATTCCTCATGCCGCCTCGCCAACCGTTCCCAGGTCGGGAGGTTGGTCTGGCACCCGACCTTCTCCACCACGAAGGAGGCCGCCGTCGTCCCGACCGTGCAGCAGCGCACCGGCTCGTAGCCGCGGGCATAGGCGGTCAGGAACCCGGCCCTGAAGGCGTCGCCCGCACCCGTAGGGTCGGCCGCGTCGACCCGGATCGCCGGGATATGCTTCTCCTCGCCGTCGACGCAGAGCATGCACCCCTTTGAATCCATCGTGAAGACCGCGAGGTCCACCCGCGCCGCCAGGTCATGCACCGTCGTGCCGAGCGTCTCGGCCATCTGCTTTGCCTCGTGCCGGTTCGCAAAGAGGATGTTGATGTTCTCAAGAATCGCCTCGAACTGCTCCTTCGAGTACCGCAGGATATCCTGGCCGGGATCGAAGGAGGCAAACTCGCTTCTTTCTGCGACCTGCACGTTGAACGAGGGGTCGGCGGTCGCCATATGCACGAACTCCAGGGCCGGAGCCTCGGCCCCGGCGAAGACCGCCGAGGCGCCCCAGTCGAAGTAGGTGATCTGGTCGCCGGCGACATCGTTGAACATGAAGGCCGTCGCCGTCGGGCGGTCGGGCACCTCGAAGAACCGGCGCATGATCCCGAGTTCGTCCATCTTCTGCTCGTAGCCACTGCCCGGGAAGTCGGAACCGACCGCACTGACCAGTTCGCAAGGCCCCCCCAGCGTCGCGATCCCCACAGCGATGTTCGCCGCCCCGCCGCCAAAGAAGATCTGGTGGTCAAGGGTGGAGACCGAGGTGTGCCGCTCGGGAAAATGCGGCACCGTGCAGATATGGTCGATGGCCGTATGCCCGACGACGCTGATCATATCTCCTGCACATCCGTGACTTTGAGAGGGACCGTGCCGAGCGCCCGACCGACGACCGACTTCGCAATCCTCTTGGCATGCTCCTCCGACTCGGCGTTGAAGGCCTTCATCGAGAGCATGAGCCCGACCAGGGCGGTGTTCGCAACGACCAGAGCGCAGTTCAGGTCTTCTTCACAGAACGGACACTGAATAAACCCGCTCTCAATCTCGACAAACTTTGCCGAGGGGTTGAGGCGCTTGCCTGCCTCGCTGATCGCGATCCCCACAGCGTCGTCCAGGGACTTGACGTCCTTGATAATCCATGCAGATTCGAGTGTTACAAGATAGTTGGTCATGAATCTCACATTCCTGGAATAATATTACCACGTCTCTCTGTGTACGTGCTCGCCGACCGGCATCCGTTCGGTCCTGGCGGCCGGCACCTCGCCCCTGCCGACGGCAAGGAGGGCCACCGGGCGGATGTGCGGCGGGATGTTGAGGACTTCTCTGGCACTGTCCTCTTCAAAGGCGCCGGTCCAACAGGCATGGAGCCTGAGGGCGTGGGCGGCGAGCATCATATAGGTACAGGCAATGGTTGCGTCCTCAAGGGCATAAAGAATGCCCCGGTCGCCATACCGCGACATCGACCTGACATAGTTGGAGCAGACGACAAAGACAACCGGTGCGTTCCGGATCTGCGCCTGGTCGAAGGCAGTCTCTGCGAGGGCTTCCCGCTGGTCCTCGGCCCGCACGACGACGACGTCCCAGGCCTCGCGGTTGCCGGCGCTCGGCGCCGACGAGGCGGCCCGCAGGATAAACTCGGCTTCCTCCTCGGTGACCTCGCGGTCGGGGTCGTATTCCCGGACCGTCTGGCGGCCTTCGAGGAAGGTGAGGAACTCAGAGGAGTCCATGACCGGTGAGCGCCTCCCAGGATTCCTGGGCAACCGTCGTCGACGCGGAGATCGCTTCCGCCATCTTCGGGACGGCCTCCTCGAAGTTCAGTCCCTCGACCGCAGAGATCGCGCTGTCCAGGGCTTCGAGGGCCTTCCTGAACCCGTCGTGTCCGGTGCTTCCGTGGGCAAAGGCGATCTCAGACCTGACGCCATCGAGCACCATGAGGAGCATCCGCTTCCCGCCCATCTTCTCGCCGTTCGGGAAACTCGGCATGCCTGCAATGAGTTTCGAGGCCAGAAGAAGTTCGGATTTCGCTCTCTCACCGTACTGATAGTTCAAAACGGCAGTCTTTGGATCCATACAATGAATGGACGCCTGAGATATAAAAGATAATTTGGGGTGGGTTCCCCTGGTCTTACCTGGACTTCTGCTTCACGCCCATAGCGGTTGTCTTGGAGCGGAGCATCCGCCTGCGGACACGCTGGTCGTTCATTTCCTGACCGCGCCCCCGACCGCCGCGGCCACCGCGACGCCCACCGCGTCCTCCGCGGCCCTGCTGGCGCTCAGCCTGGACTGCGATCTTCTTGAGGGTCGCAGATGTCTTGAAGCGCTGGTTCGGGCCTGGCTTCTTCTGGGTCGATTCTTGTGCTCTGACCAGGCGGATCTTGCCCCTGACATTCTTCACCTGGGCCCAGGTCGTGGTTCCTGTTTTTCCCATAATCAAACTCCCTATATATTTACTCAATACGTGGTTTAAAGATGTTGCTTAGATCACCCGCGAGATCTCAATTCTCAGGGCCTCGCTCACTTTCTTGCCGTCGACTTTCCCGCGGACCTCTTCCATCACGACGCCCATCAACGGGCCGAGGGCATGCATCTGCTTGTCCCGGACAAACTCGATCCGCTCGGCGACGATCTTCGCGACGATCGCGGCCAGTTCTTCGGCCGAGACCCCGCCGGCATGCTCGGCGACCGCGGCCGCCGCCGTCTTCCCTTCGGCCACCTCGGTGAGGAGTTCGGGGATCACTTCCTTGGCGACCTCCCCCGCTTCGACGGCGGTGAGAATTGCCAGGACGTCCTGGTCAGCCACGTTCTCGACGGCGACGCCGTCCCTGGAGAGTTCCTTGAGGGTGGCGAGGACCGTCCGCGCCGCGAGGTTGGGTTTGATCCCGGCCTGCACCGCCGCCCTGAAGAGTGGGAGGTGCTCGGAGTAGGCGGCCTGCCTGGCCACCGCGGGGTCGAGGCCGAGTTCGTCCTCCATCCGGCGTGCGAGGTCGGCGAGGAGTTCGGGCACCTCGACGGCCGCCCAGCGCTCTTCGGTGATCGTCACCGGGAGGACATCGGTCTCGGGGTACATCCTGGCGGCGCCGGGGAGGGGACGCATGTACGCGGTGTTCCCGCCTTCGAGCATCTTCCTGGTCTCCTCGGGCACGCCCTCGAAGGCGAGGCGGGCGCGGTGGCGGACCTGCTTCGCGCCGCAGGCGGCCTTCTCCTTACTGCCTGAGATGAGGATGATCGCGTCCTCGTCGGCGGCGCCGAGGTGTGCGCGGAGCATGGCGACCTCGTCGGCCGTGACGCCGTAGGCCGGGAGTTCGTCGGTGTGGAAGATCCCGCCAAGCCCGCACTTCTTCACATAGTCCGAGATCTCGGTGCCGAACCGCCGGCCGGGCTGGACCTCGCGGCCGACCAGACCGGCAAAGCCCGGCAGGACGACGGCGAGGATCGACTTCGCACGCTTCAGGATCGAGGACTTGGTCCCGGCGAAGAGGGCGGTGACGTCGTGGGTCTCCTCGCCGACCGAGGCGTTCCGCGCGCGGAGTTCGTCCCGGATCGAAAGAAGGGTCACCTGTCTCGTCACCTCGCGGCGGACCACCTCGGCGATGAGGTCGAGTTCCTGCACGCCCTTGATCTCGACCCGAGCACCGTCTTTGATCGAGATGTTGACGTCCTGGCGGATCGTGCCCAGGCCGCGCTTCACCCGGCCGGTGGACCGAAGCACCATCCCGATGTACCGGGCCGTCTCCTGGACCGCCTCGGGAGTGTGCATGCAGGGTGAGGTGGTGATCTCGACGAGCGGGATGCCGAGACGGTCGAGGGAGAAGGTGCTCCCCTCGACGCGCTGGGCCGCCTCTTCTTCGAGACAGATCGTCTCGACCTCGCCGTCGCCGGGCAGGACGCCGCCCATCGCCACCATCGCCGTCCGCTGGAACCCGCTGGTGTTCGAGCCGTCGATGACGAGTTTGCGCATGGTGTGCACCTGTTCGACCGGGTGCATGGCAAAGGTCTTCGCGACCTGGAGGGCGATCGCCAGGGCCTCGGGGTTCATCGGGGCCGGGGGTTCCTCGTCGTTCTCCACCAGGCAGGTGGTGTCGTAGGCGAAGTAGCAAAACTGCCGGCGGTTCATCATCTCTTCGGCCGCCGCTCGATCGACCTCGCCCATCTCCGAGACGGTGGCGTGGAGGTACCGGAAGAATTCGCCGGTGTGCTCCTCGGTCTCCCGCAGCGTGGTGGGGCAGTGGCAGAAGAGTTTCTCTTTAGTGTCGAGTTGCTGGTGGATCTCGATCCCGGCCATGAGCCCGAGCGCCTTAAAATCCATAGTCTGACCTCCTCCTGATCTCGCCTTTGAGGTCGGTGGCCATCAGCCTCCTGGCCTCTTCGGCGTCGTCGACATTGCCCAGCACCCACATCAGTTTGGTGAGCGCGGTCTCGGGGAGCATGTCCTCCCCCTCGACCACGCCCGCGGCGAGCAGGTCGCGGCCGGTGTCGTAGACCCGGTCGCAGACCCGGCCGTGGAGGCACTGGGAGGTCATGACGACGGTGGTCCCGGCGTCGACCATCTCGCGCAGTGCCCCGATGCACGCGGATCTCACGTGGCCCAGGCCGGTGCCGGCGATGACCAGACCTTTGAAATCCTCGTAGACCCTGACCGCCTCCTCGGGCATCCCCGGATAGAAGTACAGGAGCCCGCAACGCTCTTCGAGGTCGGCGCGGAGCGCCGGTTCGGCCGAGCCGCGGCGGACCGCCTCAGGGGAGAGGTCGACCGCGAGCGAGGGGTAGGCGACGGTGGCGATCGGAGCCATCTCGTGGCTCTGGAAGGCGTCGCGGCGGGAGGTGTGCATCTTTCGCACCCGCGTCCCGCGGTGGACGGTGCAGGTGTCGTCGTTGGTGGTGGCGTGCATCGCCACCGCCACCTCGCCCAGGTCGCTCCGGGCGGCGGCGGCCGCACACATCGCGTTCATCACGTTGTCGCTGCTCGGCCGGTCGGCGGAGCGCTGCGACCCGACGAAGACGACCGGGGCCGGGGTGTCGAGCATGAAGGAGAGGGCGGAGGCCGAGTAGGCCATGGTGTCGGTGCCGTGGGTGACGATGACGCCCTCGGCGCCGTCCCGGATCGCGGCGTGCGCCGCCCTGGCCAGGGCCTGCCAGGTGGACGGCGTCATGTTCTCGGAGAGGATGGTGGCGAGCACCTCGGCGCGGTATCGCGCGACCGTCGTGAGGCCGGGCACCGCCCTGAGGATGTCGTCGGCAGTGAACTGGCTGGTGACGGCGCCGGTGCGGTAGTCGATCTTGGAGGCGATGGTGCCGCCGGTGGAGATGATCGCGAGTTCGGGCAGGCGCTCGTCCTGCACGACCGCGGGGACCGCGGGCGCGGGCTGCTCGCCGGCCCGCCGCACCAGGGTGCAGGTCTCCTCATCCACGCCGATGTTGTAGCCGCTCTTCAGTTTGAGGACCGCCATGCCGTCGCGGTCGGTGATATAGATCCCTTCCACCGGGTGGCCCCGGCAGGAGGCGGCGACGATGTCGCCGGTCATATAGGTACTCATGCTTCTGCGAGCCTCCTGGCTTCTTCGACCAGGCGGGCGAGGGCCGTCTCGATAGCCTTCGCCAGCCCGGCGGTGGCGGCCTCGTCGGCCGCAAGGTCTTTGTTCCGTGCCGCCACGGCCCGCGCCGTCTCGTCGGGCGCCGGGCCGCCGATGGCCTTCCTCTCGGCGACGCTGATCGCTGGGTCGAGGGCGGCGGCCACCCGTTCGGGGGTGAGGCCCCGCTCGGTGAGCGAGAGCCCGGCGACCTCCTCGGCCGCCGCTTCGAGGGTGGCGAGGTCGAGGGCGCCCTGCTTCACGGCGCGGCCGACGACCGAGTGCGCTGTCCTGAAGGGCAGACCGTACTCGCGGACCAGGACGTCGGCGAGTTCGGTGGCGGTGGAGAAGCCGCGGTCGGACTCCGCGGCCATCCGGTCGGTGTCGAAGGTCGCGGTCGAGAGCATCCCGGCCAGGACGACCAGGCTCTCGCGCGCGGCGGCGACGCCCCGCCAGAGGTGGGGGGTGAGTTCCTGGAGGTCGCGGTTGTAGCTCATCGGGAGGCCCTTGGTGATGGTCATCGCCCCGGCAAGCGATCCCGCGACGGTCCCGGCCTTCGCCCGCATGATCTCGGCGGTGTCGGGGTTCTTCTTCTGGGGCATGATCGAACTGGTGGAGGAGTAGCCGTCGGCGAGCTGCACGAACCGCACGAAGGCGCTCGACCAGACGACCATCTCCTCGCAGAGACGGCTCGCGGTGGTCATCATCACCGCACAGGCCGAGAGGCTTTCGAGGGCGAAGTCGCGGGTGGCGACGGCGTCCATCGAGTTGCCCATCGGCCGCTCGAACCCGAGGAGCCGGGCGGTCATCTCGCGGTCGATGGGGTATCCGGTCGAGGCGAAGGCCGCCGCGCCGAGGGGACACTCGTTCACCCGACCGTAGGCGTCGGCGAGCCGCCCGAAGTCCCGCCCGAAGGCCGCCTCGTAGGCGAGGAGGTGGTGAGCGAGGGTGGTCGGCTGGGCGTGCTGGAGGTGCGTGAACCCGGGCATGATCGTCTCGCGGTGCGCTTCGGCCAGGTCGAGCAGCACCCGTCTCAGGTCGCAGACCGCCGCTATACACCCGAGCAGTTCTTCGCGCAGGCGCATCCTGATGCAGGTCGCCACCTCGTCGTTCCTGGACCGGCCCATGTGCAGGCGGCCGCCGAACTCCTCGCCGACGCGGGCGATGAGCGCCGCCTCTTTCCCGGCGTGGATGTCCTCAAAGCATTCGTCGTAGGCCTCGTCAGGGATCCCGTCCTCGTGGAACGCGAGGAGCGCACCCATCAGCGCCCTGGCCGCGTCCTCTCCGATGATCTCTCTCTCTCTGAGCATCAGAAGGTGGGCCATGTCCACCTGGATATCCATCCCGGCAATCCAGTGATCGGCCGTCATCGAGGAGAGGAAGTGCATCACCTCGCCGGTACGGTCGTCACTGAGTCTGCCTCGCCGCAGCAGATCACGATGCATGGTGGTGTACCTTGCGGCCCGAGAGGAAATGAACTTGTGGGGGCGGCGGGAGGGATGAGGGGACCGGCAGGGCCGGGAGAGGGGAATAATCCGGTGTGTGCCGGGGATGGGGCGGGGGCGGAGTGGCGGATCAGGAGTGTGTGTTCATGGGCTCTGCCGGGGGGAAAAACCCGGACCCCCCACGATGGCAATCGGGGGAGGCCGCAATGTGGAGGATCATGGGGGAGCGACCGCATGCTTCGGCCGACGCCCGCCCACGCCTATCCTCGCGATGAGGGGGGTTCGGGGAACCCGAACCCCCGTTGAGGGGCGATTGGGGCGAGCCGCAGAGGGGAGGATCAGGTGAGGGCGACCACCTTCTTCAGCCAATACCCGTCCACCCCTATCCTCGCTATGAGGGGGTTCGGGGAACCCGAACCCCCGTTGAGTAGCGAGTGGGGCATACCTCAACAGGAAGGATCCCGCGAGCCCATACAAATGTACCTCCCGGCCGCACCGCGTCCCCGCCATTGAACACATTTTTTATACTCTCGTATATATTCTTGATACATGCTCGAACGGCTCATCCCCTCGAAGACGCGGGTGAAACTCCTCACCCTCTTCCTCATGAACCCTGGCCGCGAGATGTACCTCCGCGAGGTCCAGCGCCTCACCGGGGAGAACCTCAACGCCGTCAGGCGGGAACTCGCGAACCTCGAAGAGTTCGGGCTGCTCACCAGCACCCGGCGAGGGAACGCACATTTTTATGTGGTGGACCGCTCATTCCCTCTGTACGAGGAGTTGACCGCCATCATCCTCAAGACCGAGGGGGTGGCGAAGGTCATCGCCGAGCGCCTCGACGGGATTGGAACGATCGACCGGATGTTCATCTACGGCTCCTTCGCCCGCGGCGAGGCGGGCGCGGAGAGTGACATCGACCTCTTCATCGTCGGGACCGTGGACGAGGACCGGTTGATCGTCGCGGTGCAGGAGACCGAGGAGGCGCTCGGGAGAGAGATCAACTACGCCCTCTTCACGCCCGAAGAGATGGCGGAGCGGACCGCCGCAGACGACCCCTTCGTCGCGAACGTGCTGAGGGGGCCGAAGGTGATGCTGATTGGAACCGACTGACGACCTGAGACGCCGGGGCCTCATCAAGAAATTCCCCCCCGAACCCGGCGCGGTGGAGAACGCGATGGCCCTCGCGCGACGGGACGCAACCGTCGCTGGCACCATGCTCGCCGGCAACGCCGACTGGGCCTACACCATCGCCTACAACGCAATGCTCCAGGCCGGACGGGCGCTGATGTTCTCGAAGGGCTACCGGCCGGCGGGAACGAACCAGCATATCGCGGTGGTCAGGTTCACCGAACTCTACCTGGACCGCGAGGCCGTCCTCGCCTTCGACCGGATGCGGAGAAAACGGCACATCACGGTCTACGACATGGCCGGGACGGTTTCCGAAGGGGAGGCGCGAAACGCCGTCGCCCGTGCGGAAGCGTTTCTGGAGACCGTCGAAGGGCTTCTGGCGTGAGGAGAGGTTCACTTGACCGCCACCCTCTATCATCTCGTCGGGAACCCCCGACCTGCCGTGCCGCCCCCATCGTAAGATCTTTCCTATTATCTCACACCAGAGGGGAGACCCCCGGATCCCCCATGACGAAGATAGACGGAAGTGGCAATGTTGAGGATCAGGTGGGGGCAATCGCATTTCCCGACCGACACCTACCGGCTCACAACCACGCCTTGCGCGCCGCCGACTCGATGGCGCGCTGGACGCTATCTTTGGGCACGATCGTCGTCACCGGGATGCGGACCAGTTGCTCGATCGTCGAGGAGGCGATGGGAGCACAGACGATGGACACCGCCCCCTCCCGCTCGGCCCGGACGGCGGCGATGATCGCGTCCTCAAAGGAATGGACCGGGTACTCCCGTACCCTGAACTCGTGGCCGTCGACGATCGCCGTCCGCTCCTGGATGGACTCCAGGACGTAACGTGCTGCGATGAGCCCGATGAAGGCCTCCTCCGGGATCCGGGAGAAGGAACGGACCGTGTTGATGATCGCCCGCATGGTGGGGAGCGTGGGCGAGCGTTTGCCGGTGAGCACCTTATATAATGTGCTCTGGGCGACCCCGCTCCGCTCCGAGAGTTCGCGCACGCTCACCCGCAGGTCATTCTTCAGTACATGCTGGAGGACCGTCACAAACTCCTCGTCGGAGATGAGCGCCGCCTTGATGATACGTTCGACCGGGTCTGCCTGGATCATGGTCTATCTCTTCTGGGTAAAACATGATGAATGTTCTCCCGTACGTCCACACCCGGAGGCAGGGAGGAGAGGACGAAGGGGGATGGAACATGGACATAACGACACAAAAAAGATAGGGCAGACACAATCGGGCAATTTACCGACAGAAAGACGACGACCTATATATATCGTGAGACTGACCAGTACCCCATGGCAAACAAGATGCTCGCTGCAGTCCTCGCCATTGGGCTTGCAGCTCTTCTCATCGTCGCCGGATGCGTCTCTGAACCCGAGACCCCGACAACACCCACGACCGAAGGCGCCGAGGTCGGCGTCACCTACAGCCAGGGCGTCGGACCCATGCCGATGCTCCTCTCGACCGGCGAGATCGACGGATACATCGCGTGGCAGCCCTTCGTGGAGATCGCCACCGTCAGCGGGATCGGCAAGGTCGCCTCGTACTCCCAGGATCTCCCGCCCCAGGACATGTGGAAGGACCACCCCTGCTGTGTCGTCGTCACCCGTGACGACTTCGCCGCGGAACACGCCGACACCGTCAACGCCGTCAGCGCCCTCGCCACCCTGAGCAACCAGTACGTCAACGAGCACCAGAACGAGTCCGCCGAGATCGTCGCCGACTGGCTCGTCGGCAAGGGCAACTTCACCTACGGCGACGTCTCCGTCAGCTCGGTCGACGTCCTTGAGAAGGCGATCCCGACGATCAAGTTCACCAGCGAACCTTCCGAGAAGTGGATGGAAGGAGTCGACCTCTTCGTCGACGCCCAGGCCGAACTCGGCTACCTCACCGGGAGCCTGAAGGACACCACCAAGGAGGATCGCCGCGCCCTCATCTTCAACACCCAGCCGTACACCGAAGGCACAAAGATGATCGACGCCGGCGAGATCGCCACCCCGGCAACATTCGATAAGTTCGGCATCGGCTACCTCATGTCCGACCACCACGCCTCGCTCTTCGTCGCCATCAAGAACTGGGAATACTTCGAGGAGAACTACGGCATCGCCCTCAAGCCCAAAGACCTCACCCAGAGCAGGCCTGAAGCACTCGAACTGATCGTCAACGGCGAGAAGATCGCCGACGTCACGCTCGTCTCCGGCGCCGCCGGCCCGGCCCTGATGCAGCTTGCCGCCACCGACAACATCCAGATGGCCTGGGTCGGCGCCCCGCCGGCGATCAGCGCCATCGACAAAGGAACACCTATTAAGATTGTCCAACCCGTTAATACTGAGGGATCCGGACTCGTCGTGGCTGCATCCGCACCCGTAAACGACTGGCCGACCTTCGTCGACTGGGCGAACAGCAGAGCAGCCGAGGGGAAACCGTTGAAGATTGCGGCCCCGCTGAAAGGATCCATCCAGGACGTCATGCTCAAGTTCGCCCTCAAAGACAGCGGACTGGTGGTGAAAGAGGTCTGATGCAAAGAACGAATACACCCACGAGATCACAGATACAGAAAAGTACCGCTCTGAGGAGGAGGGCCCTGGGGGCCATCCTCCCTATTCTTCTCATCATTTGCTGGGAGATCGCCGCGGTCCTCATCAACAACGAGTTCATCCTCCCCCGTCTGGAGTCAGTGCTCGCGGTGCTTGCCAGCCCCACCACCGACATCCTGGGGAGCGGGAGCCTCATCAACAACGCCCTCCTCTCTGTCGAGAGGGTGGCGATGGGCTTCGGGCTCGCGGCCGCGGTCGGGATACCGCTGGGCATGGTGATGGGCTACTGGCAGAAGGCCGAGGACTTCGTCGACACGACGGTGCAACTCTTCAGGCCCATCCCGCCGCTCGCCTGGATCCCGCTGGCCCTCGCGTGGTTCAAGACCGGCCTCATCTCGATGACCTTCATCATCTTCATCGGGGCGGTCTTTCCGGTGCTGCTCAACACCGTCGACGGCGTGAAGTCGGTGAACCGGACCTGGGTCGAGTCGGCGCTCACCTTCGGGGCAAACCAGCGGCAGGTGCTTGCCAAGGTGGTCATGCCCGCCTCCCTCCCGACGATCTGGACCGGCCTGCGGGTCGGGTTCGGGATCGCCTGGATGTGCGTGGTGGCGGCCGAGATGCTGCCCGGCACCACCTCGGGCCTCGGATACCTGATCATGTATGCCTACAACTGGGGACAGGTGCAGGTGATCATCGCCGGGATGATCGTCATCGGGCTGATCGGTCTGCTCATCGACGGGCTCTTCAGGGTCGTCGAGCACCGGAAGTTCACCTGGAGGGGGATGACCAGATGACCCTCTCGATCAAGCATGTATCAAAGGTCTTCGTCAACGAGAAAGGCGAAGAGGTGACCGCGCTCGGCGACGTCAACCTCGAAGTCGAGGACGGCGAGTTCATCTGCATCCTCGGCCCATCGGGCTGCGGGAAGACGACGCTCCTGCGGATCATCGCGGGGCTCGACACCCCCACCGGCGGCCGGGCCGAGATCAACGGGAAAGAGATCGACGGGCCGGCGCCCGAACTCGCGATGATCTTCCAGGAGTACTCCCTGTACCCCTGGCGGACGATCATCGGCAATGCCGCCTTCGGGCTCGAAGTGCGGGGCGTCCCGAAGGAGGAGCGGTACGCAAAGGCGCGGGAGTACCTCAAACTTGTCGGGCTCGAGGAGTTCGAGAACAGTCATCCGCATGAACTCTCCGGCGGGATGCGCCAGCGGGTCGCAGTGGCCAGGGCTCTCTGCTCCGAGCCGCAGGTGCTCCTGATGGACGAGCCCTTCGGGGCCCTCGACGCCCAGACCAGGAACACGATGCAGAGAGAACTCCTGGAGATCTGGCAGAAGACGAAGAAGACCGTGATCTTCGTCACCCACAGCGTGGACGAGGCGGTCTATCTCTCCGACCGCGTCGTCGTCCTCTCTCCGCGGCCGTCGAATGTGCGGGAGGTCGTGACGGTGCCGCAGAAGCGCCCCCGCGACCGGACGAGCGTCGAGTTCGCCCAGGTCCGGCGGTACGTGCTCTCGTTGATCCAGAACCAGGGCGACTGAAGTCCCCGGGCAACGGCCCCGAAGGGGCCGGGATACTTTTTTACCGAGGGTTCTGGTCGGGGAGCGACTGCCCGCTCATCATGATCGTTTTCTCTGCCTTCCCGGCCCTATCGCCGTCCCGGGGGAGGGGGGGCAGCGCCCCCGGCGCGAGCGTGGGGGAAGGCACGGCGATCAATCAGACCACCCGCCCCACCAAAAAACGAGGCATGCCGGACTGTCCTCTCGCGTCTGGGAGGGGCCCCGGATCCCGGCCATGGGGATTGACGGGGGACGGCAACTCCTCTTCTCTTCGGGATCTCAGGGGGTGCCTTCCCGGCCCTATCGCAATCCCGGGGGAGGGGGGGGGCAGCGCCCCCGGCGCGAACGTTGAGGAAGGCACGTCGATCAGAACGAATGTCCCGGCAAAAAACGAGGAATGCCGGGCTGTTCTCTCGCGTCTGGGGGGGGGCCCCGGACCCCGGCCATGGGGATTGATGAGGGGCGGCAGGAAGTGTCTTCTTCTGGATCGTTCTTCTCTTCGTGATCTCAGGAGTGGCCTTCCCGGATCGATCGATGCCCACATATAATAATAGACGAATGATCGAGAGATGAAGTCCCCACTCCTCACACTCTCGCTCTGCTGCATCGGGATTCTGATGGTGTATACCGGCGGGTGCATCGCCGCCGACACCGGAAATTCGGATACTTCGAACCTCTCCGCATTCAAAGAGCGGGTGAACGAGAGCCAGAAATACTACGACGAGATGGTCGTCTCAGACCCGGAGAACGCCACCGCGTGGTGCATCCGGGGGATGTTCTACAACAACAATTACAACCGGTATGACGAGGCCCTGGCGAGTTGCGAGAGAGCGCTCGGACTGGACCCCGAGTACGGCCTGGCCTGGTACCTGAAAGGGACCATCCTGACGAACATGGAGAAGGACGCCGAAGCGGAGGCGTGCTTCAGGAATGCAACGAAATACGATCCCACACTGCCCGAAGGTCTCGGGGAGCCGGTGGAGCGGTCCTCATACGGGGCCGGGGGATACAGCATCGCCACGGGGTGAGATGAGGGTGCTTTCCTTTCGGTTCAATCCCGCCCGCCCATTCTTCATCCTCAAGGTCCGGGGGCAGAATCTCCGGCGCGTATGATGGAGAGAGGTGGGCGTTCAGACGGGCCGCCCCACAGAAAGATTTTCACCGCCGTCTCGCGCCGGGGGTTTCACCCCCGGACCCCCCCGACGAAGCTAGCCGAGGGGCGGCAATGAGCGGTGTTCCTCCTGCGATCCTGTCTTAAGAAAATAATCAGGGGGTTGCCTTGAATGGTGCTCTCCCCGGGATCTCGGGAGTGGCCTTCCCGCACCTATCGCCATCCCGGGGGTTCCGGGGGCAGAGCCCCCGGCGTGAGCGTTGAGGAAGGCACCCCGATCAGACGTCTTCCATCCCCCGGCGCCACGGCAAGCGACGATGGAGGCGGCCGGGAGGTCGCGGAAAATCGATGAGGATTTCAGCAGAGCATGAGACGCTTTTCAAGCGGTACGGCTGAGAAGGCGTGCGTTCGCTTCATGCGCCATGCTCCTCCGCTCCAGTAACCTTTATTAAGAAAAATCACAATCTTATAAAGCACGAACTTACGGCGAGGCGTTGTGAGGTATGGTACGTAAACCAGGAGTAATGTATAGGAATCTCGCCAAGAAGGCATATACTCGGCGAGAATATATGGGCGGCGTGCCCGGCAGCAGGATCGTGCAGTTTGATATGGGCAACCTCAGCGGTGACTTCCCGATGGAAATCTCCCTTGTGGTAGACGAGGCCTGTCAGATCCGCCACACTGCACTTGAAGCGGCGCGTATTAACATCAACAGGCGTCTGATGAAGGAGATTGGGCGTGCAGGGTACCACCTCAAACTCCGCACCTACCCCCATCATGTGCTGCGTGAGAACAAGCAGGCCACCGGTGCCGGTGCCGACCGTGTCTCAGAAGGGATGCGGATGGCCTTCGGCAAACCGGTCGGGACTGCAGCCAGGGTCGAACCCGGCCAGAAGATCTTCACGGTCTACACCAGCAAGAACCAGATCGAGAAGGCAAAGGACGCCATCAAGCACGGCGGCTACAAGCTTCCGTCACCGATCCGCGTCGTCATCGAAGAGAAAGCAGAGAACTGAATATTCTTCTTTTTTCTCTTCCCTGCCGCGAGGCAGAGGGAGAGAGCAGTTCGACAGCATATTTTTTAGCCCTCCTCATCCATTATAACCGATGATGGAGAGCGCGTCATCCGGACTTCTGGACGCAGTCGCCGCGGCAACCGCGTCCGCACTTCAGGAGGCCGAGACCTCCCTTCCCGCCGACGTGAAAGCGGCGATCGGTCGGGCACTCGAGAGGGAACAGGACCCGACCGCCAGGGCCCAGCTCGAGAACATTCGGGAGAATATACGCTATGCCGGGGAGCGCGGGCTCCCGCTCTGCCAGGACACCGGCGTCCCGGTGATCTACCTCACCCTCCCGCCCTCGGTCCCGGCGACCGGGGAACTCTACGAGGCGGTGGCGAGGGGCGTGCGCCAGGCGACGGCGGCGGTCCCGCTCAGGCCCAATGTCGTCGACCCGCTGACCAGGGAGAATACGAGAGACAACACCGGCGGGGGGATGCCGGCGGTCCATGTGAAACCGGGCAGGGAGTTGACGGTCACCGTCCTCCCGAAGGGTGCGGGCGCCGAGAACTGTTCGCGGATCGCGATGCTCCTTCCCTCGCAGAAAGGCGAGATCGCCAGGTTTGTCGCGGAGACGATGCTCCTTGCCGGCGGCAAACCCTGTCCCCCGGTCGTCCTCGGGGTCGGGATCGGCGCCACCTTCGACGGGGCGGCGGCGCTCGCGAAAGAGGCCCTGCTTCTCCCGATCGATGAGATGGATCCTTTCGAGCAGGAACTCTGCGAGGCCGTCAACGCCCTCGGGATCGGGCCGATGGGCCTGGGGGGGACAGTCACCGCCCTCGCGGTGAAGGTGAAACGCGGCCACTGCCACACCGCCTCCCTCCCGGTGGCGGTCAATGTCCAGTGCTGGGCGTCCAGGCGGGCGACCAGAAAAGTGGAGGCGGAGCAATGGACCTGACCACACCGCTCGGCGACGAGGTGCTCGACCTGCGGGCAGGCGACGCCGTCACCCTCTCCGGGACGGTGTATACCGCACGGGACGAGGCACACCTGCGGATGATGGAAGAAGGCATCCCCTTCGATCCGGCGGGTGCGGCGGTCTACCACTGCGGCCCGGTGATCAGGGACGGAAAGGTCGTCGCCGCTGGCCCGACCACCTCGGCGCGGATGAACGCCCTCTCGGGCTTTCTCCTCGACGCGGGCGTCCGCGCCCTCGTCGGCAAAGGCGGGATGGACGAGCGGGTACGGGAAGCACTCCGCGGCCGCGGCGTGTACCTCGCCTTCACCGGCGGGTGCGCCGCCCTCGCCGCCGCAAGGATGCAGGTGAAGAGCGTCTCCTTCGAAGACCTCGGGATGGCCGAGGCGGTCTGGGAGATCGAACTCGACCATCTGCCGCTCATCGTCGGGATCGACGCCCACGGCGGCGACCTCTTCGCAGCCGTTATGCAGAAGGCAAAACTACAATTTGACCAGCAGTTCAATAGTTATAAAGGACCGGGTCTATGAAACTCATCATTGACGAGACCAGGTGCAAGGGCTGCAACCTCTGCACCCTGGTCTGCCCATACAAGATCTTTCAGGAGGGGACGAAACCGAACCACAAGGGCGTGGTGGTGCCTGTCCTCGACCGCCCCGAGCGCTGCACCAACTGTCGGCTGCAGAAACTCTACGGACGGGTGCTCTGCGGCGTCTGCCAGATGATCTGTCCCGACCAGGCGATCACCTGGGTGGACGAAGACCCCTATACCCCGGTGAAGGTGGTGATTGAGGAGTGACGCGTCTTGAGTTCTGGCAGGGCAACACCGCCTGTGCCGAAGGAGCCCTCGCGGCCGGGTGCCGATTCTTCGGAGGCTACCCGATCACGCCCTCGACCGAGGTCGCCGAGCACATGGCCAGACGCCTCCCGAAGGTCGGCGGCGTCTTTGTCCAGATGGAAGACGAACTCGCAAGCATCGCCTCGATCATCGGCGCCTCGTGGACCGGGAAGCGGTCGATGACCGCCACCTCGGGTCCGGGTTTCTCCCTGATGATGGAGAACATCGGGTACGGGATCATGACCGAGACGCCCTGCGTCGTCGTCAATGTCCAGCGCGGCGGGCCGAGCACCGGTCAGCCGACCCGCGCCTCCCAGGGCGACATGATGCAGTGCCGCTTCGGGTCGCACGGCGACATCGCGGTCATCGCCGTCAGTCCGGGATCAGTCCAGGAGATGTACGAACTGACCGCGAAGGCCTTCAACCTCGCCGACCGGTACCGGGTGCCGACCTTCGTGATGACCGACGAGATCATCGCACATATGCGCGAGCGGATCGAGGTGCCCGACGCCGTCGAGATCGTCGAGCGCCGTCCGCTGGAGAAGGGCGCTCTTCCGTACGCCGCGGGCGAGGACGGTGTCCCCGGTTTCCCCACCTTCGGCCAGGGCTACGGGGTGCATGTGACCGGGCTCACCCACGACGAGCGGGGCTATCCCTCCTCCACCGACCCGCATGTCCACGACAAACTGGTCAGACGGCTCGTCGGGAAGGTCGAGGGAGCGCGCCGGGAGATGGCCGACTACGAGGTGATCAACCCGGACGCCGAGGTGGTCTTTGTCTCGTACGGCTCCCCCGGACGGTCGGTGAAACAGGCGGTCAGGGACATGGACGACGAACGGGTCGGCTCCCTGCGCCTGCGGGTGGTCTGGCCCTTCCCCGACTTCGCCTTGAACGAGTTCAAGAACGCCAGGGTCTTTCTGGTGCCTGAACTGAACCTCGGGCAGATCGCGCGGGAGGTCGCCAGCCACACCGCGGTGCCGGTCGTCCCGGTACCCGAACTCGGCGGCGAACTGCACACCCCGGCGCGGCTTGCAAAGACGGCGGAGGAATATCTGTGAAAGACTTTCGGGAGTGGCTGCGGGAAGACCGCATGCCCCACATCTACTGTACCGGGTGCGGGAACGGCACGGTGATCAACTGCACCCTCAACGCCGTGAACCAGATGGGCTGGGAACCCGAGAACACCGTCTTCATCTCGGGGATCGGGTGTTCGTCCAGGGCACCCGGCTACATCATCACCGACTCCCTCCACACCACCCACGGCCGGGCGATCCCCTTCGCCACCGGCGTGAAACTCAGCCGGCCCGACCTCCACGTGGTGGTCTTCACCGGGGACGGCGACCTGGCGGCGATCGGCGGCAACCATTTCATCCACGCCTGCCGCAGGAACATCGACCTGACGGTCGTCTGCATGAACAACTACATCTACGGGATGACCGGCGGGCAGGGAAGCCCGTGCACCCCGCTCGGGGCCATCTCGACCACGACGCCGTACGGGTGCCACGAGGCCCCCTTCGACCTCGCCGCCCTCGCGGTGGCGGCCGGCGCGAACTATGTCTCCCGCTGGACCTCGTACCATGTGAAGGAACTGACGCGGGCGGTGCAGGCCGGGCTGGAGACGCCGGGCTTCTCGCTCGTCGAGGCCCTGGTCCAGTGCCCGACCGGGTACGGGCGGCGGAACAAACTCCGCGACGCCCAGTCGATGGTCCACTGGATGCGCGACCACGCCGTCCTGATGAAAAAGTGGAAACAGATGGAGGCCGAAGGCCGCCCGCTCCCTGCGGACAAGTTCCCGGTGGGCGAGTTCGTGCGGCGGAACCGGCCGGCGATGGGGGTGCCTGAAGAATGAGACACGAAGTGCGGTTCTCAGGGTTCGGCGGCCAGGGGATCATCCTCTCGGCCGTCATCCTCGGCCGGGCCGCGGCGATCTACGACGAGAAATACGCCGTCCAGACGCAAGTCTACGGCCCCGAGGCGCGGGGCGGGGCGTCGATGAGCGCCGTCGTCATCGACGACGAACCGGTGCTGTATCCCGAGGTGACCGAACCCGACATCTATGTGATCATGTCGCAGGAAGGGTTCCTCAAGTACGGCGCCGGGGCGCCGGAAGGAGCGGTGATGCTCCTCGACGACGGCCTCGTGCAGGACCGGCCCGCGTGCCGGTTCCACCCTGTCCCGGCAACCTACGAGGCGAAGTTCACCCTCAACCGGGTGATCGTCGCCAATATCGTGATGCTCGGTGCGCTTATTGCGATCACCGGGATCGTCTCCAGAGAGGCGATCGAGAAGGCCGTCCTCGACTCGGTCCCGAAGGGGACCGAGGATCTCAATATGCGGGCGCTGAAACTCGGTTTTGACCTCGGCACAAGGAGCATGCACAATGAAACTGCTTGAATTTGAGGCAAAAGAACTTTTCAAACAACATGGTATCCAGGTGCCCAGGGGCGTCCTGATCAGCGACCACGAGGAAGCGGTCCTCAACCTCCGCAAGGTCGGGCCGAAAGTCGTGGTCAAGGCGCAGGTCGACGTCGGCGGACGGGGGAAGGCCGGCGGCGTCCTGATGGCCGACACCGACACGGCGCTCCTGGCCGCCCGTGAACTCTTTGCGAGAGAGATCAAGGGCGTCAAGGTCGCACGGGTGCTCATCGAGGAGCGCCTGGACATCAGGCACGAATACTACGTGAGCATCACCATCGACCGCTCGACCAAACACCCGGTCGTCCTCTTTGCCGAGACCGGCGGCGTCAATATCGAGGAGACGGCAAAGACCAACCCTGACGCGATCAGGAAGGTCTCGTTCACGCCGCTCCTGCGCAATATCCCGCGGTTCCTCCTGCGCGAGTTGATCCGGGACGCCCCCGCCGAGGTCGGCGAGACGATCAACAAACTCTACCATGTCTTCTGCGACCGGGACGCCCTCCTCGCCGAGATCAACCCGCTGGTCATCACTCCCCAGGGAGTCTATGCGGCCGACGCCAAACTGATCGTCGACGACAACGCTCTCGCCCGCCAGGAGATCGCGGTGAACCGCGACCTCACCAGGCGCGAGCGCGAGGCCGAGCGGCACGGGTTCTCCTATGTCGAACTCGACGGATCGATCGGGGTCATCGGCAACGGTGCCGGGCTGACCATGTCCACCCTCGACCTCATCGAGCACTTCGGTGGGAAGGCGGCGAACTTCCTGGACGTCGGCGGCGGCGCCGACAAGGACCGGGTGAAGTACGCCGTCGAACTGGTCGCGGATATGCCCGCGGTGAAGGTGATCATCGTCAATCTCCTGGGCGGGATCACGCGCTGCGACGAGGTGGCCCGCGGGATCATCGAGGCCGGTGTCGAACAGCCGGTGATTGTCCGGCTTGCCGGCACGAACGAGAAAGAAGGGAGAGAACTCCTCGCCGGGCACGGGTACCGGATGCTCGGGAGCATGGACGAGGCTGTCGAGGCCGCCGTGGAGGTGACCGCATGATCTACGGGGACAAAGACACCAGGATCATCGTGCAGGGCGCGACCGGCAAGCAGGGTTCGTTCCATATCAACCTGATGAACGAGTACGCCCGGTCGGTCGGGGGCAGAGGCGTCGTCGCCGGGGTCACGCCCGGCAAGGGCGGCCGCGAGGTCTGCGGCGTCCCGGTCTACGACACCGTCAAGGAGGCCCTGGCCGAGCACGACGCCACCTCGAGCGTCCTCTTCGTCCCGGCCGGTGCGGCCGGCGACTCGATCATGGAAGGCGCCCACGCGGGGCTCGAACTGATCGTGGCGATCACCGAACATATCCCGGTCCACGACGCCATGAAGGCGATCGGGTATGCGGAGACGGTCGGGTGCACGGTCATCGGCCCGAACTGTCCAGGTCTCCTCTCACCCGGCGAACTGAAACTCGGGATCATGCCTGCCCATCTCTACTCCCGCGGCCACGTCGGGGTCGTCTCCAGGAGCGGGACGCTCACCTACGAGGTCGTCGACGAACTGACCAGGGCAGGCATCGGCCAGTCCACGGTCATCGGGATCGGGGGCGACCCGGTCATCGGCCAGACTTTCGCCGACACCCTGGCCAGGTTCGAGGAAGACCCGCAGACCAAGGCCGTGGTGCTCATCGGCGAGGTCGGCGGCAACCTGGAGGAGGAAGGGGTCAGGTCGACCGACCTTCCGATCGCGGCCTACATCGCCGGGGTCACCGCCCCGCCGAACAAGCGGATGGGACACGCGGGCGCGATCATCGCCGGCGGCGAGGGCGACGCAAAGTCCAAGATCAAAAGGCTCAAAGCGATGGGGGTCGACGTCGCCTCACGGCCGTCCGAGATCCCCGGCATCATCAAAAGACTCCTATGAACGAGAAACTCCTTGTCCAGACAGCGGCGGAACTCGCCGAGGAGATCGGGGCGCGGGCGATCGTGGCGTTCACCCACCCCTGCACCTGCCAGGCAAAGGTGCCGCTGATCTGGGTCACCGACCTGCAACTCGACATCCTTAAGGATCTCTCGATGTGCGAGATCCTCTCGGTCTGCGAACACCATATGCTCGACACCGCAGTGCAGGTTTATCTCAAGGAACAGTTCGAGGACGGGACGGTCGTGGCGGTCTTCCCGTACGCCATCCTCATCTTCGACCTGGAGAAGGCGAAGAACTTTGTCAATATCAAGGAGTACGAGGAGATCGTCCCGAGAGACGTGATGTACGCCGTTCTCAACCTCGCCCTCGAGATCGCCGTCGAGGGGCGCGAGGGCAGGAAGATCGGGACGGCCTTCATCATCGGCGACCCGGCAAAGATCGCGAGGCATTCCCACCAGGCGATCCTCAATCCCTATGCAGGGCACGACCCGGCCTACCGCGATGTCACGAACCGCGAGAACTGGGAGAGCGTCAAGGAGTTCGCCCAGATCGACGGTGTCTTCGTCCTGGACACCGAGGGCACGCTCCAGTCGGCCGGGACGTACCTCGACGTCAACGCGAAGGTCGTCGACCTCCCGCCCGGCCTGGGGGGTCGGCACCTGGCGACGGCGGCGATCACCGCGGTGACGCCGGCGGTCGGGGTGACCGTCTCGGAGAGCGGGGGATTGGTGAGAGTCTTTCGTGACGGCGTCTGTACCATTACGATCCGGTCGGATATCAGGATCACCAGTTAGAAATGGTTAAATGATGCACAAGCATTTTATGTACTATTCAGAAGACCGAGGGTTATTATGATCAGGAATATCAGGGTAGAAGAGATCGAACAGACCCCAATCGAGAGACAACAGATCGAACTGGTCGAGCGCAAGGGTATCGGCCACCCTGACAGCATTGCCGACGGTATCGCGGAGGCGATCTCGCGGGCGCTGTGCAGGGCGTACATGGACGAGTGCGGGATGTACCTCCACCACAATACCGACCAGGGCGAGATCGTCGCCGGTGAGTCCATCCCCTGTTTCGGCGGCGGCAAGGTCGTCAAGCCAATCTATGCCCTCCTCACCGGACGGGCCACGAAGGTCTTTGACGGGATCAACATCCCGGCCGACGCCATCGCGGTCGAGGCGGCCAGGGCCTATGTCAAGAGCATCATCCCCATCATGAACATGGAGAGCGACATCATCGTCGACTGCCGGATGGGGAGCGGGTCGACCGACCTGCGCGACGTCTTCAAGACCTGCGGGGGCACGAGGGTGATGCGGGCGAACGACACTTCGTTCGGCGTGGGCCACGCCCCGTTCAGCGAGGCCGAGAGCCTGGTCAAGGGTGTCTCCGACTATATCGACACCACCTACCGTCCCCGCCACCCCGAGATCGGGACCGATGTGAAGGTGATGGGTCTGCGTGACGGCGACGAGATCACCCTCACCCTCGCGGTGGCGATGGTCGACCGCTACCTCTCCGATGTCGGGGAGTATGTCGAGGCGGTCGAGGCCCTCAAGGAGAATCTCCAGGGGATCGCTCCGCAGTTCACCGGGAGAAAGACCCAGGTGCATGTCAACACCGCCGACGACATCAACAACGGCAGCGTCTTCCTCACCGTCAACGGCACCTCGGCCGAGATGGGCGACGACGGGTCGGTCGGCAGGGGCAACCGGTGCAACGGGCTGATCACCCCCAACCGTTCGATGAGCATGGAGGCGACGAGCGGAAAGAACCCGATCAACCATATCGGCAAGATCTACAACCTCCTCGCCACGCAACTCGGCGCCACCTGCGTTGCCGAGGTGGACGGGATCGAGGAGATCTGTATCAGGCTCCTCTCCCAGATCGGCCACCCCATCGACCAGCCGCTGGTGGCGAGCGCCCAGATCATCCCGAGGCAGGGCGTCGCATTCGCCGAGGTCCAGCCCGCGGTCCAGGCGATCATCGACGCCGGTCTCGAAGACATCACCAGCATCACCGAGAAGGTCATCAGGGGCGACCTGAAGACCTTCTGAGATTTTTTGAACACAACCATTTTTTGAAAACTATGACCTCTATCCGCCTGGCATTACCGAACAAGGGGCGGATCGCTCAGCCGGTCCGCGAACTTGTGGAGAAGAGCGGGATCCATCTGGTCGGGACCGGCGAGCGCATGCTCGTCGCAAAGACGGTGGATCCCGAGATCGAGGTGCTCTTTGCCCGTCCTGTCGATATCCCGGAATATGTGGCCAACGGGGCCGCGGACATCGGGATCACCGGCCACGACATGGTGATGGAGCGGGGTTCCGATGTCGAGGAACTCCTCGACCTGAAGATGGGGAGCGCCACCCTGGTGGCGGCCGTGCCCGAGGACTCGACGGTGGTCGAGGTCACCGACCTCGACGGGGCGCGGGTGGCGACCGAGTTTCCCACGATCACGAAGACCTTCTTCGAGCGGCACGGGGTCTCGGTCACGATCGTGCCGGTCGGCGGGGCCTGCGAGGCGACGCCGTACCTGGGGATCGCCGACGCCATCGTGGACCTGACGAGTTCGGGGACGACGCTCAAGACAAACCGGCTCCGGGTGATCACCGAGGTGCTCAGGTCGAGCACGGGCGTGATCGCAAACCGGGATGCCCTCGTCGAGAAGAAGGAGAAGGTGCACGAGGTGCTCCTCGCCCTGGAAAGCGTGGTGAGGGCGCAGGGGCAGTGTTACCTGATGATGAACGCCCAGCGGGAGGCCCTGCCGGCGATCGAAGAGGTGCTTCCTGGTCTGGGCGGGCCGACGGTGATGGACGTGGCCTCGAAGGAGGGGCTGGTCGCGGTCCATGCGGTGGTGGCCGAGGAGTGCGTGTACCAGCTCATCAACCAGTTGAAGCAGGCGGGTGCCCGCGATATCCTGGTGATGTCGATCGAGCGGATGATCCCCTGAGTGCTTATGATCGTCTTTCCGGCAGTCGATATCCTGGGCGGGCAGTGCGTGCAACTGGTGCAGGGGCGGCGGGAGAGTGCGCGGGCCTTCGGGACGCCGCTCCAGAACGCACGCCGGTGGCTGGACGCGGGGGCCGAGGCGCTCCATGTGGTGAACCTGGACGGGGCCTTCGGGTCGGCGCGGGCGAACGCGGAGATGATCCGCGAGGTGATCGAGGAGACGGGGGTCTTCGTGCAGCTCGGCGGCGGGATCAGGAGCCGCGAGGACGCTCGCGCCTGGCTGGAGACCGGAGTCGGCCGGGTGATCCTGGGGACGGTGGCGGTCCGCGAGCCTGAGATCATCCGCGATCTCTCCCAGGAGTTCGGGCCCGAGCAGGTGATGGCCGGCGTCGACGCGAGGGGCGGGGCGGTGGTCATCGAGGGCTGGCAGGAGGAGGCCGGCGACTATCTCGCCTGGGCCGAACGCTTCGAGGCGCTCGGGGCGGGTTCGCTCCTCTTCACCAACGTGGCGGTCGAAGGACTCTGCCAGGGCATCGAGACCGAACCGGTCGCACGTCTGCTGGAGCGGACCTCCCTGCCGGTGGTCGTGGCCGGCGGGGTGACGAGCGCGGAGGACGTGCGGGCGCTCCGCGACCTGGGGGTCGCCGGGGTGGTGCTCGGATCGGCGCTGTACAGCGGGAAGATCACGCTTGAAGAGGCACTGGAGGCGGCACGATGAGACAAAGTTCCATTCAGAGAGAGACGAAGGAAACAAAGATCGATCTCACCCTGGACCTGGAGGGCGAGGGGGAGAGCAGGATCGAGACAGGACTGCCCTTCCTCGATCACATGCTCGCGTCGTTTGCAAAACACGGCGGCTTCGCCCTGCGGGTGGATGCGGAGGGCGACCTTGAGGTGGACGCCCACCATCTCGTCGAGGACGTGGGGATCGTGCTCGGCGCGGCGCTGAAGGAGGCGGTCGGCGACGGCGCCGGGATCACGCGCTTCGCCGACGCTTCGATCCCGATGGACGAGGCGCTCGCGACGGTGGCCCTGGACGTCGGCGGCCGGGGCTACCTGGTCTTCATGGGTTCGTTCAACTCACCCGCGGTCGGCGGGATCGACACCACGCTCTTCGAGCACTTCTTCTACAGCCTCTGCACGCAGGCCGGGGTGACGGCCCATGTCAGGTTCTACGGGCGCAACGACCACCACATCGCCGAGGCAATCTACAAGGCCTTCGGCGTCGCCCTCAGGAAGGCGGTCGCACGGGACGGCCGGCAGGGCGTGCCAAGCACGAAAGGCACGCTGTGAAGGATTAGATACTTTTTTTTCGAGGGGAGCGCCGACTACGGCGCCCTTCGACCGACCAGAACCCGACCCATCGCTACGTCGACGAAGGGACGTACACCATTGGACCAACCGTCTCCAACACCTACGGTTCATTGACCGCGGAGCAGACGGTCACCGCTTCTCATACCCCAAGTCCTATAGTGGCCGTTCGACCACCTCTGCCTGGTCGGCAGGTAAGATCTTGATCATCGTCGAGCAGACCGGCCGGGTGGTCTACACGTACGACAAGGTGACCCTCTACCACACGACCGACGATGCAATCGAGGGCGTCCTTGCCCTCTTCAGCGTCGAAGGACATGACTTGAGGAGCCAGGGCATAGAACCTGTCGATGTGGTGCTGTATCGATACCACCACAGTGCATGGCACCCCCTTCCGGCCATGGTCATCAGGGAGGACGAGACCGCCAGGCACATCTCGGCTACAAGTCCAGGTTTCTCCTTCTTTGCGATCGGCAGCGACCCCTCGCCGCCGTCGCGATCTGGAGAATGAGGTAGATCATACTCTTTTTTTCGGCGGTGTTGATTCCCCGATATTCTGAATCGATTGACGACGAGGGCGGACTGATCAGACGTGCCGCCCACAATCGCAGAATCTTCACCGCCATCCCGCGCCGGGGGAGACCCGCGGACCCCCCACGGCAAGGATAGGCGGGGCGGCGATTGAACGAGATCCCCACCGATTCTCCGGCCTTGAAAAGAGAGAGCAAGCGACGATAATATTCAACCGCGTACGCTTGAGCCAGAGGTTCATGCTTCTACACAGCCTGCCGTTCCAACCGGAACAAGAGCGAGCCCACCGACTCGACCATCAGCAGAAACGAAAAACAGGGAAACGTCCGAACAGCGTTCAGGAAAGAAAGAGGGGGGTTCAGGCGGACTTTGCCGCGAGTTCAACATCCTCTTCCTTGATCGTCTTGCGACCGGCGTGCTGGGCGAGGCGGTTTGCCTCTTTGGTCAGGCCGGCGATGTAGGCCTCGGCCTTTCCGACAAGGGCCGCAGCTGCGTCGCTTCCAACTCTCTCAGCACCATTCTTCTTAGCGATTCTGACAACCGCTGCAATTGGTAAGTCTGCCATGTCCAATTACCTCTAGAATATCAGTTTCTCGAAGAGTATTTAATACTTTCCTATTGAACCGCCCATTATGGCTTTTAATATCGTATTAGGGAGGGAATTTTGGTTCACATCCGGTTTGGGTGAAGGAGATTGGCCAAAAAAAGAAAAGTGCAATCTGAGATTATTTTGAGATATTAATCGATTTCGTCGGTTTTTCCCGATCCGGCCATCGACGCGGCGAGGAGCAGGGCGCTCGTGTAATCAGGAGAGGCGCGCGAAGTATCCACAAAAATAGACCCGATATTAACCACCGGCGCCCCATGTCCCGCTCCCTTCCCGAGGAACGTGAGCGTACGGAAGATCAGGTTGCCCGAGATCCCGTCCGGAGCGATGATCACCCCGCACCGACGCACCGCATCCTCGATACGCACCTCGCAGTGCTCCGCATCGCCCAGACGGGCGACCAGTTCGGCATCGGCAAGCGACCGGTCCACCGCCGGGTGGCGACCCACGTCGCCGTACCGCCCGCCCGAGAGGACGGCGACGCGGTTCGAGAGACCGAACGAACGCGCGATCGGCCGCGCCTTCTCCACAAAGGCAAGCCTCTCCGCGATCGTCCATCCCTCGTCCACCCCCACCGGGGCGAAGAGGAACCGCACGCCGTCGGCCGTCTCAAGGAGGGCGACCCGTTCCAGATGATCGACGCCGCACTCCTCCTTCAGGCACCGCAGCGTCTCGTTTGCCGGCAGAGTGCCCCGCACCGCACCCTCGATCCGCCCGGCCAGCAGGTCGTCGACCATCGTCTCCCAGGGCCGCTCGCTCTCCCGCGTCTCGACCCCCAGACCGTCCATCACGCCCGGCCGGCAGTAACAGACGGCCTGCACCCGGTCCGCGACCTTCCTGACACTCTCGGCGACCTTCTCCGGGTCGCCGCCGGCACCGATACCGATACTCATACCAGGTCTGTGGTGTCGATGATCCGCATAATCCCCTCGGACTCAAGATTGAAGACCGAGGTGGTGGTCCCCTCGTACGAGACCGAGAGCGAGTGCGAGTCGTTCACCCACCCGATCGGCCGCGCCGTCATCCCGGCCTCCTCGAAGAGCCGGCAGACCTCCTCGGTGTGCTCGTCATGACAGGTCATGATGAAGCCCATCCCCGGGTACATCCGCACCCAGTGCTCGAAGGTGAGCCCGTGGGCCTTGAGATCAGGGCGCGGGATCGCGTCGAGTTCGATCTCGGCCCCCTTCTTCGAAGTTTCGAGGAGCATCCCCAGCGTGCCGATGACACCGGGGTTGGAGATGTCCTTGGCCGCCGTGACCAGATGACGGGTGGCGAGTTCCCGCATCACCCCGATCTGTTTTCGCACCTCCCCGGCCGACCTCATCGTCGCCGAGTCCCAGTTCAGCAGGCACGAGGGGTGCACCCGACCTTCGAGATCGATCGCGGCCACGATCCGGTCGCCGGCCCCGGCGGTGCTCGAATAGATGACATCGTCGATCGGCATCGAGCCCATGATCGCAAGGTCGATGACCGAGTACGGCGTGTCCGGGTGAAGATGGCCGCCCACGATCGGGACGCCGAACTGCTCGGACGCCGCCTGCATACCTCTGGTCACCTCGTTGCGGAGCGTTCCGTCGGTAAACGAGAGGACGTCGACCATCGCCAGGGGTCTCCCGCCCATCGCGGCGATGTCGTGCACATTCACCAGCACAGCACAATATCCGGCCCAGAACGGGTCGGCTTCCATCAGTCTGCTCCATATGCCGTCTGCCGCCAGGAGGAGAGCCAGGTCGTCCTGCCTGATCACAGCGGCGTCCTCGCCGAAGGACGCGACGACGTCGGGCTGGTCGGTGATCCTGAGACACTCGATCAACTCCCCGATCCCGCGCTTCCTTGTAACCCCTTCGTATTCCCGGACCGATCTGGCAACCGAATCGGGGGAACAGTTGTCTACCACGATAACACCAACATCCTGTAAGCTTGTATGGTACTCTTTTTCATCAAAGATAATGTATTTGATTGCACACCGGAGCCCCAGGCAGGCAGAGCCGCGGGCCATACCACTGCATATTTGAGATCCCCGCCCCTATGATCCTGCATATGGACTGGACCGAGAAGTACCGCCCGCAGAGCCTCCAGGATCTCGTCGGGAACGGGCCAGCCGTGCGCCAGATCTACGAATGGGCCAGGTCGTGGACGCGTGAGAGTCCGCCCCTGATCCTGTACGGGAAGCCCGGCGTGGGCAAGACCTCCAGCGCCCACGCCCTGGCACGCGACATGCGCTGGGAGGTCGTCGAACTGAACGCGAGCGACCAGCGGACGAAGGCCGTCCTCGAACGGGTGGCCGGCACTTCGAGCGCCACGGCAAGCCTCCTCGGGGCCGAGCGCAAACTCATCCTCCTTGACGAGGCCGACAACCTCCACGGGACCGCGGACCGCGGGGGGGCGCGCGCGATCATCGAGATCGTCAAACATTCCTGCCAGCCGATCCTCCTCATCGCCAACGACCTCTACGGCCTCTCGAAGGAACTGCGGGCCATCGGCGAACCGGTCCAGTTCAGGGCCATCCAGGCCCGGTCCATCGTGCCGCGGCTCAGGGAGATCTGCGGGTGCGAGAAGATCGCCTGCTCGCAGGAGGCCCTCGATGCGATCGCCCGGAGTGCCGGGGGCGATGTCCGCGCGGCCGTCAACATGCTCTATGCCTCGGCCCTCGGGAAGGACGAGATCGATGCCGCGGATGTCCACACCGACCAGAAAGACCGGCGGGCGACGATCTTCGACCTCGTCGCCGCCACCTATGCGGGAAAGCCTGACGGCGAGTTGATGGCACTCAGTAGGGCGGTGGACGACGACCCTGATGCCGTCCTCCAGTGGCTCGAAGGCAACCTCCACACCCTCCAGCGTCCCGAGGCCGAGATGCAGGCGTACGTCCCCCTCGCGCGGGCCGACGAGTGGCTCGGGCTCACCCGCCGACGGCAATATTTTGCCCTCTGGAAATACGCCACCGCAACGATGCTCATCGGCGTCAAAGAGGCGACCGGCGGGGTGGGAGCCCACGGGAGACTGATGCCCCCGGCCAGGTGGCGGCGGATGGGCAGCGCCCGCAAACAGAAGGCGGTCCGCGCCTCGGTGATGCACAAACTCTCCCACGCCCTCTCCCTCCCGCAGCACACCATCAGGGAGGAGTACCTCCCGCTCGTCACCCTCCTCGTCGACGAAGACCCCCTCTCGTACGCCGGGGCGCTCGCCCTCGACGCCGACGAACTGAACTTCTTCCTCCACGACACGGCACGGGCGAAGGCGGTGGTCAAAGAACTCAAGGCCGCCGAACGCGAGAGGAAGAAGAGAGAGAAGGAGAAGGAAAAAGAGCGGAAGAAAAAGGAGAAAGAGCCTCGCGAAGATCCTCCTGAACCCGCACCCGAGCCTGAGAAACCCGAAAAAGCGCAGCCGAAGGTGAACCAGGCCACCCTCTTCGACGCCTTCTAGGCGCGGGTTCGGCCGGCCTCCCCTCTTTTCAGAATTTTTTGGGTCTCTTCCCCGCCCCCCATCGAGGTGAGGGAGGGAGACATATCGGTCAAAGGTGCCGCCTCCCCTGAAGGATTCTGTCTCGCCTTCTCATGCCGGGGGCGGCGCCACACTTTTCGGGATCTTTCATTCCGCCTTCCTGCCCCTATCGCAATCCCGGGGGTTCCGGGGGCAGAGCCCCCGGCGCGATTCATATGGGAAGGCGTGACGATCAGAATATGCCACCCCCTCATCACAGGGTTTGTTCTGCCGTCTCGCGAGAGGATAGGGCGGGGGGTGGCACGGGGCGCGTGATCCCGTTGAAAAAAGATTGGACCTCCCCGTCCGGGTTCCATCTTCGGAGTCGCGACAAGAGGGCTGGTGTGGGGGTCAGAATGTGCCGTCCCCTCATCACGCGATCTGTTCTGCCCTCTCGCGAGAAGACAGGGCGGGGGACGGCACGGAGCGCGTGATCACGTTGAATTAATTATCGCCCCTCTCCCGTTCGAGTTCAATCTTCGGGGTCGCGACAAGAGGGCTGGTGTGGAGGTCAGAATGTGCCGTCCCGCATCATCGGATCTTTCCCACAATCTCGCGTGAAGATAGAAGTGGACGACTCTGATCCTCCACTGTGCCGCTCACCATCAATCGCCATGCCTGATACCGGGGCAGGGCCCCCGGCGCGATTCATGGGGGAAGGCACCCTGATCAAACAGGGACGGCCCTGTCACGATCGCTTCGAGGCGCGACAATATCGATGCAGCCGGACGCCGCACTCGATCCGCTCCCCACCGTCCAGATAGACCTCGTCGCCCAGGTGGTAGACGAGGAGGTCGCACTGAAGCGTCCTGGCGAGGGTGATGAGCGCCGGGACCATCTCGACCCCCGGCCTCACCGCATAGACGAGGTCGGCGCCCGCATACCAGGGGAGGTCGGGGCAGAAGACATCGTCTCTCCTCGTCTCCACCCCCGACGTCGACGACGGTTCCCTGATGTCCGTCGCCCGCACCCGCAGCCCGGCCTCATGGCACCATACTGCGACGTCGGGATTTCTCCCGATCCCGATCTCGACGACGTTGAAATAGTTTCCGGAGATATACGCCGCGATACAGCCCTCAATACGTTTATACTCAGATGCCACGAATACCTAGGTATTATGGGTGTCACGATTATTTGGGACCATCAGGTCCCGACCGGTCTGCAGATGCCGGTGGGGCGGCGGATCGAACTGGTCATCGGCACCCCCCTCGATCATGCGGACGCGGAAGGGTTGATCAACGGCTACCATCCCGAACGCAACCAGTATGACGCCCGCGCCGTCCTCGAACGCGTCCTCTTCATGAAACGCCGGGCCAACTGCCGCGACCCCGCTCTTCTCATCGTCACCCACGACCTCTTCATCGACGGGTGCGACTTCGTCTTCGGCCTGGCCAGACCCTCCACCGGCTGCGCCGTCATCTCCCTCGCCCGCCTGGACAACGCCTATTATGGCCGGCCGTCCGCCTTCGACGACCTCGCCGACCGGGCGGCGAAGGAAGGAGCCCACGAGATCTGCCACCTCCTCGGCCTGGAACACTGCGACGACCCCGAGTGCGTGATGTTCAAACCCGAGACCCTCGACGAACTGGATCGGAAGCGGATGAGGCTCTGTCCCGCCTGCCGCGCCCGGCTTTCAGGCAGGCATTCAGGGGAGAAGTGTTAAAGTCCCGTTTATCATACCATCACGGGATCACAATGGGGTATTTTGCTTCATTGATTCAGAGAAAGTTCAAGGACGTAGCAGGGAAGCGGTACGACACCGTCGTGAAAGAGTACCGTGAGTTCCTTCTCACCGAAGAAGAGGCTGTGGTCCCCGAGGTCGCCTCCATCCTCATGCCTCTCGACTACTTTGTGAAGGAGATCCCGCCGGCCCTGTACGAGACCCTCTCGACCTATAAGGGGGCCACGGTCTCGCTGGTGTACATCATCGATATGGAGGTAATCAGGATCGTCGAGGACAGCCTCGACGAGGCGGCGATCCAGGACTTCAAGCAGAAACGCGAAAACTTCGGAGAAGAACTCCTCAAACAAACCGTATCAGAACTTGAAGCAGAAGGGCTCTCGGTAAAGAGCAGGCTCTTTTCAGGAAAGAAGTATGAGAACATCCTCGAACTTGCCGGAGATCACGACATGATCGTGGTCTCGAAGCAGTACGGGGCTTCGACGACCGAGATCTCACCTTTGAGTTCGGTCACCCTCAAACTTGCCCAGACCGCTGACATCCCCATCATTGTCTACTAGAGATATCAGCCATGATAGAAGCAGAACTCATTGCAATAGGCGTATTTCTCATCACCTACGCACTGATCATCGACGAACGGATCCACCGGGCCGTGGCCGCGATGGCCGGCGCCGCGGTGATCACCTTCACCCAGGTCGTCCCCTGGGAAAAGGTTCCCGAATACCTGGACCTCGGGACGATCTTCCTCCTGATGGGGATGATGATCATCGTGAACACCGCTCGCGGGAGCGGGCTCTTCGAGTACATCGCGATCAGGACCGCAAAACTCGCGAAAGGCAGTCCGATGCGGGTGCTGATCCTCTTCTCGATCGTGACCGCGGTGACGAGCGCCTTCCTGGACAACGTGACAACGGTGCTCCTCCTCACCCCGATGCTCCTCTACATCGCGAAACTGATGAAGCTCAACCCGATCCCCTTCCTCCTCTCGGAGATCTTCGCCTCCAACGTGGGCGGGGCGGCGACGCTCATCGGCGATCCGCCCAACATCATGATCGGGTCGGCCGCCGGCCTCGGCTTCAACGACTTCCTCATGACGATGGGGCCGGTCGTCCTCGTCGACATGGTCATCGTGCTGATCATGCTCTACTTCATCTACGGCAAACAGCTGCGGGTCGAGCCCGAAGAACAGAGCAAGATCGCAAAGACCATCGACGACCTGGACGAGCGGGCGGCGATCAAAGACCGCTCGCTCTTCAACAAATCGGTGATCACGATCTTCCTGGTCGTCGCCCTTTTCTTCGTCCACGGCAGTCTCGGAGTCGAGCCCGCGATCGTGGCCCTGACCGGTGCGGCGATCATCCTCTTCTGGAGCCGCGTGCCGCCCGAAGAGATCCTGGAGAAGATCGAGTGGCCGGCCCTCTTCTTCTTCGGCGGGCTCTTCATCATCGTCGGCGCCCTCGTCGAGACCGGGCTCATCTCACAGGTCGCCGGTTTCGTGGTCAGCCACGTCAACACCACCGGCGAGGCGATGATCATCATCGCCTGGTTCTCGGCCATCGCCTCGGCAATCGTGGACAACATCCCGCTCACCGCCACCCTTATCCCTCTCATCCAGGACATGGGGATGACGATGGAGGTCGAGCCCCTCTGGTGGGCCCTCTCTCTTGGCGCCTGCATGGGCGGGAACGGGACGGCGATCGCCGCCTCGGCGAACGTCGTGGTCATCGGGATCGCCGAGCGCGAGGGGATCTCCATCTCGTTCATGGAGTTCCTCAAGATGGGGATGCTCATCCTCGTCGTGACCGTGGCCGTCGGCCTCGGCATCCTCCTCCTCATGTTCACATGAGGACGGGGGAACTCGTATTTTTGGGGGCGGAGGAGAGGCCTCCCCGCTTTTGTCGAGGGGATCGATCTTCTGTTTGTGTCTTCCCGGAGAAATCACGCAGGGGTTCTCAATCCCTGGTGGAGCATGGGGGTAGGCACGTCGATCAGACGGGCCGCCCCCAACAGAAGAACGAGAAACTTTACCCTGCTCTCTCTCGCCGGGGGGAGACCCCCCCCGGACCCCCCCCACGGCGAAGATAGGGGCAGGGCGGCAACGAAGCGGTTTTCTTGCCCGCTGCTCCGCCATGAAGAGCGTGATCAAGAGTCCCTGGCCAGAAATTTGACTGATGACTCGACACCAGGAGACGGCGCGAGAGCAGAGGGCCGCCCCCTCGAAGAATTTTCTCCGTTGTCTCGCGCTGGGGGCCGGGGGCGGCGCTGGTTTCTATTCCCACTTGTTGCCTGATCGTGAGGAGAGGGATCAAGCCCTTCCACGCTCTGTAACATTACTCTGAGCGATTTTCATGCAGTATGCCTGAAGCGTGCGCTCGGCTCATGCTTGATTCTACACAGCCGGGGCTCTCAACAAAACCGGATTTTCAGTCCCATTCCGGGGCATGATCGTTTTCTTCGCAAGCCTGATGTAGCGGGGGCGACAACACTTCTTCTGCAATTCATACTATCGACCTTCTCCGGGAGGCAGAGAACACGAACACCAGATCATGTGAGCCACACACTCACGAAAAATCAGAGGAGACGAGATGACCGGCCCTGAACTCATCGCCATCGCGATCTTCCTCTTCACCTACGCCCTGATCATCGACGAGCGGATCCACCGGGCCGTGGCGGCGATGGCCGGCGCCGCGGTGATCGCCTTCGCCGGGATCGTCCCCTGGGAAAAGATCCCCGAATACCTGGACCTCGGCACCATCTTCCTCCTGATGGGGATGATGATCATCGTGAACACCGCACGCGGGAGCGGACTCTTCGAGTACATCGCGATCAAGACCGCCAAACTCTCGAAGGGCAGCCCGATGCGGGTGCTGGTCCTCTTCGCCCTCGTGACCGCGGTGACGAGCGCCTTCCTGGACAACGTGACGACGGTGCTCCTCCTCACCCCGATGCTCCTGTACATCGCGAGAGTCATGGAGCTCAACCCGGTCCCCTTCCTCCTCACCGAGATCTTCGCCTCCAACGTGGGCGGGGCGGCGACGCTCATCGGCGACCCCCCGAACATCATGATCGGCTCGGCCGCCGGCCTCGGGTTCAACGACTTCCTCTTCACGATGGGACCGATCGTCGCCGTCGACTTCGTGGTGGTCATCCTCTTCCTGGCCCTCCTCTACCGCAAGAAGATCGCCGTCGGGAAGGAGGCGATGGAGAAGATCGTCCGGACCCTTGAGGGCCTGGACGAGCGGGCGGCGATCAAGGACCGCTCGCTCTTCATCAAGTCGGTGGTCACCATCCTCCTGGTCGTCGTCCTCTTCTTCGTCCACGGCGAACTCGGGGTGGAGCCTGCCGTCGTGGCCCTGACCGGTGCGGCGCTCATCCTCTTCTGGAGCCGCGTGCCGCCCGAAGAAGTCCTAGAGAAGATCGAGTGGCCCGCCCTCTTCTTCTTCGGCGGGCTCTTTGTCATCGTCGGTGCCCTCGTCGAGACCGGGCTCATTGCCCAGGTCGCGAACTTCGTCGTCGGCCATGTCTCCTCCACCGGCGAGGCGATGATCATCATCGCATGGTTCTCGGCCATCGCCTCGGCCTTCGTGGACAACATCCCGCTCACCGCCACCCTCATCCCTCTCATCAGGGACATGGGCACGGCGATGGACGTCGGTCCTCTCTGGTGGGCCCTCTCCCTGGGCGCATGTCTCGGCGGAAACGGGACGGCCATCGGCGCTTCGGCAAATGTGGTGGTCCTCGGGGTCGCCGAGCGGGAAGGCATAAATATCAGCTTCATCGAATTCCTGAAGGTAGGGATGATCGTCCTCTTCCTCAGCGTGACGATCGGCCTCGGCCTCCTCTGGCTGCGCTTCATGTGGTGATGGAATGAAGATACTGGCACTCATCGACGGCTCCAAGTGGGGTCACAAAGCGGCACTGCACGCCGTCTCAATTGCAAAACGGAAAAAAGACTCCGAGATCGTTCTCCTCAGCGTCATGGACCGGCGGGAGGCGCGGGTGATGGCCTTCAACTACTGCACCCAGAGCGACCGGTGCGAGATCATCGGAACCTACGAACAGAATATCTGGGACTCGATGCACCAGAGTCTCAAAGACGAGCTCGAGAACCTCAAGGTGTACTGCGCGGAGGAAGGATGCCGGTGCACCTCCAGAGTCGCCGAAGGGAGTAGAAGAGAGGAGATCGTCAGGGAGGTCAACGCCGGGGGGTACTCGCTCGTCGTGATGGGCGCCCACGGCCGGACCGGCCGTCTGCAACTTGGCAGCACCCTGGGCGAGATCAGCGGGGAGATCGAGACCCCGGTGCTTATTGTCCGCTGACCTGCGGGTCAGCGAGATTCCTGTTTTTCATTCGGATTGCCGTGAGCGAGTTGAGGACCGCGACCTTGACGCAGGGGTCGCAGAAGTCGTAGACCTGCTGGAGCGGAACAAAGGCCCTGATGTCCCCGATCTTGCCGAGTGCCTCCGCGGCTTCGTACCGGCAGTTCTCGTCGTGCCTGAGGACGGCGACGAGCGGTTCCACAGCTCTGAGATCCCCGATCTCCCCGAGGATCTCGACGGCCGTCCTTCGCACGTCGGCCGAGTTGTCGGTGAGGAGGGCGAGAAGCGAGTCGGTCACGTCGGTGCCGCCGATCTTGACGACCGCCTCCGCGGCGACAAGCCTCACCTCCCAGTTCCGGTCCCTGAGGTGATCGAGGAGGGGCTCTTCGGCTGCGGGGTCGCCGATCTTGCCGAGGGCTTTTGCGGCCTCGAACCTGATCTCGTAATTTTTGTCGTCCAGGGCCTCGATGAGGGGACCGACCGCCCGGCGGTCGCCGAGTTCGCCGAGGGCGAAGACGATCCCATCCCGGCCGTCGGGCCCGTCCTTCTCGTCGAGGGCGTCGAGGAGATACTCCACCGCTCTCGGATCCCCGATCTCGCCAAGTCCGGTCGCCGCCCCCCACCTGACGTCCGGATCGTCGTCCCTGAGCGCCTTGATCAGGGCGCAGACAGCGTCCGAGGCCTGCATCCCGCCGAGGCTGATCGCCGCCTTCCAGCGGACGTCCTTATCTTTATCTCTCAATACCCTGACCAGGGCCCCGACCGCCCGCTCGTCCCCGATCTTGCCGAGGGCCTCGGCCACACCCCAGCGCACGTATTTGTTCTGGTCCTGGAGCGCTTCGATGAGCCGCGGGACAGCAGGTACCCCGATCTCCACGAGGGAGGCAACCGCCTCCCACCTGGCGGCGAGGTTCGGATCCTTGAGGTCGAGGATCAACCCCTCGATCTCGTCTGCCAGAGAATCTTCTATCTCACCTTCCTGGCTATTGGTGTCCCGAATATGTGCTCCCATGCTCCAATCCTGAAATGACTTAATCACTACGGTGTGAAATCTTATCAAACTTCCCGCCACGCCTTGCTACAACGAGAAGCGCGCCCCCCCGAGCATACCGAATTTCAGACGATATCGAGCCCCACGTCCACATTCCGGACCGTATGGGTCAGGGCTCCCATGCTGACGAGATCCGCCCCCGTCCCTCCATACTTTGGGGCGGTCTCCGGCGTGATCCCGCCCGAAACCTCGATGAGGACGCGGTCGCGCAGACCGGCCGCCTTGAGTGCCTCGACGGCGGCGGAGACCGCGGCGGGCGTCATGTTGTCGAGGAGGATCAGGTCCGCCCCGGCCCTGGCGGCTACGACGGCGTCCTCCACAGTCTCCACCTCGATCTCCACCTTGTGATAGACCGAGTAGGCCCGTGCCCGCCGCACCGCCTCCTCGAACCCGACGAGGCCGAGATGGTTGTCCTTGATGAGGAACATGTCGGAGAGAGAGCGGCGGTGGCCCTCCCCGCCGCCGAGGACCGCGGCCTTCTTGTCGAGGGCCCGGAGTCCGGGTGCGGTTTTCCTGGTGGAGGCGACCCTGAGATGCGGGTCGACGGCCTCCACCGCCCGCACCACCTCCCTTGTCGCGGTGGCGATCCCGCTCATCCGACCGATGAGGTTGAGGACGGTGCGCTCGCCCAGGAGCACGGCGCGGGCCGGCCCGGAGACGGTCATCACCGTCGTGCCGGGGTCGACCTCCGCCCCGTCCTCGACCTTCGCCTCGGCCTCGACGCCGAGATGCCTGAAGAGGGCGACGCCCTCCTCGAGTCCGGCGACGACGCATCGCTCCCGCGTCCTGACCCCGGCCGTGAGCACGGCGTCCGCGGGCACCACGGCCTCGGAGGTGATGTCCCCGAAGGGAGCGTCCTCCTCCAGGAACGAGATGAGGCGCCCGAGGTCGACGGTCGTGTTTTTCACCCCCTGAGGGCGATCATCCGTTCGATGGCCTTCCGGGCGCGGTCGGCGATCTCCTCGTCGATCGTCACCTCGTACTCCCCGGTCTCGAGGGCCCGGCGCACGTCTTCGAGGGTCGTGCGCTTCATGTCCTCGCAGACGACTCCCTCGACGGCATGGAAAGTGCGGTCGGGGAAGAGGCGGCCGAGACGGTAGGCCATCCCCTCCTCGGTGAGCACCGTCCAGTTCTGGTGGAGGTGCGCCTGCCTGGCCATCCCGCCGGTCGAGGCGACGAGGTCGGAGGCCTCCTGCACCTCAGGGTCGCACTCGGGGTGGCAGACCACGGCGTCGCCCCTCGCATGGGCGGCCTCGACGTCGGCAAGGGTGTATTCCCGGTGGACCGGACAGTGACCGTCCGCGGGGAGGGGGATGATCGTCTTCCCCGACACCTGCTCTGCGACATAGTGCGCCAGGTTGGCGTCCGGCCCGAAGAGCACCGTCTTCTCGGCGAGGGACTCCACCACCTCGACGGCGTTCGCCGAGGTGCAGGTGATATCGGCCTCGGCCTTCGACTCGATCGTCGAGTTGACGTACAGCACGACGGCGGCGTTCGGGTGGCGGGCCTTCGCCTCGCGGACCATCTCTGGGGTGAGACAGTCAGCGAGCGGGCACCCGGCATTCTTCACCGGGAGGAGCACCTTCCTCGACGGGTTGAGGATCTTCGCCGTCTCGGCCATGAACTCGACCCCGCAGAAGACGAGCACGTCAGCCGTGGCTTCCTTGGCCTTGATCGCAAGTTCCAGGCTGTCGCCTACAAAATCGGCGATCTCCTGGACCTCAGGTATCTGGTAGTTGTGGGCGAGGATTACCGCGCCCTGTTCTTCTTTGAGTTTCCGTATTTCATCCTGGATCATGTTCCCACTCTCATCGGTTCGCCGAGGTTCTTGAGCAGGGTCACGATCGAGAGCGCGGCAAGATAACTTGTCGCCGGGTTGTCAGGACTCGGCAGGTTCTTCACGGTGATCGTCGCCTCACCGAAGTCCCCTTCGATGAAGATCTCGTGCACGTTCCTGTCGACGCTCGGGTCGGCCCAGAGTTCCACTTCCACATCCCGTCCGGCGGCGAGTTCGAGGGCGACCGAGACGTTGGTATTCTTGGGATAGTGCTTGATGCACTCGTTCGCCATCCCTGAGAAGAGGCACGTGCGTTCGGCGCACTCTTCGATATTGAGGGACCGCGGGTTCTTGGTCGTGCGCAGCAGCAGTCTGGTGATCCCTGAGACCTGCCCGATCTTGAGGTTGTCGAGTCCGAAGATCGCCCCGCTCGGAATATAGATCTTTCTGCCGAGAGACGAGGCGAGGTCGATGATCTCCTGCCTGAACAATTCGTCTGCGAAAACCCCGACACTCATGACGACAAGGTCTTTCCCATGTTCAAGAACCGAGGCTGCATATTTCTGAGCGGCATCGATGGAAGCCGCTTCAACAACGATATCGTAGTCTTCATTGAGAAAGTCTTCGATATTTCCAAACGCCTTCGCGTCGCAGAGTTTCCCGGCCTCCTCTGCACGTCCTGGCATCTGGTCAAAAAGGGCGACAATATCGACTCCTACATGATTTTTAATTATGATATTCCCGATATTGCCGCACCCCAGCAGGCCTATGGTGAGCATCTGTATATGATAGGTGGAAGGGGGGTTAAGGGTTGTGCTGGGGAGGATCCGGCGCCCTCTGCGGCCGCAGTCTGCAGACTGATATGGGGTGGGAACAGAGGGTATAGGGATGGACGAGTTCAGGGACAGGCGGGTGTGGATCGAGACCTACGGATGCACCTACAACCAGGCCGATTCTCACCGGTTGGCCGGCATCCTGGAGGGGCAGGGGTGCACCGTCGTCGACGATCCGGAGGCGGCCGATCTGGTCGTCATCAACACCTGTATCGTCATCGGCCGGACCGAGCGGGAGATGCTCAGGCGGATCGGAGCGTGCGCGGACCGCGACCTGGTGGTCACCGGGTGCATGCCGGTGGTCATGGGCGATGCGATCCTGGCCGCGGCGCCGCATGCGCACCTCGTCCTCCCGGCCGAGATCGACCGGCGCTGGCCGGCAGGGTGTGCGAAGACCGGGGGCGCGGTCGGGATCCTCCAGGTCTCCTCCGGGTGTATGGGCCGGTGCGCCTACTGCATCACCCGTGCGGCGCGGGGGAGGCTGAAGAGCAGGCCGGTTGATAGGATTTGTGGAGATCTCGCGGCCCTGGCGGAGGACGGCGTCGCGGAGGTGCAGGTGACGGCGCAGGACGTGAGCGCCTGGGGGATGGACCTGGACGGGGACGGGCGTCTGCCCGACCTGGTGCGGGCGATGACGGCGGTGCCGGGCGAGTTCAGGCTGCGCCTCGGGATGATGAACCCGGCGACGGTACTGGACTCGCTCGACTCCCTGGTAGAGGCGTGCCGGGACGAGAAGGTCTTCTCGTTCATTCATCTCCCGGTCCAGTCGGGGTGTGACCGGGTGCTCGCGGCGATGCGGCGGGGCAACACAGTCGAGGAGTTCGAGCGGATCGTCGCGACCTTCAGGGCCGGGGTGCCGGGGGTGCGGATCTGCACCGACATCATCGTCGGCTACCCGACCGAGACCGAGGAGGACTTTGCCGAGACCCTCGCAATGGTCGAGCGGGTCAGGCCCGACAAGGTGAACATCACGCGCTACTCGGTGCGGCCGGGCACGCCGGCGGCCGAGATGAAGCAGGTGCCCGGACGGGTGGTGAAGGCGCGTTCACGGCTTCTCGACGCAACGGTCAAACGGATCTTTTCCGAGAAGAACGAGGCGGTGCTGGGCCGGGTCGTGCGGGCGGTGGTGGTCGGGCAGAAGCGGCCGGGCTCGGTGGTGGCCCGCGACCAGGCCTACCGCGAGATCGTGGTCCAGGGAGACCTGAGGCCGGGGACGTGGATCGAGGTGGAGGTCACCGGGAACCGGACGGTGTACATGACCGGAAGGCTGAAAGAAGGATCTACATATAGTGAGAAACCTAACTCAGTATCAACGGAGCACTAGGCATGGACGAGATCGAAGCGGGGCTTGCGGCCCTTATCAACCGGATCAAAGCGGCGAAAGAGGAGAAGGAACATCTCGCCGGCGACCTTGCCGGACAGGAGGCCGACCTGCTCGTGCGGATGGGCGAGATGGCGGCGCCCCTCATCGGTGAGGTCGGGGTCAGCCTCCTCGAGGCCGGGCGGCAGGACGCACAGGGGCAGATCTTCAAGCCCCTGTACTACCGGGAGAAGATGATCGTGCTGGGCAAGACCGACCCGATGCCGTACCGTCCCGACGATGCGAGCAAGAAGGTGGCCGACCAGTACTGCGTCCTCACCGAGAAGGGGGAGTTCGCCGAACTGATGTACAGTGCCGACGGTCAGATGGTCGACTCGTATTTCTGCCCCCTCACCCCGGCGGAGGCGGTGGAGATCTACGGCTACGACCTGATGCTCATGCTCTACCGCGCCCTTAAGGAGTATCTCACCGGCGAGGAGGAGACGGTCGAGGCGCTGGGCAAGACCGTCGCGTTCTTGAAGGAAGAAGCGAAATCGAAATAATTTTTTTGCGGAGGTGATGGGGCCCCATGGTACTTTTTGGCGGGGGGGTGGCGATGGAACACGATCCCCATCGGTTCTTCAGTCTTGAAAAAGAGCGATCGAACGACGAAACATTTTCATCACATATGCTTGAGGCATGCGTTCGCCTCATGAGCAATTCTCCAGAGCCCATATTTTCTACGATATGCCGCCACCCCTATCCTCATAATACGAGGGTTCGGGGAACCCGAACCCTCGACGGTGGCGATAGGCGGGGGCGGCGATGAGGCGGATCCGGTGAGCCCTCTCCCATCTCTCTGGGGGTGTGCCGTCCGCCCCTATCCTCATACTACAGGGAACCCGAACCCCCGCAGCGACACCTGAAAGAGAAAACAAGAGATCGAAGACGGCCGCTCCGCTCCCGCGTTCATCCGCTCAAAAAAACCGAGGGGAAAAGTCCCCTCTTATTCCTTCTTCAGCCCGGCCTCACGCCCCAGGGCAAAGGCCCTGAGGTTGAGGTCGAGGGTCTTTGGCGGGACCGAGCGCCGCACCGCCTCTTCCAGGCTCTCGGGTTTGAGCGGGAAGGAGGGCGCCGCGGCGCCGAGCATCACGACGTTCTGCACGATGAGGTTGCCTGCTTCGGCCGCCAGGTCGGCGGCGTCGACCAGGGTGAGGTCGAAGTCGGCGAGGTCGGCGACGAGGGCGTCGCGGCCCGGCATATCGAGGCTCTGCATGTGGACCGAGGTGGGGACGACGGTGTGGTCGTTGGCGATTATCCGCGCTCCCTTCTTGAGATAGTGGCGGTAGCGCACCGCCTCCAGGAGGTCGAGGGCGATCATCAGGTCGGCGCCGCCCGGCACGATGAGGGGGCCGAACTCCCCGCCGATCCTGACGTGGCTCTCCACCGACCCGCCGCGCTGGGCCATGCCGTGGGTCTCCACGCCCTTGATCGGGGTCTCCTCGATGAGGCAGGCCTCGCCGATGATGTTCGAGGCAAGGATGGTGCCCTGCCCGCCGATACCCACGATCAGTACGTCAAAACTGCTGCTCATCTCCGTCCCTCCTTTCCGATGGCGCCAGTGGGGCAGAGGTCGGCGCAGACCCCGCAGCCGTTGCAGAGTTCATTGATCACGGCCTTATCGTTCTCGTCGCGCCCGATGGCCGGGCACCCGAACCTGAGGCAGGCGCCGCACGCGGTGCAGACCTCGGGGTCGACGACGTACCGACCCCGCCTGACCTTCGCCCGCTTCGCGGTGATGACGCAGGCCTGTTTGGCGATGACCACCTTGACGCCGGGCCGCGCCTTTGCCTCCTTGAGCACCTGGAGGGAGGCGGTGAAGTCGTAGGGGTCGACGGTCTCGACGAACTGCACCCCGCAGGCCCGGCAGAGGGCTTCGAGGGAGACCGGGACGCTCGACGCGCCCATCGCCGTCTCCCCGGTGCAGGGGTTGGGTTGGTGGCCGGTCATCGCGGTGATCCGGTTGTCCAGGATGACGAGGGTCATCTCGGCGTTGTTGTACACCGCGTTGATGAGGCCCTGGATACCGGTGTGGAGGAAGGTCGAGTCGCCGATGGTGGCGACGACCGGCCGTTCTTCACCAGAGTGGGCGATCCCGCTCCCGACGGTGACCGAGGCGCCCATGCAGATGGTGGTGTCCACGGTGCCGAGCTGGAGGCCGAGGGTGTAGCACCCGATGTCAGAGGGGTAGATGCCGTCAGGGAAGGCCCGTTTGATCGCGTAGAAGACCGAGCGGTGGGGGCATCCGGCACAGAGGACCGGGGGCCGCGGCGGGAGGCCGGGGGCCGCGGCGGCGGGAGCCTGGAAGGGCGAGGCCGCGAGGATCCCGGCCTTCACCATCATCTCGGCGACGAGGGCAGGGGAGAACTCGCCCTCTTTGGGGACGGTGCCGTCCATCTGCCCGAAGACCTTCACGCCGCAGGAGAGCTGGCGCAGCCGCTCTTCGACGATCGGTGCGCCCTCCTCGACGATCAGCACGGTCTCGTGCGCCCGGACGAACTCCTCCATCCAGGCCGGGTCGACCGGGAAGCACCCGATCTTCATGAAGGAGACGTCGGCCGGGAGCACCTCGCGGACATAGGAGGCGGCGATCCCGCAGGCGACGACCGCGGTCTTGCCGCGGACCTCGGCGGTGTTGTACCCGAGGGCGTGGACGGCCTTCCTGACCGCGGGCTGCTTCTCGTTGAGTTTCTTGTGGAGCACGCGGGTGTGCGCCGGGACCACGACGTACTGCGTCGGGTCCTTCTCGAAGGCGCCGGTGCGGTGCTCCTCGCTCGCCTCGGCCAGGTCGACGTCGCCCTTGGAGTGGCAGATCCTGGTCGTCGGCCGGTACAGCACCGGCAGGCCCACCGCTTCGGAGAGGGCGAAGGCGTCCTTCATCATGTCGTGCGCCTCCTGCACGCTCGCGGGGACCATGCAGGGGATCTTTGCGAAGTGAGCGTAGCGCCGGGTGTCCTGCTCGTTCTGCGAGGAGTGGGCATAAGGATCGTCGGCCGAGAGGACGACGAACCCACCCTTCGCCCCGGTGTAGGCGCTGGTCATCAGGGGGTCGGCGGCGACGTTGAGGCCCACGTGCTTCATGGTCACCATCGAGCGGAGCCCGCACCAGGATGCGGCGAGGGCGTTCTCGAAGGCCACTTTCTCGTTCACCGACCATTCGATGTAGAACTCCCGCTCCTTCTGCGCCCTGAGTGTGTCGACCACCTCGGACGACGGTGTTCCGGGATAGCCGCTCGCGAAGTCGATGCCCGCCTCGATGCAGGCATGGGCGATGGCTTCGTTCCCAAGGAGGTATCGTTTCACCATATTCTGCGTCCCATGGTATGTACGCCTGACTCCTTTTTAATGATCCCTCACGATGGGGGGTCGTGGGGCAGGAAACGGCGCAACCTTTAAATCTGTGTTCGTACAACATTTACAGGCACTAACAGGCACCGAAGAGGGCCCGTAGCATAGTCGGTGGTGCACCCGGCTGATAACCGGGAGGTCGTGCGTTCGAGTCGCACCGGGCCCATTGCTTCTCTTTGTTTTTGTTGTTTTCTGATGATTGTGAGTATTTTCCGGGATGTTATTTTCGGTGGTACACCCGGCTGATAATCGGGCGGTTGGTCGTCGGGATGCCCCCTTCATCTGAATGAAATTGGATGATAGAATTCTCCGGCCCAATCCGCAATCCCGGAGTTCGAGGGTAGAGCGTCCCGGTGCGGTTAAGGGGAGGGGCGACGTTCTGAAATCCTGACAGAAAAGACATGAGACCAGAAAGGCCGCCCCAACCGAAGGAATTTCACCGCCGTCTCGCGCCGGGGGCGCTGCCCCCGGAACCCCACGACGAAGATAGGCATGGGGCGGCACCCCACCCTCCATGATCGCTTCCGGGCAATCGTTATGGCCGTGCAGAGGCGTGTGAAAAATGGGAAGTGGCACTGGACCAGAAGCACGTCCCGGTCATGCCGCATGAAAAAGGTTCTGTGAATCAGCGCGACATTTTCAGGCCGCTGATTCCACATATTTGTACAGAAGATATGCACCGACGATGATCAGTCCCAGCGTTACGACAGTTTCGAACGTAACGTCATCTGCTCCAGGTTGCTCAACGACAACATACCGCCGTAATTCATCTTGCTCATATGGGGTCAGCGACGTGTGTTGAACTTTGCCTAAGAGGTACTCCATCCTTTCAAATTGTGCAGGCGTCAACGGCATCAGTCATCCCCTCTTCGTTTTTTGTATATCTCCTCCGAACCAAGGAGACCAGCCTTCATCAACAAGTCAGAAGTGGTCTGCAATGCTAATAATTCTTCCCTCAGTTGTGAGTTCTTATCCTGGAGTCTTCTCTCGATCTGATCCGTCCTATTCCAGAGTTCTTTGTCGGCCTGGTCGTATTTGTTTTCAAAGGACTCCAAGCGCGCGTATATGGTCTCGATCCGGATGTTGCAGTTTTCAATTTTGGCGTTCTGAGTTTCTAGAGAGGTGGCGATGTTCCTGATTTTTTCGTCTATCTGATCCCGAACTTCATCTTTGTATTGATAATATGCCCGCCATGACAACACCAACTGCCCCAATACGAGCAAGATGAGTCCGACCACCAACCCCCCCACCCACTCATCCGGAATTTGCATGGGAGGGGAATCTGTTCATGAGGATTTATGGGTATCCAAATTATCTTACAGCCCGGAACATGACCGGGATCCACCCCCAAATACCCCCAGATCGCCCCCCATTTCACGAACCCCACCCCTGATCCGGGACCGTACCGGCCCCCGGTCCCGATCCGCCCATAGAGGCCGTTGTTCATCCAGCGCAGCGAGGAAACCGCGCTTCACCCTGCCCTCAGATGACCCACATGACCGGAAGTAATATCAAACATCCGGCCCGCCCGGCACGGCCACGAGAGGGGCGGAAGAGACGCGAGGATATCGCCCCGATTTGAGAAGGAGATCTGGAGGGTTTCTACCAGATTTCCTCCCGAAATCCAGCCCCCGACAGCCCCTATCAGAAATCACCCTCACACGCATCTCTCACATGGTTCCTGACATATCTCCCGACAGAGCGACGTTTCGTCGTCAACTTCGGGACACAGACCTCGACAAGAGAACAGAGTCTACAGGCCCTCGATTTTTCGGCGGCAGGGGTTTTCCCTCTCCTGAAAAGGTCGTGCATCTCGTCGGAGAGCGAGCAGACACGATCCCGTAACGCATCGGCGAGGTCGAGATGCACCCTTCTCCGAATTTCATGGTAATAGAAATCAGTTGACCCGATCTCGACGCCGAACATCTCTTCGAGGCACATCGCCTGGGCACAGAGTTGGACCTCATCGCGTTCATCGACCTTTGGCTTTCCTCTTTTGTATTCGACCGGCCGCATCGTCCAGAGGCCCTCGTGGCCGGGCAGAGAGATCCCCTCCTTCGACCGCGTGTACTCGATCACATCGGCCACCCCATAGAACCCGAGCGCATACGACACCAGGGGGAATGCCCGTGAGATCACGACATCTCCCCGACTCTCCGTAAAATAGGGGTCGTCCACCCGTTCATGCAAGAAGTGACCCTCTGTCGTCCGAAGATTATCTTCCCACTGGCGTTCGATATGGATCAAGGCCCATTGCCGCTTACAAAAAGAGAAATGCTGTATACCTGACAACGAGAGCAACTCGTCGTCGGTATATCTTTTCCGGATCATAATTTTTCGATCAACTCAACGCCGTCAGGGACGTCGTCGGAGACGGTGACACGGTAATCGCCGAACGAACGCGGCGGGAGATCACCGGAGAGACGCTCCACCTTCACTCCGTCAAAGAGGACGTGGGACTGACAGCACCCGAGTTCGTTCCTGTGCTTGAAGACGATCAGTTTGCGTGCAGACATCTTCCCCCGCGCCGCCGAGTGGTCGTGCTCGAACATATTGACCAGACTGTCCCAGAGCAGTTCCAGGTCGTCCTCATTGAATCCGGTCGTCTTCTGGGCCAGGTGAGCGGAGATGTATCCTTCTGCACGGTACAGGGCATAGGGCACCATCTGCTTTTTGCCCATTGTCTGACCCTTTTCAGCGTCTTTCTCATTGGTGACCGCACACCGGGTGACGGTGACCTCCTGCTGGAAGACCGGGTCCATGCTCCGGGCAAAGTTGATCTGCACCGGCCCCCTGACCTGCCCGCAGTTCACTTCCGTCGTCATCACGGCACCGAACGTGCGGATGTCAAAGAAATTCTCACACATGAACTCAGTCAGTCTGGAATCACCCGGTTTATTCTTGGAGGGCTCGATCCCGAGATAGTCATAGGCCTTCCTGTGCTGATCATTGAGGACGGCGCCCGTCTTGACATAGATATCATACCCCGGAACTCCGTCCCTGACAAGGTCCACGTAGTCTCTGATCTTCCTCTTGAGACATACGTCGGTCACGATGCCGTTGCCAGTCTGCGGGTCGATCCGGGGCATATTGCCCATGTCGGGATCGCCGTTCGGGTTCCCGTTCTCGACATCGAACAGCAATACAAACTCATACCGATTTTTGATAATCTCACTCATGATTTAGCCTCCTCAACCGGAGTCTCCTCTTTCTTCTGGAAAAATGCCTTGCGCTGATGATAATAACCCAGCATGAACATGCCCTGCTCTTCAAGGTTCAGATATGCAGGGAACCCGTCAACTCCCGACAGGATCTCTTCGATGGACTTGTTCGACTTGAACCCCCACTCGGACTTGGCGATGTGGTGCTGGGCAAGTTTGAGCAGAACCGGGAATACCACGGCCGGCGTCGACGACGCACTGCTGAAATACTTGCTGTTGATGGTGCTCTTCATCTCTCCGTTCGTGTCGTTCTGTGCCTTTTCAAGGACGGCAAACAGCCTTCCAAGACGGTACGGCACATCTGGACTCTCTTCATTCAGACTCACAGTAATCAAATCCTCCTGTAATTTCGTTCCACCGGCCCGGCACATTCTCAGCAGATATGCTTTGATAAACCCGGCCTGCACGGCATCGATCGACCGCCCCACCTTCACGCGGTTCAGGACCGCACCGTACATCTGGACCGGATAGGGCTGGTTTTTCAGGATCGCATTCATAACCAGGCCGCCAAGAAGCGGCGACACTTTTTGAACAGTCTTTGGCTGGGATTTCTGGTCCTTCGACCCCTTCGGCAGGGTCGCTTTCAACAATCGGGATATCGAGACATATTTCGGGCTGAAATCACCTTTGATGATCTCCATATCCAGGTGGTGACGGCCGACCCGGTCAACAAAATTTCCAAAACTGTCCATATACCAGAACCGCACCGCAAGTCTCGCATTGTTGGGAGAGAGACCAAGGATGTAGAAGTTTGTCTCCGGGTCGGTGTGGATATCTGCCTGATTGATCTTCTGGCCAGACCTCACTTTCTTGAGAATGTCTCCGACCAGTTTGCGTGTTTTTTTATCCCTGACCCTCGCACCGTCGGCGGGTTCATCGTTTTCGGGGACGGCCTCCTCCTCACGAGGGTTCATCAGGAAACGTGCCAGGTCTTCACAGGTCCGGTCCTGTGTCTCAGCCCAGAAGACCGTCGTCGTATCGGCGATACCCATCCGGTTCTCCTGATGCGCAAGAAGATGGTTCAGCGCCGTCGTGTACTTGAACATCGAGGTCTCGCCGACCGGCGCATTGTAACTCTGGTCTTTCCCATATGACTCGAAGGCTCTGTCATTGAAACTGACCAGCGACGCCCCTGCAGTCTGAGCGCCGACCACCCCCTTAATCTTCTGATGCAACCTGGCGATCGGCTCCACATCCCCGCTTACCAGGCACTGAGCAGCAGAACCGTCACCGTCGTTTTCATTGGAGAAGTGCCCCTCCCAGGCACGTCGGATTGCACCGTTCCTGTGCAGGTAGCCCCCTCCGCACTCGAAGACGAAGCTCCCGCCATTGAGGATCTCGTCCTTGTACCGGAGAACCTTCGGATGGCCGAGGAACGATGCAGGGTCCCACCCATCCAGGAACTTCAGAAAACTTCTGACACCGGCGTCGTCCAGACCGTCGAGCACCTCATGGTGGAGGGCCTTGAAGGCCTCAAAGCAATCTCTGGAACGCTGAGAGATCAGGACAACTTCTTTGTCATCCTTCTCCAGGACCAGAGCGTCCTGCGAATCCCCATTGGCAGCATTTTTCGCAAACTTCTTCTCAAACTCTTTGATCTTCAGTTTTTCAACGCCGAAGACGTACTTCGCATTGTCACACGCGAAATACGGGGCAATACTGTTGGCGCGAGAAGGCTGGAGGGGCACATCCATCTCCTGCGGCCTCGGCTTCTTATCATCACTCCTGAGGTCGACGATGTGCGTCATCTCGCCGTCATCGGAGAGGACAAGGGCGAACGAGACCGGTGCCCGGCTGTACCCAGGCCTGGCAATCTTCACGCTCTCGTCGCGCTCTAAAATATCGTAATACCGGCAGAGAGCCTGAATGATCACGAGACACCTCCGGCGCCCAGACACTCTCTAACATCGATGACGCCGTCGACCATCCTGGCCCTGAAGAAGACAGGTCTCATATCGTCGGCAAAATCGATGTCATAGAGCATAAACCCGAGATCCCTCTCCCCGGTGTGGCATGAGGGCGGGACCGTCCCTTCGATGAGTTCGAACCGAGCGGGAAACTCGCGACACCCGAGATAGGGATGATGGAAACACTGTCCTCGTCTCATCCTCCGGAGCGCAATATTGTAGTGCTTCTCAGGCGTGTCGTCCGGTCCCGCCTTCTCGGTCAGTTCGAAGTGCGCCTCGATGCAGTAACAGACATCACGGAGCAGAAGAGAGGCACGCTGGACGCGGGCTTCATTCGAGTCCTGATAGAGCTGGACGTCCTTGCCCTTGAGGGCGGACTTCACTTTTGCTGCAGGAATTTTTCCGAGAACTTCATTCCTGCGGATATTGTCGTACGCGATCCGGTTCATGACATGGATCCTGTCGATCTTCCAGCAGATCGCGGGCTTCCAGTAGATCGCTTCGAGAATGCCCCGTGCCGCCGAGGGAGTCATTACGTCATAACTCACCCGTTCGACCTTCATTTCAGGACGCGTGAAGCAGGCGTAGTCTCCCCAGACTTTTAAACAAATTCCAAAACCTATAGCAATCACCTCCTTTCATGTAATCGACAATGAACCGTCATACGTATATATTTTCTGATATGAGTTTTCAAGCCCTGTTTTCTCAGAATAACGCTCTTTATCTTTCAGTACATAATACTGGCCGCCAATAGACTCCAGGGCACCCGCTTCTTCCAGTGCTCTAAACTCCTGGGCATAGACGCTGACCGTATAGGGCTGGAGTTTTCGTGCGACTTTCCATGGACAGGAGGTACCCTTGAGTTCCTGTATGACCGATTCGGCATTTTTGTCATAGGGGACGATGACCTCTTTGGTTCCTGCCTCGATGATCCTGAACGCCGCGTCGACGTCCTCAAACGGAAATCTAAGATTTCCCTCATCCTCAAGGGACAAGAGGATCTTCTTCCTGTCAAGCCCGTCGTCCCCTTCATAGAAGTAGAGTTTCCGGAAGTAATCCGCCACCGCCGGGAGAGAGAGGGGATCATCGGTAGTTTCGAGGGTCATCTCACCGATCTCGGCGACCCGTCGTTGCCAGCTGGTCGCCCGGCCGTGGGGTTCGGTGGACCTGAAGAGATAGACCTCCCCGAACTCCAGATTTCCCTCGCGGTTGCAACGGCCCGACGCCTGAGCGATGGAATCGACGCCGCTCATTGCCCGATACACCACCGGAAAGTCGATGTCCACCCCGGCCTCGATGAGCTGGGTCGAGATGACGCGGCACTCGACACCTGCTTTCAACTGCTTTTTGATCTCATCCAGAACCGCACTCCGGTGCGCCGGGCACATCCTGGCGCTGAGATGATAGCATGCCCCCGAATCCTTGAGGGCGTCGTAGAGTTTCTTCGCGTGGTTCCGGGTGTTGACGATGCAGAGCACCTGCCGGTGCGCCCTCAATCGGTCGGAGAGGGCGACGTCGTCCAGGTCACCGAGGTTGCGCACCTGCACGCGCCTGAAGGCCTCGTAGAGTTCTTCCGGCGAATCGGTGATCTCAACCGGGTTGAGTCGTTCGTCCAGCAGTTCGCCGAGTTTCGGCTGCGTTGCCGTGCAGATGACGACCGTCGAACCATAGTTCCCGACAAGTTCGGAGAGTGCCGCGAGGCAGGGTCTCAGATACTCGGTCGGGAGCATCTGGGCCTCGTCAAGGATGATCACGCTCTTTGCCAGGTTGTGCAGTTTTCTGCACCTGGACCGTTTGCTGGAGAAGAGCGACTCGAAGAACTGGACGTTGGTGGTGACGACGATGGGCATGTCCCAGTTCTCGGATGAGAGTCTGAGTGTCTCCTCTGTCGAAGCGTCCTCTTCAGGCAGGACCTTCGCCGGGTCAAAGTTGCTGTGATGTTCCAGCACGTTTTGACCACCGAAGATATTCCTGAAAACCCTGGCGTTCTGCTCGATGATGCTGGTATAGGGGATGACGTAGAAGATCCTTTTCAGGTCGTTCTGTTTCAGGTGGTCCAGGGCAAATGCCATGGACGAGAGGGTCTTCCCTCCCCCGGTGGGGACGGTCAGGGTAAACATCCCAGGTGGGAAGGTCGCTTTTTTTCTGCATTGCTCCAGGATCGACCGTCGATACCGGTTGATCGCGCTCTCCTCGGCACGTGCCTGCACGGTGTTCATGTGGTCCTCGAATTTTTTGGAGAGGAGTTCGAACGGATCGTACCGGCCTCTGAGACCGGACTTTTCAGGGCTGGTGAATGCTTCGGTATCCAGAGAGTCTGCATCGACCAGGCACGAGTAGAGCATGCGAGTGTAGAACGAGAACGTGAACCCGATGGTGTTCTGAAGGGGTTGCGCGGCGACGCGAGCCCCATTCAGGTCAGGGACTGAAACTTCATCGCGGTAGGCCGAGTAGTCCGGCAGATATGATTTCAAAAGGCGCTCTTCGAGTCCGCTCTCGCTGTTCCCATAATTGAGAAGCCCTCCGTGATGACCGGTGATGATATATTCCAGGATCCGACTGTGGGCCGGATGGTAGCGGGACCGTGCCTCCCGTGCACCGGCGGTGGAATGGTCGACGCCGATGGGGGTGCCTTCCAAGCGTCTCTGAAATTCTGGAGAATATTTTCCGAGGTCGTGCAGCAGACCGCCGGCATACGCAAACTCGCCGGCACTGAAGTCCTCTGCGAAGGTCGATGCGAGGTCTGCAACGTGTATCAGATGGTCTCTGAGGGGTTGCCAGTCGGATTTATCCGGATTATTTGTCGTGTGAGCATAATACGCCATACGAGGCATTGATATTACTTCGAATATACTACACGATAATATTATTCATTATATCTCAAATGCGGAGTGGATAAGCATATGTTCAAGTCAGAGACCCGGAAAAAAGCGCCTCCCCGGCCAATGCGGGGGAGATTCCAATCCACGCACCTATAAAGAGTACGACCGTTTGGTTTGAAGGTTATTCATGTAATCAACAATATTTCAATCCACATACCCATGAAGAGTATGACATTCGTTTCAGTTTTAGTGTATTACAAGCACAACATTTCAATCCACGCACTCTTCAAGGGGGCGACCATGGACTCCATACCTGAATTGCCTGTGGGGGATTCAATACACGCACCTGTGAAAGGGTGTGACCTGATCCTGGGCGGCACCCTACTCTTGTTGTGGCTATTTCAACCCACACACCCGTGAAGGGTGTGACACATCATCTGAGATGGTCGGGTTGACCTCCAGCGAATTTCAATCCACACACCCGTGAAGGGTGTGACCCCCCGTTGCGGATGCGGCCCGTGCAGCCTTGAGAGAATTTCAATCCACACACCCGTGAAGGGTGTGACTGTCAAGGGGCGTCTTGTCGTAATCCCCCATTTCCTATTTCAATCCACACACCCGTGAAGGGTGTGACCAAGACCGGGGCGCGGTTCTCGGTGTGCATCGATATTTCAATCCACACACCCGTGAAGGGTGTGACATATATGACTGGCCCTACTGGATGGCTCCAAGAATTTCAATCCACACACCCGTGAAGGGTGTGACCATCACCCACGCAACCGGCAGGTGATCAGTCTGACATTTCAATCCACACACCCGTGAAGGGTGTGACAACAATCCTGATGTCCCCGTAACGGTCCAAGTTAAATTTCAATCCACACACCCGTGAAGGGTGTGACGACGGGCGCCGATACCAAGCGGCTTGCGCTGTTTGTATTTCAATCCACACACCCGTGAAGGGTGTGACCGTATACGCGTCGCCGTCGATCCACGAACTGCCTATTTCAATCCACACACCCGTGAAGGGTGTGACGGCGATCAGATCGGCGTCTTCTCCGGTGCAGGGATTTCAATCCACACACCCGTGAAGGGTGTGACGTCAGACGCGAGCCGGTCAATGATTGCCTGGAAATTTCAATCCACACACCCGTGAAGGGTGTGACACGGGTCTCTTCCCCTTTGCCCGATCCATCGAGATTTCAATCCACACACCCGTGAAGGGTGTGACTGGAGAACGAGAATTCACACTCCTGAATCCAAGTAGATTTCAATCCACACACCCGTGAAGGGTGTGACGACGATCAGCAGGGCCACAAAGGGGAGGCGGGGAGAATTTCAATCCACACACCCGTGAAGGGTGTGACACCGACGCCGATTCCTCCGTGAGGGCGCCGGTCTGATTTCAATCCACACACCCGTGAAGGGTGTGACGATCCCGGAGGGTTTCGACGTCCTGGAGTCTCAATTTCAATCCACACACCCGTGAAGGGTGTGACGTACCTCCTACTGGCAGACCATCCACCTCTCTCCAATTTCAATCCACACACCCGTGAAGGGTGTGACGTCCACCTGGGGATCTGGCTGGTGGTGCTGGTGGTATTTCAATCCACACACCCGTGAAGGGTGTGACTGTTTTTCCGGTGGCATTCGAGCCTTTATTCGGAATTTCAATCCACACACCCGTGAAGGGTGTGACGGCAGCGTTTGCCCTCAGGACGTCAGGAGGGTAATTTCAATCCACACACCCGTGAAGGGTGTGACATTTACACCAAGTCATTCCCGGCCGCATCTGAAATTTCAATCCACACACCCGTGAAGGGTGTGACGGAGACGGTTACAAGGATCATCGAGCAGCTCACGATTTCAATCCACACACCCGTGAAGGGTGTGACCCCGCTTTCTCGGCAAATCCCACGATATCTTCAGATTTCAATCCACACACCCGTGAAGGGTGTGACGATTGTGTGGGGTGGTCTCCACTTAGGATAGTAGAATTTCAATCCACACACCCGTGAAGGGTGTGACATTGTGTGGGGTGGTCTCCACTTAGGATAGTAGAATTTCAATCCACACACCCGTGAAGGGTGTGACGTTGAATGTGAGCAACGTGCCAGGAGCGATTGGAATTTCAATCCACACACCCGTGAAGGGTGTGACAGTGGTCCAGAGTCAACACGCCCGCTTCCCTGGTATTTCAATCCACACACCCGTGAAGGGTGTGACGCTCATCAGAGTCGTAGTCGTCCATCTCTGCGCAATTTCAATCCACACACCCGTGAAGGGTGTGACGTTAAATGTGAGCAATGTTCCCGGCGCTATCGGATTTCAATCCACACACCCGTGAAGGGTGTGACGTCCGCCGTGATAGAGAAAAACTCCACCTGAGGCGGATTTCAATCCACACACCCGTGAAGGGTGTGACGGCTCCCACCTATCTTGAGCCTCTGTTAAACGAAAATTTCAATCCACACACCCGTGAAGGGTGTGACTTCGAAGCCTCAGCGATACGTTCAGCCGTTTCCTCTATTTCAATCCACACACCCGTGAAGGGTGTGACCGGTGTCGTCGTCGTAAAAAGGGCCTTTGGTGGCATTTCAATCCACACACCCGTGAAGGGTGTGACTCTATCCACCCAGGAGCCCAATCCGCCGCCCTCAATTTCAATCCACACACCCGTGAAGGGTGTGACCTTGCCGCTCCTTACCCTGATTGAGGTAAAACAACGGATTTCAATCCACACACCCGTGAAGGGTG